>CAZGGZ010000050.1:0-21916 GCA_964525415.1 uncultured Rikenellaceae bacterium | reverse complement strand
ATTAATGCACAGGATTACAAAACAGGGATTGGGGTTAGAGCAGGCTTTAACCAGGGGCTGACTGTAAAACAGTTCATCAGCCAGAAGTCGGCACTTGAGTTTCTGCTCGCTACCAGGTGGAGAGGGTTTGAGATCACCGGCCTTTACGAAATCCATAACCAGGCTTTCAATGCAGAGAGATTGAAGTGGTATTTTGGATTCGGCGGACACATCGGTTTCTGGAACGGAGATTATGCACCATGGGGAGATCCTGATGTAGGCTATACTGTTATAGGAATAGATGGGATACTGGGTTTGGAATATAGCTTCAGTGAAGTGCCTATAAATATAGGACTCGACTGGAAACCATCCTTTAATCTCTGGGGATATTCAGGATTCTGGGCTGACGGCGGCGCCCTTTCAATAAGGTTTATATTTTAAATTACTATAGAACCGGGATTTATATCACCCTGGCTCCTCCCGCTGAAGTCCCTGTAATTTAGGGACGACAGCGGGTTTTTTTTACCTTGGCTCCACATGTATTGTAACTGAAAGATTCTCATAGGCAGCCATCAGTTCATCCTCTATGTGATCACAGTACCTGTGGGCATTCCCGACTGACTCTTCCTGCGGTATCTCCACATGGATATCAATAAACCTGTAGTTGCCTGCTTTACGTGTCCTGAGATCATGATAATTAACTCCCATATCATTAAGTTTTTTCTCAAGCTCATCTATTTCATCTTCACCCCAGGCTGAATCAAGAAGCGGCCAAAAAGCGCGCCTGAGAAGTTCCCAGGACTCCATGATAATGAATAAAGCGACCAGGATAGCAACAACAGGGTCTAACCATTTTATGTCCGTAACCAGGATCAGTATCAGTCCAACTGCAACTCCTGCTGATGTGTAGACATCTGTTTTCAGGTGAAGTGCGTCGGCTTCAAGAGCTACTGAATGGGTTTCGCGGGCCACTTTATACAACCTTCTGGAAACAAAAATATTGACAACTGCTGAAATCCCCATCACAATCGAACCTATCCAGAGTTTTTCGAGAACGATCTCTTCACCAAGAAGCTTTTTAATCGCTTCTGCAATAATCATTGCAGCTGCTGCAAAGATCAGAACCGCCTCAATGACCCCTGAAATATTTTCGACTTTTCCATGTCCGTACGGATGCTTTGAATCCGGCGGATTATCTGAGACCTTCACCGAGAAGAATGCTATCAAAGCTGCAACCAGGTCCATGGCAGAATGGATGGCTTCGGAGATTATACTCACGGAACCGCTTAAAATCCCGACAACAACTTTCATTATTATCAATAGAGTATTTGAAATAATTGAAAGACGTGCTGTTTTTACTTTAGGATTCATACGCTAATCAGGTTATATGAAATATTTCCAAGGCCGATTTTTTCGGCATGTTCAATTCCTGCCTGCCAGAAAGTATCGGGATGTGTAAGCTTGAACTTGTCATTATCCCTGAGATCGCCATGATCATAATCCTTGCAGATCCTGCTTCCCTGAAGAGCCGGAGCCGCTTTAACCATATCAGCGCTTGCCTGGTCAAGGGCTACAGGATCAAATGAGGCAGCAATACCAATGTCGGCAACGACAGGATAATCATTAACATCCCAGCAATCACAATTGGGTGAAACATCAATAATGAAATTAATGTGAAACGAAGGCTTATCCAGGATTGCGGCATAAGCGTATTCAGATACTTTTTTGCATACAATATCTGAAGCATTCTTCCAGACTACCCTTGCTGAATCATACTGGCAGACAGCTACACACTGTCCGCATCCCACACATTTTTCATAATCGATATGTGCTATTTTGTCGGGTCCGACTCTGATTGCATCATGGGCACAATATTTCTCGCATATTCTGCATCCTGTGCAGTTCTCTTCATGGATCTTTGGTGACGATCCCGAATGAAGGAAAAGTTTACCCCCAACGGAAGCACATCCCATACCAAGGTTTTTCAGTGCGCCGCCAAAACCGGTCAGTTCATGACCTTTAAAGTGATTCATTGTGATTATTATGTCGGCATCAGCAATGGCAGATCCTATCTTAGCCGTTTTGCAAAGATCAAGGTTAATGCTTATCTCGCGGTATTCGGTTCCTTTAATGCCATCAGCTATTATGACCGGGCAGTCTGTTGCCAGAGGATTATACCCGTTTTCAAAAGCTGCCTCAAGATGGGAGGGAGCGTTTGAACGTCTGCCATAATATAGTGTATTACAGTCAGTTAAAAAAGGGATAGCCTCCCTTGATTTAAGCATTTTAACAAGATGAGCTGCATAGTTTGGTCTCAGGTATGCCAGGTTGCCGGGCTCACCGAAATGAATTTTTATTGCAGTCATTTTTTTCCTGAAATCGATTTTTTCAATACCTGCCCTGATAATAAGATTCTCAAGTTTTTTAAGAAGGTTCTGGGAAGGTTTTGTTCTGAGGTTGGTGAACCAGACTTTAGATGACTTCATATTTCCAGGATAATTTCGTAAATCTTCTCGATCAGCCATTTTGGTGTTGATGTTGCTCCGCATATCCCTGCAGATTTCTTGCCAGTAAACCATGATCTGTCTATTTCTTCCGGGGAAGAAACAAAATGGGTATCCCGATTTATGCTTTTGCAGACGGAATAGAGCATTTTACCATTTGAACTCTCTCTGCCGCTTACGAAAATCACAACATCATGCTTCCGTGCAAAAGCCTTCAGATGAGGTTCCCTGTTTGAAACCTGTCCGCAGATAGTATTGTTGACATGTAGCAATTCACCGGGATCGCTTGTTCCTTTCCTTATCATTTCGGAACGCAGCAGTTCAACAAAACTGTGATAATCACTGATGCTCATTGTTGTCTGGGCAAACAGGTTTATTGGTCTTGTTATATCTATTTTGCCAAGATCATCAGGTCCGGAGACAAGGATTCCCTCATTTTCTGTATGTCCCAGTAAACCAACTACTTCAGCATGCCCGGCCTTTCCGAATATTACAATCTGTCCGTTATTTTCCCTGGTATTGAGCCAGATATCCTTGATCCTTGACTGCAGTTTCTTGACAATAGGACAGGTTGCTTCAATAATGGCAATATTGTTTTTTTCAGCTGTATAATAAGTTTCAGGCGGTTCACCATGTGCTCTTATCAGAACCTTACAGTTCTTAAGCTTGTTGAACTGTTCATAATCAATTGAAACAAGTCCGAGAGCTGATAAGCGTTCCACTTCCTTGTCATTATGCACAATCGGACCAAGCGAAAATACTTTTTCTCCCCTCAAAAGGGCTTTTTCTGCTACCTCAACAGCATTCTGGACCCCGAAACAAAAACCAGATCTTTTATCAATCTCAGCTACCATTTATCTTCTCCTCAATTATCCGGCGGACCCAGGCCATCTGCTCTTCAACCGTCATCCTGCTGTTGTCAAGTACAATCGCGTCTTCGGCTTTCCGCAAAGGGCTTATATCCCTGTTCTCATCCGTTATGTCCCTGGCAACTATGTTCCTGCGAATCTCATCAAAGTCAATATTGAGACCTTTGGCTTTCAGTTCATCGAATCTTCTTTTTGCCCTTATATCAACAGAAGCTGTCATGAATATTTTAAGATCAGCATCAGGGAATACAATAGTACCTATATCCCTGCCATCCATTACGATACATTTGAACACACCTATCTGCCTTTGAAGTTCCACCATTCTGTAGCGGACTTCCGGTATCTGGCTTATTCTGCTGACCTGAGCGGAAACTTCAATTCCCCGTATCTCTCTCTCCACATTTTCAGAGTTCAGAAAGGTCTCATACTCACCGATATCCGGATTATACACAAATTCTATATGGATATCCTTAAGTTCAGAAACTATGCCAGCTTCATCTGTAATACCGCTTCCGGCAAAATTCCTTCTCATGCAATAGAGCGTGACAGCCCTGTACATTGCCCCGCTGTCGATATAAAGGTAACCCAGCTCCCTGGCAATTGTCCTGGCAAAAGTACTCTTGCCACAGGATGAATACCCGTCAATGGCTATGATAAGCTTCTTTTTCATATAGAGTGACCCCCCATCCCCCCTTCAGTGGGGGTGGGGGGTAATAAAATATAAAGTTACAGATTACTGCTGTAAAAACAAAACCATTATTCCCGGAACCTGTTGTATATCCGGTCGGTTTTAAGGATCAGCGATATATGGCTGGAGGACCCGGCAAGATGATAGGTTGCCCTTCCGAATTCAATATTCAGATACGAAGTTGTGATGCCGAATCCCCATGAAAATCCTGCTGTGGAGATCTTTGATTCCACCTGAAGCTCACGTCGTCTCTGGTAATTGAATCCTGTGCTGAAATAGAAGTTCTTGTGCGG
Source organism: uncultured Rikenellaceae bacterium (assembly GCA_964525415.1). GTDB lineage: Bacteria > Bacteroidota > Bacteroidia > Bacteroidales > VadinHA17 > LD21. The sequence goes on along the minus strand of CAZGGZ010000050.1, from coordinate 17,583 downwards.
GATAAGTTCCACTCCGACAACAACATGCCTCATCATATTTTCAAGAAATTCAGAAGACTGAAGAAAATTCTTTTTTACTGAAGATGTATCATTGTCATTATACTGATATGTGAGGTCATATTTTTCAAGGTGCTTCAGGGTGAGTGAAAAACGGAATGGCGCATGTGCAAGCTTCTGCGAAAATCCGGCCTGGATCTCAAATGGAAGTTTCTGACGTTCTTCACCTGCATATTTTGTCACCTGAAGCCCGACATTTCTTATCACCAGTCCTGCCGAAAACAGACCTGACCGGTTCCGGTAACCTGCTCCGAAATCAAAAGCAAATCCAAATGAAGTGTATCTTTCCAGGTGTGATAAAACTGGCTTGAAATTGATACCAACTGAAAAAAGAGTATCAATTTCCCTGGAATAGATCATTGAAAACGCATATTCTGAGGCAGTGAATGAACCGGTTATTACACCAGATGCATCAGCTTCACTGAAAGAACCATAATTCAGGTAGGTAATTCCCGCCGCAAAACTTCCGATCTCTTCAAAGGACTGCGAGTACATTGCAAGACCATAATTAACTCCGGCAAAATAGTTTACATAATTCAATGCAGCATTTTTATTCATGTTTGAATTGAGCAAAGCCGGATTGTGATAAGCTAGATTAAGATTATCCGAGTTAAGAGATACATTTGAACCTCCGACGGATGAAACAAGTCCGGAATGAGTCAAATTGAGGAACTCATATATATTATCGCCTCCCGTCTGGGCTTTTAAAGCCATTACAGGAACAATCAGCAGAATAAAAAATATGATCCTTTTACCCATATTTCGTAACTGTCTCAAATATAGCAGGATTTTAATTAAACGGCTGGATAGCGTAATTTAGTATCAGGCCGTTTTTCCTGTCAGGATCAGCCCATCATCCGTCTTTTTCTGTCTGCCGTTGATCTGTGACATGAATATACCGGCTATCACGACCAGCATTCCGGTTATGTTCTGAAAAGTCAGCTTATCTCCCAGGATCATAAAAGCAAAAATGGCAGTGAAAACAGGGATGAAGTTTGTGAAGACATTTGCCTTTGTTATTCCCATAAATCTGACTGAATATGCAAAAAGTATGAAAGCTCCGCATGAAGCAAAAACCGAAAGCTCAAGAATGGGTATAAAGCTTTTCAAAACAAAAGGAGTATTGATGAACTGCTTAAAACCGGTAATCAGAAAGACCGGCAGAAAAAGAACTGATCCGATAATATTCTGTACCAGCACAATAAAGACCGGGCTATATGCTCCCACCAGCCTGCTTAAAGTAAGGTTATAGCCCACTGCTGAAAAGACAGCCAGAAAAAGAAGAGCCAGTCCTTTGATGCTGAAAGAAACTGACCCGTCTTTATTTATTATGAAAACCAGCACCCCGATAAATGACAATATAATGCCTGCATAATTGATTGCCCTAAGCCTCTCCCTGAAAATTATCCATGCACCCAGCGTTGCAATTACCGGAATTGTTGAAATAAGAACTGAACCTACTGTTGCTGAGACGTATGTAAGTCCGTAGCTTTCGCCAAGGAAATAGAGAAAAGGCTCTAAAAATGCCAGAAGCAGGAAAAGCTTCCTGTCTTCCTTTCGTATTTTCATGAAGCCTTTTGTAAGGAAAAGAAATACTGTCAGTAAAAAAACAGCAATGATAAGACGTACAAAAACGATTGTCAGCGGCATGTAGGTCTCATTGGCTATCTTAAACCAGATAAATGAGAATGACCAGAAGATCATTGCCAGGACAACAGCAATATAATTCCTAATGCTTTTATTCAAATGTCTCTGCCGGCTTTTTTATTTCCGGCGGGGCGAATTTAATCTATATATTTCTATTTCTTTTAATGCACGCCCTGAACTTTAAAGTAATTAATTCGAACGACACCGGGAATGATAATATTTATTTTATGTAAAAGACTGTCAATTAGCCAGATATTTAATAACAAGGCTTCGAACATATTCAAAAAATCATATATTCATGATTTGAAACTGAACCATAAATTGTTATATTTGCCGCCTCTGACCTGGCTATTATTCCGGTAATGTGTTGAATACTAAAGATCAAAATCAAAATAGGTTAAATGAAAATTCTGGTATGCATCAGCAATGTGCCTGACACAACAACCAAGATCAAATTCAATGAAGGAAAAACATCCATTGATGTGACTGGTATCCAATGGGTAATAAATCCATGGGATGAACTATCTCTCACAAGAGCCCTTGAGCTCAAGGATGATCCTTCCGGCGGGATCAAATCCGTGACTGTAGCCCATGTCGGACCAGTCTCATCTGAACCGACAATACGCAAAGCCCTCGCTATAGGAGCTGACGACGCAATACGGATCAATGCTGAATCATCGGATGCTTATTTTACTGCGTTCCAGCTGGCGGAAGTTATCAGGAAAGAACAGTTCGACATTATTTTGTGCGGTATTGAATCAAGCGATTTTAACGGATCCCTGGTAGGCGGAATGATTTCGGAATTCCTTGGAATCCCATCGGTTTCGGCAGTTTCGGCTATAAAAATCGAAAACGGACAGCCTGAGCTTACCCGTGAAATCGACGGAGGAAAAGAGATAGCTTCAGTACCTGCCCCGTTTGTAGCAATAGTGCAGAAAGGTATTGCCAAAGAACCGCGGATTGCAGCTATGAGAGGTATTATGATGGCCAGGACAAAACCGGTAAAAGTTTTTGAACCTGTTGCTTCGGAACCTCTTACCGAAATAAAGGTATTTGAAAAACCGGCGCCCAGGTCAGCCTGCAAATTTATAGATCCCGAGAATCCGGGACAACTGATCGATCTGCTTCAGAACGAGGCAAAAATCATCTGAGTATTAATAAGATTAACTATTAATTATATGTCAGTTTTAGTTTTTACGGAAAATTGGGACGGAAAATTCAAAAAGCTTTCATTCGAACTTGTCTCTTATGCCTCGGAAGTGGCTAAAATGATCAACTCCTCAGTTATTGCCCTGTCAATCGGCAAAGCAGAGGACCAGGAGCTGAAAAAACTCGGAAGATACGGAGCCGTGAAAATTGTCAGTGTTGAAAATGAATTGCTTTCGGCGCTGGATAATCAGGCTTATACCAGTGTCATTTCAGATGTGGCAAAAAAAGAGAGCTCATCTGTGATCATAATCTCGAACAATAATACCGGGAAGGCTATAGCTCCAAGGTTGTCAGTCAGACTTAAGGCAGGTGTCGGATCAGGTGTGAGCAGACTGCCTGTCAGCACAAATCCGTTCACGGTCTATAAGAGAACATATTCGGGAAATGCTTTTGCACATGTTGTATTAAAGTCAGATATTAAGATACTTACTCTGGCACAGAACTCATTTGAGCTGATCGAAACACAGGATAATGCAACTATTGAAAAGCTGACTGTAAATGTTGATAGTTCATTGGTCACAACAAAGGTCAAAGATGTACAGAAGCAGTCCGGAAGGATATTGCTGACTGATGCTGAGATAGTTGTCTCGGGCGGCAGAGGCATGAAATCACCTGATAACTGGGCTCCGCTGGTAGAACTGGCAGATGTGCTCGGAGGAGCAACAGCCTGTTCGCGTCCCGTTTCCGATGAGGGATGGCGGCCTCATGAAGAACATACAGGACAGACCGGGAAAATCATCGCGCCTAACCTTTATATTGCAGTGGGTATTTCAGGCGCAACACAACACCTGGCAGGGGTAAGCTCTTCAAAATATATCGTTGCAATAAACAACGATAAGGATGCTCCCATATTTGAAACTGCCCAGTACGGTATTGTCGGCGATGCAATGAAAGTTCTTCCGAAACTTGTCGAAGCTGTTAAGGAAAAAAGAAAATAATAAAAATGCCCTCAATGCGCGAAGCTAGATTTGCGCCTTAGCGTCTTAGCGGCAAGAAATTTTTATTGGCAATGATTAAACAAATAATTTTTGCAACCATCCTTCTGATAACATTCGGAGTATTCTTTTACACTATCAATAACCTTGTTAAATATTTCAGGTTTACAAGGGCTGCATTCCCTGTGAAAAAATCAGGCAAAAGGTTCGGCATTATGATGAAGGTGGCTTTCGGACAGACGAAAATATTCCGGAGACCGGTTGTGGGATTCTTTCATGCACTTGTATTCTGGGGTTTCTGTGTGATAATTCTGGGGAGCATCGAAATGGTTATCGATGGATTGACAGGAGCAGAAAAATCCCTGAAATTTCTGGGCCCTGTTCATGATATAATTATGGCTTCAGGGGATATCTTTGCACTGCTTGTGGCAATCTCAATAATCATTTTTCTTTCACGCCGCCTGTTCTTTCATATCAGGAGGTTTGAAGGAATTGAAATGAAGAAAAAATCCCATATAGATGCCGCAGCTGCCCTGACCCTGATACTCCTGTTAATGATCTCCCTTCTGACCGTGAATATGGGATATCTTGGCCGCATGGAAGTTACAGGAAATTCAATCAACGGTATTTATCCGGTGGCGAGGATACTCATAAACCTGATACCTCTTTCTGCAGAAACCTATGGAATAATGTATGAAGCATCATGGTGGACTCATATCCTTCTAATTTTCTTTTTTGCCAACTACCTTCCATATTCGAAGCACTTTCATGTCTTTATGTCGGTGCCAAATGTCTTTCTATCACGGCTTGACCCTCTTGGTAAGCTGACAAATATGGACAACATAACCAGGGAGGTAAAACTGATGCTTGATCCTGGTGCATCTGCACCTGCAGACCTGCCTGTTGAGAGATTTGGAATAAAGGATGCCGAAGATGCCACATGGAAGAATTATTTTGATTCTTTGTCATGCACCGAATGCGGAAGGTGCACATCCGTATGTCCCGCGAATATTACAGGCAAGAAATTATCGCCAAGGAAGATCATGATGGATCTCAGGGCAAGAATGAAGGAAAAAGGTCCGCTGATGATCAGAAACGGCAGGGATTTTAATGATAGCCGTTCATTACTGAGAGATTATATTTCGGAAGAGGAGCTCTGGGCATGCACCACATGCAATGCTTGCGCGATGGAATGTCCGGTAAATATTAATCAGCCTTCATTGATCGTAGATATGCGAAGATACCTGGTGCTGGAGGAAGCTTCAGCTCCCGGGGGACTGAAATCTATGTTCAGCAATATTGAAAACAACGGAGCGCCATGGCAGTATTCATCTGAGGACAGGCTGCTATGGGCAAAGGATATTGAATCAGAGGTGCCGGTAATGTCAGACATGTTTTCAAGAGGAGAGAAACCTGAGTTCCTTTTCTGGGTAGGCTGTGCCGGAGCTTTTGATGACAGGTATAGGAAAGTTGTCAGGGCATTTGCCGGGATACTTGCACATCTGAAAGTAAATTATGCGGTTCTGGGGAAGGAAGAGACCTGTACAGGCGATCCTGCGAGGCGTGCAGGCAATGAAATGCTTTTTCAGATGCAGGCTATGCAGGTAATAGATATACTTAAAAAATATAAGGTCAGCAAAATAATTACAACCTGTCCCCATTGCTTCAACGTTTTTAAAAATGAATATCCCGATCTGGGAGGAGAATTTGAAGTTATCAGTTATCTTCAGTTTCTGAAAAAATTCATTGATGAAGGCAGGCTTAAGATTGATAAAGAAAAATTGAAGAACATTTCAATAACATATCATGATCCTTGCTACCTTGGACGGGCAAATAATATTTATGACGAGTCCAGGTCCATGCTTAACAGGCTGACAGGTGATTACAGGGAGATGGAAAAGAACCGCAGCTTTGCCCTCTGCTGCGGCGCCGGGGGAGCACAGATGTTCAAGGAAGCAGAAAAAGGAGACAAAGAAGTTTTTATTGAAAGAACTGAAAATGCTCTTGGAACAGGTGCATCTGTGATAGCGACAGCCTGTCCGTTCTGCATGACAATGATGACGGATGGTCTGAAGTATAAGAATAAGGAGAATGAGATAAAGAATCTGGATATTGCTGAGCTGATTGCGCAATCGATTGAATAATAAATTATTAAAAGATAATATGGAAAGACGAATCCTGAAAAGCGGTGAATTCCTGGTAAGCAATATAGAACCAAAAGATATATTCATACCTGAGGAATTCAATGAGGAGCAACGTATGATCGCACAGACATGCCGCGATTTTCTCGAAGCTGAGGTTTATCCCAGGATGGCAGATCTTGAAAAATGTGACAGGGATCTGATGAAGCAGATACTTAAGAAATCAGGGGAACTTGGTCTGATGGGAATTTCTGTACCTGAAGAATTCGGAGGCTTTGGACAGTCATTTGTCACCCAGATGCTTGTTGCGGAAACAACAGGAGCGGGATTTTCATTTTCAGTTGCTTTCATGGCACATTGCGGTATAGGTACTTTACCGATCTTATATTACGGTAATAAAGACCAGCGTGACCGTTATGTTACGAAGCTGGCATCGGGAGAATTGCTGGGAGCTTATTGCCTCACGGAGCCAGGAGCAGGCAGTGATGCCAATTCCGGGAAAACAAATGCAAAACTGTCGGAAGAGGGGAAGCACTATATCCTGAACGGACAGAAAATGTGGATCACCAATGCAGGATTCGCTGACACACAGGTGGTCTTTGCCAAGATAGACACTGACAGGGTTTTGAGCGCATTCATTGTGGAAACAGGACTGCCCGGTGTTGTAATAGGACCAGATGAGCATAAAATGGGAATCAAGGGTTCATCGACTGCCCAGATATATTATAACGATGTAAGAGTACCTGTTGAGAACCTCCTGGGAAAGAGAGGAGAAGGTTTCAGGATTGCGCTGAGCATTCTGCATATGGGAAGGATAAAACTGGGAGCAAATGTTCTTGGTGCCGCCAAAAAGGCAATTACCGACTCAGTAAAATATGCAACTGAACGGAAGCAGTTCGGAGTTCTGATATCAACTTTTGGGGCGATCAAGCACAAGCTTGCCTCACAGGTCATCAGATTATTTGCTGCAGAATCAGCTGTCTACAGGGTAAGCATGGATATTGATGATATGATTAACAAGCTAAAAGCAGATTGCGGGGATACCGGGCGTGCAACAATTGAAGCTATAAGCCATTATGCAGTTGAAGCCGCAATACTTAAAGTCTTCGGATCGGAAATGCTTGATTTTGTAGCTGATGAAGCAGTTCAGATCTATGGCGGCATGGGTTATTCAGCAGAGATGGATGTGGAAAGATGTTACCGTGACTCAAGAATAAACAGGATATTCGAAGGTACTAATGAAATAAACCGTCTTCTGGTCGTCGATACCGCAATGAAAAGAGCAATGAAAGGTGATTTCGACCTGTTCAGCAAGGCTGAAGCACTATTTAACGGAATTGATAAGATCACGTGCGGTGAGATAAAGGGAGAGAACTATTTTGCAGAAAAAACAAGATATACAGATAATCTCAAGAAGGTGATCCTGCTTTGCATACACGGAGCTGTAAAGCAATTTGAAAAAAGCCTTATGAATGAGCAGGAAGTGCTTAACAATATTGCCGATATGATGATGGAAACATATGTTTCTGAATCTCTTCTTCTCAGGGTGGCTAAACTGGAAAATATGAAAGAGAATATCTCCGTCTATAAGGATATTCTTGATGTGAATATATATGATACAGCTGAGATCATAAGGAAATCGGCATATGATGCTGTATATTCTTTTGCACCTGAGGATAAGGCTCCGGCACTGATTAAAGCTATTGACGATCTTACCCTGGTGAGGGGTATTAATGTGAAAAACTCCAGGAGGAGAATTGCAGACAAACTGATTGAAGATAATTCTTACAAATTCTGACTATGAGATATTTACTTTCAAAATTGCTGTTAATTATATCATTCTTCTTCCCTTATTCTGCAAATGCAGTTGATACGGAAGAACAATCAGTACAGGATAAAATTAAATATGTCTCTCCTTTTGCAAAAGAGAACGAACAATGTTTTAGCTGCCACACCCTTAACAAGTACGAATATACCGATGATGTTACCGGCAAGCTGCTAAAAGGAATCATGGATCCGGAAGGGATTCTTGTCAGGGATCATTTTTATTCATCTAATCATAAGAGTTTCAGTTGCACGGATTGCCATTCTTCCCGTTATCAGGAGTTCCCGCATTCTGAAGAGTTAAAGAGTCTGCCCCAATTCAATTGTCTTGATTGCCATGCAGGTGATGCTGCCTATGCAGTATTCAAATTCGAAGATATTGACGCTGAATTCAGGAAGAGTATCCATTTCAGGCTTGAGGAAAAAGGATTCAACTGCTGGCAATGTCACGATCCGCATGGTTACAGGTTAACAGCCAGACATAGTAAGGACATTAAAGAAACTGTGATATATGATAATGCAATTTGCCTGGATTGCCATGCTGATTATGAAAGGTTCAGCCGGTTTTCAGACCGTAAGAAAATAAAGCTCTCAAAAGTGCATAAATGGCTTCCTCACCAGTCAACGCACTTTAAGAGTGTAAGATGCATTGATTGTCATACAAAAGCCAATGAAAACTTACTGGTGCCTCATTATGTAATGCCTGAGGAGGCAGCCTTAAGGGATTGCAGAAAATGTCACACTGAAGATGTAGAAGAAATGGCTTCCTTACTCATGATTAAAACTGATAATACGAATGACCGGGATCTTAACAGCGATGTTATTATGAATGGTCTGAGTCTTACAGGTCCAAACAGGAACAGTTCCCTGGATAAAGCAATACTGACATTCTTTACTGCATTAATGGCAGTCATTGGTATTCATATTCTTTTCAGAATAATAAGAAAGTAAATCATAATAAGGAGAATATGTATCTATATCCGCTATGGATCAGGCTATGGCATTTTGTTAATGCAATATTGATACTGATCCTGATCCTGACAGGGGCCCTGATGCAGTTTGCAAGCCCGGATAATCAATTTCTGATTGCATTATTCCCGGGTTCTGTACGATTGCATGATGTTTGTGCTATAATACTTACAATCAGCTATATGGCTTACGTCGCAGGGAATATCATTTCGGATAACGGAAAGCACTACAGGATCAGCAGTAAGGATATCTTTCCGGATTCAGGGATTCAGCTAAAGTATTTCGTGTGGGGGATGTTCAGAAAGGAGAAAAGACCTTTCCCTGTGACAAGCGGGAACAAATTCAATCCACTGGAAAAAGTATCATATGTGCTCGTAATGTATGCAGCTCTGCCTCTGCTTATTCTATCAGGAATTATTATGCTTTTCCCGGATATGAAGATCATAAGTACTTTCGGGACAGGCTTCTATATTTTTTCAGACATACTCCATATCATACTGGGATTCTTTATCTCACTGTTCCTGATAATACATATTTATACCTGTACAATAGGTCCTTCGACGGGATCAATTTTCAGGAGCATTATGTCAGGATATAGTGAATCGGAAGAATGAAGCCTGTAAAAATTAATACCATGAAGACAATCAGGTTCCTTTTTTCACCAGTATTCATGGGAATATTGTTTTTTGTCTTTGCCGCTGCAATGGCAATAGCAACATTCATTGAAAATGACTTCGGCTCTTCCGCATCATATGGTCTGGTTTATAATACAAGATGGTTTGAACTGATCATGGTGCTTCTTGCTGCCAATCTTACAGGTCAGCTGATAATTCATAAACTGTTCAGGAAAAACAAGCTGCCTGTCGCTCTTTTTCATCTTTCATTTCTCCTCATGATCACAGGTGCCGGAATAACAAGATATACAGGGTGGGAAGGGACAATACATATCCGCGAAGGAGAAACAGAAAATGCCTGCTATTCGAATGATAATTATTTAAGCATCAGGGTAAAAGATAATAAAGGGGAAATTGTTGCGGAAGACACCAGGTTGCTTAACATATCCTCTTTATCATCACGTAAACACAGCAGAACCATAAATGACGGAAACGAAGACTATGAACTGATCCTTTCAGATTTCATACCCAATGCTGCTGAATCAATTAAAGATAGTCCAGACGGCGACCCTGTAGTTTCGCTGCTTGTAACAAGAGAAATAGGCAGGGGAGTTCAGCTGATTTTGAGAAGAGGGGAATCACAATCGCTTTTTGATTTTACTATCGGATTTGAAAGTCCGGAGGAGACTGATGTGAAAATATGGTTGGATTCAGGTAATTTTTTGATCAAGTCAAAGTACGGACTCAGTATGAGGAGTATGATGAGCGATGAAACCGCTGTCTCAGATCCCGGTATGGAAATGTCTTTGAAGTTGATGCAGGTTATTATTGTCCGGGACCTGAGGATAGTGCCAAGAGCGTTGTCGCCAGCCGGCGAAATCATACCGGCTGCTGCCGATCCTGAACAGCAGAATACAGGACAGAATGCCCTGGTTTTTGACCTTTCAGGCGGAAATGAAACAAAAACAGTTTATGTATGGGACCGGCAGGAAGAATATTTTTCAGTGGCTTCAATCAGAATGGGAGGAAATGAATTTGAGATATCCTACGGATCAGGAATAAAAAAGCTTCCCTTTGAGCTGAGGCTTAACGACTTTATCCTTGAACGCTACCCGGGATCAGCCAGCCCTTCAGGATACAAGAGTGATGTTACAGTAACCGATACTGAAAAGGGTACAGAAAAACCATCTCAGATCTTTATGAACAATATCCTGAAATACAGGGGATTCAGGTTTTACCAGTCATCTTTTGACCAGGATGAAAAGGGAACGGTTCTTTCTGTCAACCATGATATGGCAGGTATGATGGTGACTTATACAGGTTATGGTCTGTTATTCCTTTTCATTATTCTTTCACTGGTCATCAGATCATCATCATTCAGGAATATTGAACCTTCAGCATGGAGCTCCTCCTTGCGCAGAGGCGCAATTACACTCTTCTTTATTCTCATAGTTTCTGGTCTTTCGCCTTCCTTTAGTCAGAATTTTATTCCTGACAAAGAAAGCTCTGATGAGTTAGGTAAGATTCTTGTCCAGGATCAGAAAGGCCGGACAAAGCCATTATTTGCCTTAAGTAACGACATTCTGCGTAAGGTTGCAAGGGAAAACAAATTTGAAGGAAATACATCGATGCAGGTATTTCTGGGGCTCTTTCTTGATTTCGCTAACTGGCAGGATGTTCCTTTGATAAAGGTTTCAAACAAGGACTTGCAGAAGAGCCTGGGAATAAACAACAACCTGGCTGCTTTTTCTGACCTTGTAGATATGAGAGGGAGAGGTGCTTACAAGCTGGCGGAACAGGTGGATGCTGTATACCAGAAATCTCCGGGTGAAAGAGATAAAAAAGATAAGGAGATAATGAAGGTTGATGAGAGGGTAAACATTGTTTATATGATCTACCGCGGTAATTTTCTGAAAATGTTCCCCCTTAAAGATGGTACCAGAAACTGGGGCTCGCCTGATGAAGCAATTAAAACTGCTATGAGCAGAGAGGATTCAGCTTATCTTCATAATATTATTCCCTTGCTGGCAGAAGCACTTCAATCCGGCAATAATGCTGCGGTCAGGCAGTTAACAGAATCGGTATTGGATTACCAGGAAAGGTTTGCAGGTTATAATCTTCCTTCAGATTTAAAAATACAAGCTGAAGTGGTTTATTACAGAATGGGCATTTTCGAACGGCTGTTCCCATTTTATGCCGGTACAGGTCTGATAATGCTCATAATACTGATTGCAAATCTTATAAGCGGAAGAAAAAACATTGCACTTCTGATTAGACTTCTTACCTGGCTTCTTTTAACAGGTTTCCTGCTTCACACTTTCGGACTTGGCCTGAGGTGGTATATTTCAGGTCACTCACCGATGAGCAATGGCTACGAGTCAATGATATTCATTTCATGGGTCACGCTTCTGGCCGGTTTTATTTTCAATCGCAAATCGGTTTTCACGCTTCCTGCAACAGCAGTATTAGCAGGTCTGACCCTGCTTGTGGCCCATATGAGTTTCATGGATCCCGAAATAACCAGTCTTGTGCCGGTGCTTCAGTCTTACTGGCTGACACTTCATGTATCAGTTATAACAGGCAGTTATGGATTTTTAGGACTTGGGGCAATTATCGGGATTATCAATCTCATCCTCATTTCTCTTTCAGGAACCGGTAACCGTGAAAGGATATCAGATACAGTAGATGAGTTGACGGTAATAAATTTCAAAACTCTTACCCTGGGATTGTATTTTCTGACGATAGGAACATTCCTTGGAGCGATATGGGCAAATGAATCATGGGGAAGGTACTGGGGATGGGATCCCAAGGAAACATGGTCGCTTATAACCATAATAATATATGCTTTTGTGACACATTCGCGCCAGATACAGGGATTTAAGGACATTTATAGCTTTAACATATTGTCGCTGTTTTCTTTCTCATCTGTACTGATGACTTATTTCGGTGTGAATTATTATCTCTCGGGACTTCATTCATATGCAGGAGGCGATCCTGCACCGGTTCCGGCATTTGTGTATATTGTTTTGTTTATTCTTATTTCTCTTTCCATAACAGCATATCTTAAATACAAAGGCTGGAAGAAACATGCATAAAAAAGAAGCTGTTAAAACCATCCGCCATTGGAATAATCCTGTCCTGCAACACCAGTTTCGGGTCCGAAAGTATAGTAATCCATAATATTTACTTCCAGCTGCTGACCTGGTACCGGCAGGTGAAGCGGAGTGCCAGCCTGCAGTTTATCGGCTTTACGCATAGTGAAGAATTCAACACCTAAACCGGTGCAGAAGAGTTCAATATTCCTTTCATGGAAGATAGCTGCATCAATTGCATCTGCAGTTGCACCGATGGGGGCAAGAGCTCCGCGGGAGACTCTCGTGCCTGCATTGATAATGGCTGCTGCACCGGTCAGGTTAGACTGATGCATCAAAGCTTCTGCCTTCAACAGGTCGTTTTCCGCTTTCCTGAAGCATGGCAGAGGTGTTACCCATGTTGAGAGGTAGTAATCATATCTGGTGAACCTGTAGCATGAGAAATGATAGTAGCCGCGTTCAACCCTGAAAGGACATGACTGCAGGAACTCGAAATCGGTAAATATACGATCATCAATACCTGCTGTGTGTGAAGTAACAGGTGCAGGAATTGTATTCCAGGTACCGGCATCTGTCCAGCGTGCAGGGAACCGTGAATCCATCATGTTGACAATTCTCATGTCAGCCTGACCCCAGCCGCCGTAATTTGCGTATGTTGCGTAGGTATTGTACCATGATATGTCATCCATTACAGGCGCAAAGTCATATGTGAGTCCGTTATTTGCATATATTCCTGCCTTAACCCAGTCAACTGCATCATTTTCAGATTTATTTCTGGGTGAATACGAAAGAAGGGCAGCTGCAACGGTATTTGCCAGTTCGCCGAGCCTCATATTATTCATTATTAAACCGGGGATCCAGTCTGAAGGCAGGGGAAATCCATTGGCTGCACATAGGGCGATGCACTTATCAAGGCATGCGACTGCGGTATCTATAGCATCAGTGTAGGGTGATACAGGAATGGTTTTAGTCAGATCGGTGTATTCAGTAACTATGAAACACTTATCGTAGACCAGACCGATATAACCAAGCGAAAGACCTTGTGTCAGATGGGCAACTGCTGCAACCATAGATGTTTCATCAGTTCCTGCATCGGATGTGATTACCATGCCATTTTTAATCTTACCCAGGACTTCATTTGAAGATGACAATACCGAATAAAGCGTTTTATAGTTATTCTCACTTGTAACTGCATTGCTGTAAGCAGCGGTATTATCCCATGCGATCCGTGGTTCATAGCTGAAATCACGCATTGCGGCATTTCCCCATGAGCATGTGCCTGCATCAGCACCGACCCAGAGCATTAAGGGTACGCCATCATAATTCTGTGTAATCATGTACCAGGCATTTATCAAAGATCCTGCAACTCCTTTCACATCGGAAGGATTGGAGAAAGCGGTCTCAAAGTCAGGGTCATTTTCATTCTTTACCTCCAGACTTTCACATCCTGAGATCAGGACTGCCGCCAGGGTTGAAAATAACAGGAAATATCTTAATGTTTTCATTTTCATATCAGTTTAGTCGTTAAAATTTCAACTCAAGTGACACAGAATACGACCTGTAATTCGGATATCCCATAAAATCGTATGCAAAATACTGGGTGCCGTTCGTAGTACCTACTTCCGGATCATAGCCGGTATAGTTTGTCAGGGTATAAAGGTTCTTGCCGATTACAGCAAGCTTGATCCCTTTGATGTAGCCTTTCATGAATCCGCTGAGCCGTTCGGAAGTTATATTATATGAAAGAGATACCTCTCTCAGTTTCAGGTAGCTTCCGTCTTCAGCCCAGAAGTCGTTCTGGTTATTGACATCATAAAAGACTTTATAATAAGTGATGGTCTTTTTCAGATAGTCAGGTTTTCCATACTGGTCCATCATTCCATGCCTGTCGTCGCGTGTCAGCCACTGTGCAGATTTGTTATATACATCTCCGCCGTTTTTCCATGCAACCAGTGCATATAGTCCGAATCCTTTGTAGCTGAAGTTGTTGGTCATGGAAAGGTTGAATTTCGGATTTGAATTACCGATCTTGCCGAACCACTGGTTGCCATTTTCATCAAGTTTTTTGACCGGAGCTTCTGAAGTAGTCCCTTCTGTCCCTTTTACAATTACGTAACCGTCGCTGTTAACTGTGTAGGAATCGATGCTTGTGTCATCCCACCATGTTGTAGTAAGGTTAGCATCAGCAAGCTGTCCGGACATCTCATCAAGCGTTCTCACGAATCCGGCGCCGTACATTGCTCCAAAGACCTCTCCTTCACGGATATAGAATGCCTTGTATGCATCCTGTCCCTGCGGGCCTGTCTGGTATGGAGGAACATTAAGTTCTGTGATCTCTGTGCGGACCCTGTCAAAAATAAAACCAATATTGTAATTGATATTTTCAGATCTTACTATCTGACCGTTCAATGAAGCTTCCCATACTTTTGAATTCAGGGAGCCTGCATTTTGTACCTGTCCCGGCCAGCCGCCATACTGTACTGCCAGAGGTACCGGGAGTATCTGGTCAGTTGTGTTGGTTTCCGAACGGACAAGATCAAAGCTGAACCGGTTGAGGAAATCAATATTCAAACCCAGTTCCCATTCTTTTGAAAGAGAAGGTTTCAGAAGCCTGTTACCCAGCTGGCTTTTCGAAACATTTCCTGAGGAAATTGACATCACTTCATACTGATCGGCAAATCCGGGTCTCTGCCCTGCGGTTCCGTATGCTACCCGAAGCTTAAGTTCCTGAATACCGGGAATCTTGAGATCTTCAGTTACACGGTAAGCAGCAGATACCCTGTAGTACGGATTCCATCTGGCATCAGCACCAAAAAGCGAGGAACCGTCATAGCGGAGCATACCGTCAAAGATGTATTTGTCTTTATAGTCAAGATAAAGGATGCCGAAATAGTTTTTAGCAATTATTGCATTCTTATAGCTGGTGGAGGATATATTTCCTGAAATAGCATCAAATGAAGGGATTCCTGCAAGTCCGAAGTCAGAGCCGGTGGTGCTGTTGCTGTTATAAGCTGATTTTTCAAACAGGTAGCTCGCTTTAGCCCTTGCATTGAAGTCACCAAATTTCTTGTTTAAGTTGGCAGTAACCTGTGCATTTCTTGAAAAGAGGGTTGTGTTTGCCATGTAAAGCGATCCGAGTGAATATACAGGTACATTCCCTGAACGGACATAAGTGTCATAGGGATCATATGTGGTGTATTCACCGGTAGAATATTCAAATGCATACTTGCCTTCCACATTCAGGAATTCGGTAATATTATATTTTGCCGAATATGTACCGAGAATCCTGTTGCGGATTGTGTTATCTTCAGTTTTCCAGAGCTGATATACAGGATTCTCCTGCTCAAGGTTCCATGTGCTGGGCAGAAGATTATAGGGCTGCCTGTCAGGATTTGGATAATAGTAATCAACATCAGGTTCTGTAAGGAGAACGTCAAAGAACATACCACCGTTATATGAGTTGACACCACCCGGGTCCTGGGTTCTCGACTTGATATAGAGATTACTTGCTGAAACAGAGAGTTTGGGAGACAGCTTATGGTCGACATTCAGCCTGAAGCTGTTTCTCTTGTAACCTTCGGTCTCGATAAGAAGACCTGACTGAACGTTGTTTTCAAAGGAGATCAGGAAGTTTGTCTTTCCAAGGTTTGAACCAACAGAGATGTAATTGGTAAAGAAATCATTTTGTGAGAAAATTGCATCTTCATGATCGTATAGAACAGCATAATCATTATCCATGTACTGATCTGCTTCAAGTACCCTTGTTCCTGTCACACCCTGTTCAGTACCGTGATAATCAGCAGGATATGTCACACCTGCATACCTTGTATATGGATAGCCTGACTGGTCGCCTGCCAGAACGTAGGCATGATGGGTGGCGAGGTCATATTTCTTCGCCAGCTGGTTTACACCAAATTCATTCCTGAATATCACTTCGGTCTTTCCTTCCGAAAGAGTATTTCCACGGCGTGTGGTAACTGCTATGACTCCATTACCTGCACGTGAACCATACAGAGCAGAAGCAGAAGCTCCTTTAACAACTTCAATTGATTCGATGTCATCAACGTTTATATCACCGAGCGTGCCTTCCATTATAGCACCATCAAGGATAATAAGAGGAGCCTGTGAACCGGATATCTGTGTTGCACCGCGAACAAGAAGAGTGGCAGCGCTTCCGGGTTCTCCTGTTGCATTGATGACAGTAAGTCCTGATACTTTACCCTGAAGGGCAGAAGATGCGGATCCTGCATAAACCTCCTTAAGTCTTTCAGCATCGACTTTTTCAACTGACACTGCCATCTTTTTCTTCGGTGTTCCTGCAGCAACCCCGGTTACTATGACTTCGTCGAGATTCAGCAGATCCTGCGCCATTACAATATCAATTACACTCTGACCTGCAATATCCACTTCCTGTGTTTTCATACCTATAAAGGTGAAGCTCAGCCTTGTAGCATTAGCGGGTACATTCAGAGTGTATTTACCGTTTATGTCAGTATACGCACCGACAGTTGTACCGATTACAACTACTGATACTCCGGGAATGGGTCCTTCCCCCTTTGCTGCTGAGGTAACTGTCCCTGTAACGACTTTTGTCTGTGCTAAAAGCGCGGATGCACCTGTAAACACGAACAAAACAATCAGCAGAATAAGTTTCTTCATACGATTTAGCTTTAGATATAGTAGACTTAACAAAGAGGCGCAAAATAGTCACTATTGTGATTTTTTCAAACATATAAATGGGAAATTCGATTATTTTAACATTTGAAGTTTTCGGTGGATTACCTCCTGCGTTCCATTGGATAGCGAATCCTGAAGGAGCAGCAACAAAAACAATAAAAACCCTGCAAGACGTTGATCCTTCAGGTTTTATGATTTAAGAAAGTGGTCGCCCCAGTTAAATGTACTGAGCTTGCAAAGGAGGGAGGAGTGCTGAACTGTGTTTCGTGGAATTAAGAACGGTACAGCGGTATGATGGTGCGACGGTATGTCAAGCGCAGGGCGCTGGGCTCAGAGATCTGAGGACAGGGTATAATCACATCAACTCTGTGTCAATCTGTGCTCTCTATGTCTGCGAGGTCAACAATTCCAGGTTTAA
>CAZGGZ010000049.1:21998-23267 GCA_964525415.1 uncultured Rikenellaceae bacterium | reverse complement strand
TGCTGAGATCACTCCTGCTATTGATATCCTGATAAAAAATGTATCCAACGAAAGAGGCACCAGCTTTAACCTTACCGACATAAAATTCCAGCGTGGTGACGATGTGATCATCTTCGATATTATAGCACCGGGATACCTTAAACAGAATACCACTCAGTACCAGTATTTTATAAATAAGCAAATGTCCGACTGGTCGCACTGGTCAGTCAGAACCCACTATGAGAAACCGATATCCAGACCAGGTGATTATACTCTCCAGGTAAGAGCAAAGGATCTCTGGGGAAATATCGGACAGCCCCAATCGGTTGATTTCACAATCAAGGCTCCTTTCACCCAGACCATGCTGTTTTATCTGCTTATAAGCTTTGCAGCGCTGTTCCTGATAGCAATATTTGTACGTTTCAGGGAAAGACAGCTTCAGAACAAGAACAGGATACTCGAAGAGAAAGTAAGAGAAAGAACCGCTGAAATTGAAGCCCAGAAAGAGGAGATCACTTCAAGTATTGAATATGCAAGCAGGATCCAGCTGGCTATGCTCCCGATGGAAGATCATTTCAGGAACAATTTCTCTGATTATTTTATCTTCTTCAGACCAAGGGACATTGTCAGCGGTGATTTTTACTGGATTGGCGAGGATGATAAATCGATATTCATTACGGTAGCCGACTGTACTGGTCACGGAGTGCCAGGAGCATTCATGAGCACCCTGGGCATATCTACACTGAATGAGATAGTGGCCAATAACCGAAGTCTCCAGGCAAACAAAATCCTCAATCTATTACGTAATAAAACCATGAAATCACTCCACCAGACCGGAAGGGAAGGAGAAGCAAGTGATGGAATGGATATATCATTCTGTATCCTGAGCAAGGAAAGGAAGAAGCTGCAGTTTGCCGGAGCTTATAACCCTCTTTTCATGTTCCAGGGTGGTGAGTTCAAGGAATACAAAGCCAACAGGATGCCTATAGGTATCTACTACGGTGAAGAAACTCCCTTTACAAATAACGCGATAAGTGTTGAAAAGGGAGATACCATATACCTTTTCTCTGACGGATTCAGTGATCAGTTTGGTGGTCCTGACGCCTCAAAATTCAAAAAATCAAATCTCAAGAAACTGCTTTCGGAGATCTGCTACAGGCCCCTGGCTGAACAGAGGAACATCCTTGAAGCTGAGCTTTCAAAATGGCAGGGTTCTCTTCCACAGGTCGACGATATCACAATAATCGGAGTCAGAATATGATTGTCTCATTGTCTGATTGTCTGTTTGTC
>CAZGGZ010000049.1:0-21898 GCA_964525415.1 uncultured Rikenellaceae bacterium | reverse complement strand
TCTTCAACCCTCTTCAACTATTTTTTTCGCTATCTTTATCCAAACTGATTTGCTATGAAGATTAAGTTCCTCGGTGCTGCCCGTGAAGTGACCGGCAGCAAATACCTCATTACCACAGATACGGGTAAGAGGCTTCTTCTCGATTGCGGTATGTTCCAGGGCAAGGGACTCGAAACCGACAGCATGAACAGGGAGCTTGGTTTTGAACCTGAAATGATTGATCACATCATACTCACTCATGCCCATATTGATCATTCGGGACTTATTCCATATATGTATACCAGGGATTTCAGGGGATCGGTGGTCTGCACCGATGCAACCCGGGACCTTTGTGCAATAATGCTGGCTGATTCGGGTTTTATTCAGGAGCATGATACCCGGACATTTAATAAAAGGCGCGCGAAAAAGGGGCTTCCCCTGGTAAATCCGATATATACTCAAAAAGATGCAGCCGCATGCATGAAGCAGTTTATAGGAATCCCGGCAAATATGAATTTCAGAATAGATGAGAACATAAAGGTAAGGTTCACGAGTACAGGTCATATGCTGGGAAGCGGCGTGGCAAATCTTCAGATAATCGAAAAAGGTCAGATCAAAAGGATTGCATTCACAGGGGATATAGGAAGACCGGTCAGCAGAATACTTGCCGAACCGGCACCTTTTCCTCAGGCTGATGTGCTGATCACGGAATCAACATACGGTGACAGGCTCCACAAGGATTTCGGAGAAGCCGATGAGGAACTCCTCAAAGTGCTTATCAGCACATGTGTTGATAAAGGCGGTAAACTGATAATCCCGGCGTTCAGCGTCGGAAGGACACAGGAGATTGTTTACGCGCTAAACAATTTCTTTAATAAGGGCAGACTGCCCAGAATTGATATTTATGTAGATTCTCCCCTGGCAGTCAATGCGACCACGGTTTTCCGAATGCATACCGAGTTTTTCAATGAGGAATTCAGGGATGTCCTGGAGAATGACCCCGATCCATTCGGATTCAACAGCCTGTTTTATATAGCAAAGGCGGAGGATTCAAAAAAGCTGAACGATCACAAAAAACCCTGTGTGATCATCTCTGCTTCGGGAATGATGGAAGCAGGAAGGATCAAGCATCACCTCGCAAATAATATCTCAAATCCGAAGAATACGGTACTGGCTGTTGGCTATTGCTCACCAGCTACTCTTGGCGCCCGTATTCTCGGAGGTGCCAAAGAGGTCTCAATACATGGCACTGTGTACAAGGTAAATGCAGATATCAGGAAAATAGAATCCTTTTCAGGACATGCTGATTATAAGGAGATGATAGGTTTTCTGAAGTGCCAGGAAAAGACGGCAATCGAAAAAACTTTCCTGGTGCACGGTGAATACGAAACCCAGCAGAAATATGCCGGTGAACTCCGGAAAGAAGGTTTCAAAAATATCGAAATCCCCGCAAAAGGGCAGGAGTACAGCATACTCTGATACTTACTTTGTTATATATTTCCGGAGATCCTTTCTGACTGTTTTGTAATCAGGATATAGTTCTTCAAGAAGCCTGTAGAATTCTTTGCCGTGATTGTGATTCTTAAGGTGACACAGCTCATGGATGATCACATATTCTGCAAATACAGGATCGATTTTTATCAACTCCGAGCTTATTGTCAGCTTCCCTTTTGATGTACAGCTTCCCCACCTGCTTTTAAGCGGCTTTACAACAAGAGCTGACGGGAAAAAACCATGATCACTGTATCTGTTCAGTATTTCTTTTATATTCCCGGATATAAAATCCCCTGCCTTTTTCCTGTACCACCGGTCAAGCATCATTTTTACCCTGCCATCTTTCCCGTCAGCGCCAACCTCTATAATATTATCATATTGATTAACAAACAATTGTGTGGAGTAAATGATTTTTAATCTGCATTCCTTACCCATAAAAAGATGAGTTTCTCCATCGATATATTTCTTATTGTTATTTAAACGTGTAATTCCTGAATACTTATCAGTATGTTTTCGGATCCAGCCTTCCTTTTCCCTGACAAATTTATCTATGGAATTTGATGATACCCCGTACGGAGCCCTGACAATCACTCCTTTGTCCGGGGTAACAGTTATGCTTATTGATTTTCTCCGTGAAAAAACTACTTTGTATATTAATTCATTCATAATGGAATAAACAAAGTTCTGAATCTGCAGGCCGCCTTGCTTTATTTAATCAGCTACTAATGTAAGCACGGTTATTTCAGGTGGCATCCAGATTCTGAAGGGAACACCCATAACACCAAGACCGCGGTTTACGTACAGATACTGATCCCCCTCTGAAAACAATCCGTTCCATTCAGGATAGAAGTATTTTGACGGGCTCCAACTGAACCTTTTTGTAATAATCCCGACCTGCATTCCATGGGTATGACCTGAAAGGGTAAGCTCAATATCTGTTTTTCCGGCAACATCTTCCCTCCACTGGTTGGGGTCGTGAGCCAGTAAGATCCTTAGATCAGCGCTGTCAGTACCTTCAGCCGCTATAACCGGGTCGCTGTGAACTATATCGGGATGCCTGCCATATGTTTCCACTCCAATAAGTGCAACCTCAGAACCTTTAATATTCAGAATCACGTTTTCATCATTAAGAACATTATACCCTGAACTTGTTGCCAGTTCATTCACTTTAGCGGCAATGACCTTCCTTTCCTCTGCCGATAAACCCGGATAGTAAGTACCCATATCATGGTTCCCGAGGATGGCAAAATTCCCGTACCTGCTCCGGGCTTTTGAAAGTATCGTATCATTTCTCTCAAACTCCCTCCAGCCGTAGCTGACAAAATCCCCGGTATTGATTATCAGATCGGGATTGAAGCTGTTTACTTTGTCAATTACACTGAGTAACCGGTTGTGGTGCTTATAAAATGTAACAAGATGAAGATCAGAGATCTGCACTATTTTGAGGCTGTCAAGCTCTTCATCCAATCCTTTGATCTTTATTGTTACCTCTTCGGTTTTTATATTGAATTTCCCGACAAAAGTGCCGAGTGCAATCACTGAAATAATAATTGCAGATATAATAAGTCCTGCCCGTGTCAGCCCTTTGAGATAACCTCCTTTCCTGCTCCTTATCAGCTTGCCCGTGTAATGAATCAGGCATAATAACATCCTTGGCAATCCTACAGCAATAAACATCCCTGCCATATTCAGGTGCATCCAGATATTGCATGGAGTATCAAAAAAACCCTTATGAAAGACAGAAACGATTATAACAAACCATAACCATATGCTCAGCAAACTATGCGCAAGCAGTGATATATAAAATTTAGGCTTTGACGAATTATAGAAATATTCCTTCAGGACCAGGATGATCAGTATTTCAAGAACTATAAGGGTAATTATTATAACCATTAATCGCTGAGTTGTATGTAAAAATAGTCATTTATGTTTATATGAATATTCTTACATTCGCAACTGCATAAGATAAACAAATGACAAATGTAAGGTTCCATGATCCGGTGTATAAACCGAAAGAGCGGCTGATCTACTCGGTTATTGCAGCACGTCATAATGGAAAGTGGATTCTGGTGAGGCATCGAGACCGCTCTGCCTGGGAAATTCCCGGCGGGCATATAGAGGATAATGAATTACCTGAGGATACTGCCCGCAGGGAGCTGATGGAAGAAACAGGAGCAGTTGAATTCAATCTTACCTGTGTGGCAACCTATTCTGTTGAAAAAGATGGCACTACAGGTTATGGCAGGCTCTTCTTTGCTGAGGTCACCCGCGTAGAACAGTTGTCACCAGATTCTGAAATAAATGAAGTAAACCTGTTTGACTGTCTTCCTGATAATCTAACTTATCCGGATATTCAGCCTTCTCTGTTCAGAAAGGTACTTGAATTTCTTAAAACTGAGTCCAGGAAATAATAAGTCATTATATTAGTTTCTTTTGCCTGTTGCCTGTTGCCGGTCGCCTGCCGCCGGTTTTATATGTACTCAAATGTTACGTTTTTGAGCCATTTTTCCTCAAGCAGCCGGGCAATTCGTTTTACCACGGTTCTTCTTATTTCAAGCTCTACGGGAAGGTTTGGATCCTGGTGCGCTATGTTTATCCTGGTGCCAATGATAAAGTGGATCTCATCGCTTTCCATTAACAGCTTCACAATCTTGTCAGCAGGTCCTTTTCCCAGCCTGACGCTGTTGTTGAAGTTTTTCAGGATCTCATTTACCTTTTGCAGGGTCAGTATCCCCTCTGTCACGAGGTCAATACCTTCAAGGAAGCTCTCGGGTGGCAGGTCAGGATCTTCAAAGATAAGCTCATCAACGATTTTCCTGTTCAGCTCTCTGGCTACGATATCGGCAGTTGTTCCTCCGCAAAGGATAACTTTACCCTTATAATCCCTGACTTTTACAGCAAGTTCTTTGTCCTTTTCCTTTTCGTAGGGAGGTCCTGTGCATAACATCAGTTTACGGGGATCACGGAAGTAAATTATTGCACAGCTGATATCGTCTTTAGCCTTGTATACATCGTTCTTATGCGCCATGGAAACAATCTTCCCCGCAAGCATTGAAGCAGAAATGGAAGTCTCACTGCTTGTCAGCGTAGCCGCATATGATGCCACATTGTCCCTTTCCCATCCGAACGGAAATGCTTCACTGCCCATCCCGCTCTGAGCCACGCCGTCGGAACACAAGATAATCCTGTCCTCTTTTTCAGGCATGAATGTGCATGTCTTCAGGACTTTGCCTGCATGCTTACCCTTTTCAAGGACCACCTTTTTCCACGACGGATCAAATATTTCACTGCCTCTGAGTATAATTGCAGGAGGATTGTCATATTCGAGTATGGTCGCTTTACCACTGCTCTCGATATCGACTATCGTAAAAGTTGAGTAACTGATCTTCCTTTCGCTGCAAACCGGGAGGGTGTTCATTATTATTTCCGCTATAAGGTCAACCTCTTTATGCTCGCGTGTGAAGTTAAGTGCCATTGTCGATGTAAGCGTTGCCAGGATGTTTGCCTTTACACCGTGGCCCATACCATCCGACAGAACTGCAATCACCCTGTCCTCTTCCTTTATATACCTGTAGAGAAAGACGTCGCCGCAGATCTTCTCACCATCATGATTCCGCTGCTGGCAGTTGATTTCTATGTAAAAATCCTTTTTCAATCAAGATTCTTTCGCGCTGTTTTTCCGGCTTCTTTTTTTATAGGACTCAATTATCGAATTAAGCATCTGCTCTGTTTCAGATGCTCCTTCCCCGAGCAGAAATCCTATTTTCTGAACCATTTCAAGGTTCTTCTCAATAACCTCGCTGACCCTGTTTGTAACCTCTTCTCCCTGCACTTCAGGCGAATAGAGGTCACGGATCACGGCTCCGCACATCTTGTTCTTCTTGATAGGGAATATTGAAATGTTGAGCATCCTGTCGTCCCAGTGAACATCCTTGCTTACAACTGGTTCATCTTCCTTTATGACAAAGGTGAACATGTTGTATATATTGAAAGGGACAAGTGTTTTGATATCAGCTCCTGCAAGTCCGGGAATAACTTCAGCAATTGCCTTCGCATCCTCGCCTATGGTATTGATAAAGCTCAGGTTTGAATGAAGGATCTTCAGGTTGTTGTCGACAATCACCACACCTGTCGGGAGTTTTTCAAGCATATTGTTCATCATGTCTGAAGCTCCCTGCGCTACCTCTTTCTCCCTCAGCGCAAGCTCTTCTGATTCCTTCAGCGCTTTTTTGGTTTCAGCTAGTTTCCTGTTTGTCTGTCTCAGGGTTTCAATATATTCCTGTTTATTGCGGAGGTTAAAAGTGTGGCACATTTCCGGAATTGCCAGACCTTTGGCTACTGTTGAAGCAAATTCGCGGCACGACATGTATCCGCAGGCTCCGCAGTCGAGTTCCTCACCGGGATCCTGTTTACCAACGATCTTCAGGACCTCATTAATAGCTTCAGCAGGGGGTTCGGGGATCCTCTGGTCATCTGGCGTGAAGCTCCTGGAATAATCAAGCTTCAGCCATTTATCCATGTTCTTCTGCCATAATTCCTTATCAAGAACGCTAATTCTCTTTTCCGTGTACCTGCTTACCAGGGCTCTTCTCCTGAACCTCTCACTGTGGTGCTCCATTCCGGGTCCCAGCAGGCATCCGTGACAGAAGAAGAGGTTAAAGTGATGGTGAATCGTATCTATGTACTTATCATAATCATTTATGGCTTCAAGTATATCTTCCTTTCCTGATGCCGTGATCACTTTGCTTGAGACCATATCGCGCTTTAGTCCGCCAGCCTGTATTATGCCTGCAGGAACAGGATAGAGAGCGCCCCAGTAGCCGAAGGGAGGATCAAAATCCGACATTTTAACAAGTTTTTCCTGGATATTGAATTCTTCAAAGAGCTGCCGCAGTTCAATGAATGTAAGAACCCTTTCCACCAGCTTTCCTGATTTGTAAAGCAAGGCTTCATCCTTAGCATCAATGCAGGGACCTATCTGGATAATTGCTGCATCAGGCCCATACAACTCCCTGACTACCATGGCGGTTGCTACCATCGGCGAAACCAGGGGGGAGAGGTTGGGTGTCAGCTCCGGGTGGAATTTCTCAATAAGCTTGACTATTGACGGACAATTTGCAGTGATATAATATTTACCTTCTGATCTGCTGAACAGATCGGCATATTTTGAGGCTATAAGATCAACTCCGAATGATACTTCATGTACATGATCAAAGCCAAGCGAGCGGATCATTGCCACGAACTTCCTGTAATCGGTAATGTCATCAAACTCCGATGCTATACTTGGTTCAATCAGTGCAGCCTTTTTTCTGCCTGACAACAACAGGGCTTTTACTTCCTCTTTTGAATCGCGGAAAGTAATTGCGCGCGGAGAGCAGGACACGTAGCATAATCCGCATCCGATACACCTTTCAGGGATGATCGTGGGATGAGGCTTCCGGGTCTTCACCTCAATGGCATTCACCGGACAAACCCTTACGCAGGAATATGAGTTCCTGCATTTTTCATCATTTATATATAAAACAGGTTTTATCTTGTTCATTATTGTCACCCCTTGCTTCTATTTCAATTTGGCTAATTCTCTTTCAAGGATTGCTTCAATCCCTGGAATGGCAACTTCCTCTTCAATCCTGTCACCGATCTTAAGATTCGGGCCTTTACTGCAGTTTCCCATGCAGCGGGCGCCCCTGAAAATAACACTATCTTCAAGATGGTTCTTCTTCAGGTAATCCTTTATGAATGCCACCACTTCTTTGTTACCTCTTGAAAAGCAGGAACTGCCGAGACAGATATGCATTTCAACTTCCCTGGTCATCTTTCTACTGTTTATTAAAAAACAACAACTTCAAATGTAATAATTATTTCTGTGCCGTGATCATGCCTTCAAAACGTAAAATTCAAGTAATTAAACAGATAATATATTCTGATGGCATAGGATCATCTAATCAGCCATATTTTCTGAATATTCATAAAGCATTGAAATGCAATCAAATAGATCATTTTAAATAGAAAACGTACGCTGATTTTTTATTGTGAAATAATTAACAATGTTTATTTATTAACAATAAAATTATTATTTTTGTATATTGTATTATACTGATACTGATGAACCCGGCAATCGATTCAATTCTGAAGAAATACAAACCAGGCAGGAGGGAGGACCTGATTCCGCTGCTCCAGGAAATTCAGGATGAAAACGGATATCTGTCGGAGGAAACAATAGTTAAGGCAGGCAATTTTGTCGGTCTCAGCACAACAAAGATATACGGACTGGCAACTTTTTATGATCAGTTCAGATTCATTCCTGCCGGGAAAATACATATTAAAATATGCAACGGCACATCATGCTTCATTAACGGATCTCAATCAGTTATCAGCAAGATAAGGGAGATTACAGGACTTGAAGCAGGGCAGACGGGAAGGGACGGGGTTTTCAGCTATGAAACTGAAAGTTGTATGGGAGGATGCAATCATGGCCCAATAATTAAAGTAAACGACGAGTATCACACACATATCAGACCGGAGCATCTCCCGGAGTTGATTAAAAAACTCAGGTTCTTAATCGAAAATGACTAGATGGAAGATCTGAAGAAATTCATGGTTGAGAAGGTCCTGCTGTTCGAATCGGACATCCTTCCTGCAGAAACTGAAAAGGTGCTTCAGGAGGTCCGGCGCGAAAAAACAGCCATCCCTGTCATTTATATTTCTTCCGGAACAAGCAGTATTATTGCAGGATCTGAAAAAGCATATTCTGCGGTAAGAGAGTATATTGATAATAATGCACTTAAAGCCAGTCTGGTAAAAACCGGATGTTCCGGTCCCGCAAATTTTGAACCTCTGGTCTGCATCCAGCTCCCCGGAAAGAACAAGCTCTTTTTCAGGAATATTACGGAAGAAAAGGTTGAACCTCTTCTGAATGGTGTCTTCCATAGCGATATCAATGAAGAAGACCTTGCCGGTCAGAATGGCACTCATGGATTTGAAATGTGGCATGGAATTCCTTTCATCGATGAACATCCTTTCTTCGCGAACCAGAAGAGGGTAGTGATGAACAATTGCGGATGCTATGATCCCTGGAGCATTGATGAATACATAGCCAGGAGCGGATTCAGGGCTTTTGCCAAAGCGATCAGGAATTACACTTTCGAAGAAGTCTGTGATATCATTGAAAGAAGCGGTTTGAGAGGAAGGAGCGGAGGCGGTTATCTTACCGGACTTAAATGGAAGCAGGCGCTGAATACGGGATCAACGGCAAGATACCTGATATGCAACGCAAAAGAAAGCGATCCCGGCGCTTTTACCGACAGGACGCTTCTTGAAAGCGATCCGTTTAAGCTTATCGAAGGAATTGCAATTGCCTCATATGCCATTGGAGCATCAAGCGCTTTCATCTTTTTCAGGAAAGGATCAGAGCACGCCAGGCAAAGAATTCAGCATGCCATTGACAGGGCGAGAGAATACGGACTCCTCGGACATAACATTTACTCAAGCGGTTACAGTCTTGATATTGTTATCCGCAGGGAGCCCGGCGCTTTTGTATGCGGTGAGGAGACAGCCCTGATAAACACCCTGGAAGGCAAAAGAGGTATGCCCCGGCTTAAACCTCCGTACCCGACAACATCGGGATTGTTCAGCAAGCCAACTGTAATTAATAATGTCGAAACACTGATGAATGTGCCGGCAATAATGCAGAATGGTCCTGAATGGTTCCATACGATAGGAACTGAAGGCAGCCCCGGCACAAAAGTGTTTGCTGTGGCAGGAAAAGGGAGAATGTCGGGAGTGGTGGAGGTTGAGATGGGAACTCCCGTACGAACCATACTTGAAGATATTGCTGACGGAATAAAGGAAGGAAAAGAATTCAAGGCTGTTCAGCTTGGTGGCGTATCAGGTTCATTCATAACAGCAGAGAACCTTGAACTTAAAGTCGATTTTGATGTAATGAAAGAAAAAGGTATCGGGATGGGAGCAGGGGGATTTGTGATCATCGATGGAAACACATGCATGGTCGACCTTGTAAGGTATTATATGGAATTCATGAGGGATGAAAGCTGCGGCAAATGTATCCCGTGCCGCGAGGGTACAGGCAGAATGCTCGAGATACTTGAAAGCATCATAAGAAAACCTGAAAATGAAGAAGCCGGCACTACCCTGGAGCGTTTCAAAGGAGTGATGCAGCTTGAAGGCATCGCTTCTGTGATGAAGGACACTTCGCTGTGCGGACTAGGTCAGAATG
Source organism: uncultured Rikenellaceae bacterium (assembly GCA_964525415.1). Classification (GTDB taxonomy): domain Bacteria; phylum Bacteroidota; class Bacteroidia; order Bacteroidales; family VadinHA17; genus LD21. Next base: position 12,189 of record CAZGGZ010000049.1, on the reverse strand, counting down.
CCCCGAATCCGTTCATCAGCGCACTGAAGAACTTCAGGGAGGAATTTGAGGAGCATATCTTTGACAGAAAATGCAGGGCGAACATCTGCAGGGGACTGAGAACATTTTCAATTGATGTTGATAAGTGCACCGGGTGTACTGCATGTGCGTCGAAATGCCCTGTTAATGCCATCTATGGAACAAGACTGCAGCCTTTCTTCATTGTTGAGGATAAATGCACCGGATGCGGGATTTGTTATGATATATGTAAGTTCAGCGCAATTACAGTTAAATAGCTGTCATGTTTTTTACTATACAGGTAAATAATAAAAAGATCAAAGCTGAGAAAGGAGAAACGATCCTTTCTGCACTTAACCGCAACGGGATAATCATTCCGACTCTCTGCAGGATGAAGGATTTTTCACCCACCGGGGCTTGCCGGATGTGCGTTGTTGAGGTTGAGGGACGCGAAAGGCTTGTTACCGCCTGCTCGCAGCCTGTAGAGGAATGGATGAAGATCAGGACTCATTCACCCAGAGTCATAACTGCCAGGAAAACCATTGTTGAGCTCCTTCTTTCAAATCATCCTGATGACTGCCTTTATTGCGACCGCAACCTTGATTGTGAACTTCAGAGACTCGCAGAAGAACTTAATATCAGCGAGAGACGTATACGGTCAAAGAAGATCAAGCCGCGGCTGGATCAGTCAAGTCCGGCAATAGTACGGGAACTTTCAAAGTGCATACTCTGCGGACGATGCGTAAGGGTTTGCGAGGAGATGATAACTTCCACCTCACTGGATTTTATCAGGAGAGGAAGACTGACCCATGTCGGCCCGGCAATGGACCGCGATTTCAATTTCTCAAGCTGTATTAATTGCGGCCAGTGCGTACTTGTATGCCCGACGGCAGCGCTGCATGAAAAACACAATATAACTGAGGTCCGGGATTATCTGAACAAACCCGAGATGCTCAAGGTTATCCAGTATTCACCTCTTGTTCCCGCAGGCATAGCCGAAGAACTTGGTATAAAATACAACAGGGATTTTGATAAGGTGATCAATTCCATCCTGCGCAAGATAGGATTCGATAAGGTATTCAACACCGGCACAGGCACCGATATCTGTATATCTGAACTGACAGACCAGCTGATGGAAAAAGCCGGTAAAAAAAGTGATAAACCACTGTATATCAGCGCCTGTCCTGCCTGGGTCAAATATGCTGAACAGTTCATGCCATCAGTCATCCCTGATCTGTCAACGGTAAAATCACCGCAGCAGATTGCCGGAGCTCTGATCAAGACTATTGTAGCCGGACAATCATCTGTCAGGCCGGAAAAGATCTTTTCCGTTTCTGTTACACCATGCACCGCGATGAAATTTGAAGCCAGGCGCGACGGTATGATGCGCAAAGGTATAAGCGATGTTGATTCGGTCCTTACAATCAGGGAACTTACCAGGCTGATAAGATTGTACGGAATTGATGCTGCGAATACTGGTATGGAACCGGCTGATGAACCAATGGAAGGGAGAAGCTCAGTATCAGCAATGGCTGAATTATCAGGTGGTCTGGCAGAAGGAGTCATTAGATCAGTATGGTTCAGGATGATGAAAACCGAGGCTCAGAGGCAAATGTTCAAAAAGCTGCGCTCCGGCAGTTCATTCAGGGAAGCTTCATTTATTATCGGAGAAGCTGAGTTTAATGTTGCTGTTGTTGACGGACTGACAGGGCTGGAAAAACTGAAGACGTCCCAGACTGCAGGAAAGAGATATGACCTTATCGAGGTCATGACCTGCCCGGGAGGATGTATCAATGGAGCAGGTCTCGCATTAAGGGAATCAAAGGATGAAAAGAAAAACCGCGCGAAAATGATCTGGCAGGCCGATGAAACAGATGCGGTAAGCATTCCTGAGAAATCGCCGGTAATAATTAAAATGTATGAAAAGCTTATAAAGGAGAACAAGGAGATCTCCGATAAGAAGATCTTTCATACCCATTTTGAGAAGAGGAATGTATTGTTATAAAAATATAGTTCCCCCCTTGAGGGGGGTTAGGGGGATGTAAAGGCAGGTAAAAACATCCCCCCTCCCCCTTCAAAGGGGGAACAAATAACGAGGAACAAGCAACAAGCAACAAGTAACACCATGCTGGTTTACACTATTAAAGAACTCTGCCGAACATGCTACACCTGTGTCAGGGAATGCCCTGCCAAGGCTATCCGTATTGTAGGAGGTCAGGCAGAGGTGATAGATGAGAGGTGTATTGCCTGCGGAAACTGTACTAAAGTTTGCAGCCAGGGTGCAAAGGTGTTTCTGAATACTACCGACCGGGTACTTGCACTGATCAGGGATGAGTCAAAGGTTGCTGCAATAGTGGCACCCAGCTTCCCTGCAGAGTTTTATGATATCGCCGATCACAGATCTCTGGTTGGAATGATAAGATCAATTGGTTTTAATTATGTATCTGAAGTTTCTTTTGGAGCAGACCTGGTGGCTGAAAGATACAAGTCCCTCGTGGCTGAAAGCAGCGAATATTTCATATCTTCTGATTGCCCTTCTATAGTCAATTATGTAAAACACTACCATCCGGGGCTTGTTGACAACCTGGCGCCTGTTGTTTCGCCGATGGTTGCGATGACCAGGGTAATGCACGAAAAATACGGAAAGGATACAAAAGTTGTTTTCATCGGTCCGTGTGTTGCAAAAAAAGCTGAAAGCAGTGAAGTGGATGAGGTGATCACTTTTTCTGAACTGAGAGAACTCTTTTCAGCTCTGCGGATTTCTGCTGCTTCCAGTCAGCCTTCAGACTTTGATCCTCCTGCAGGCAGACGCGGAGCAATATTCCCTGTCACACGGGGATTGCTTCAGGCTGCAAACATAAACGACGATGCTATTACCGGAAATATTATTGCTGCTGAAGGAAGGATCGATTTCCAGGAAGCCCTGAAAGAGTTTGAGGCAGGACTTATTAAGAAACAGCATGTGGAACTTCTTTGCTGTGAAGGCTGCATAATGGGGCCGGGTCTCTCGAAAAACGGGAAACAGTACAACAGAAGGGCTCTGGTAAGCACCTATGCAAGCAGCAAAATGCAGAAAGAGAACCACAATGCCTGGCAGATGGCATTCAACGAGTATTCTGATCTGGATCTTTCGGTTCATCATAAGCCTGAAGATCACCGGACTCTGATACTGGAAGAAAAAGATGTTGAAGAGGTTCTCATTTCCATGGGCAAGATAACAAAGAAAGATCAGCTCGATTGCGGTGCATGCGGGTATGAAAGCTGTGTAGAGCATGCAATGGCGATAAAGAAAGGACTTGCTGAAGTTGAGATGTGTCTTCCTTACACAATAGAAAAACTCCATAAATCAGTTAATGACCTGGCCCTCTCAAATGAAAAGCTGAGAGAAGTCAGACAAGCTCTGAAGCAATCTGAAAAGCTCGCGCATATGGGTCAGCTTTCGGCAGGTATTGCTCATGAGCTGAATAATCCGCTGGGTGTTGTGATCATGTACAGCAATATACTTCTTGAAGAAAGCAAGGATGGTGATCCTGTCAGGGAGGATCTTAAGCTGATAGCTGAACAGGCAGGACGCTGCAAGAAGATAGTTGCAGGTCTCCTTAATTTTGCGAGGAAAAACCAGGTGAACCACCAGCTGGTAAATATTAAGGAACTGGTAGAACTGAGCCTGGGAAGCCTTATAGTACCTGCTAATGTGAATATTATTACCACAGACAGGACAACGAATCCGGAAGCGATGCTTGATGCTGAACAAATGACCCAGGTGTTTACAAACCTTGTCAGGAATGCGTTTGAGGCATTGCCGGAAGGAGGAGAAATAAACATCGCTCTGGATGATACACTGGGCGATGTCAGCATAACTATAAGTGACTCAGGCACAGGCATTAAAGAGGAGGATAAGGCTAAGATATTTGAGCCGTTCTTTACTACCAAGGGCCTGGGATTTGGAACCGGACTTGGACTTGCTACTGCCTATGGTATTGTGAAGATGCATAAGGGACAGATAACGGTCGAGTCCAATACAGATCAGGCGAAAGGAAAGACAGGGACCAGTTTCAGGATCGTGTTACCAAGAAGGAAAGAATAGATTGTCTTATTCGCTTCGTTCGCTGTCTTAAAGTCCGAGATTATTGACGGAGCGCAGCGACAGACAGGGCGAAGCCCGTTAAGACTTAAAGACGGAGCATAGCGACAGACTAAAAGGTAATAGTTATTAGAACAAGGATTTAACAGATATTTGTAGTGAGATGAAAAAAAGTGATTACACAATCCTGGTGGCAGATGATGATCCTGACTATCTTTTCCAGACGGTATTCAGCCTGGGTAAGGCAGGATACAAGACAGTAACGGCAGAGAGCCAGGCTGAGGCAGAATCAATAATGCAGAAGTTCAAACCCGACCTGGCAATATTTGATCTTATGATGGAGAGTGATGACAGCGGATTCATACTGTGTTACAAGATCAGGAAACTGTATCCCGGTGTGCCTGTTATCCTGGCAACGGCGGTTGCCCGTGAGACCGGCATGTCATTCAGTCTTGATTCTGAAAAGGATAAATCGTGGATCAGGGCTGACAGGTATCTCGAGAAAGGAATAAGAGCAGAGCAGCTCGATCAGGAAATAATGAAACTATTAAAGCTTTAACATGGCAGTTTTAAAGATTCTGGTTATTGATGATGAACCCGGGATCAGGTCGGGAGTTACCAGGATCCTTGGTAACTATCATGTAACCTATCCGTTCATGGATGAGGATTATACATTCGAGGTTATTACTGCTGCCTCAGGAGAGGAGGGATTAACCATAATTGAGAGGGAGAAGCCTGACATTCTTCTTCTTGATAACAAATTGCCGGGGATGCAGGGCGTGGATGTCCTGGAGAAGATCCGTGAGAAGAAGTATGATATAGCAACGGCAATGATAACATCCTATGCATCTCTTGATGTTGCTATCAGGGCTACCCGCGACGGTGCCACTGATTTTATACCGAAACCCTTCACTCCCCAGGAGCTGAAATCAAGCATCGAAAATATTTCAAAGCAGCTGTACCTTAAAAAGGTCACACACAGGTTGAACCAGGAAGGCAAAAAGATCAGGTACCAGTTTCTTTCAGTTCTCTCGCATGAACTTAAGGCTCCTCTGAATGCCCTTGAGGGATATCTCAGGATGATGCAGGAGAAACAGGCTGGCGACAAAATTGATGATTATGCCAATCAAATCGACAGATCGCTTCAAAGGGTACAGGGCATGAGAAACCTGATAATGGACCTGCTCGATTTTACTAAAATACGCCTCGAAAAGAAAGAGGAGAAGATCCGGAAAATCGACCTGACTGAAATTGCAAAAGGAGCAATTGTCACAGTTCAGCCCTATGCAATACAAATGGATGTCACAATCAATCTGGTTGTCAGGAACGATTCAGTTATCATGGCTGATCCCGAAGATATGGATATCATCTTTAACAACCTCATCTCCAATGCCGTTAAGTACAACAGGTTCGGAGGGAAAGTTGATATTACCATTGAAAGCGATGAAAATGATATAGTTCTGGGTTTCTCTGATACAGGTATCGGCATTTCGGAAGACGACAAGGGAAATCTGTTTACCGAGTTCATGAGGGTCAGGAATGATAAGACAAAAAATATTTCAGGAAGCGGACTGGGATTGTCTATTGTCAGAAAAGTAATCGATTTATACCATGGTGAAATCAAGGTGGAAAGCACACCGGATGCAGGTACTCTCTTTATTGTCAGGCTGCCAAAAAAATAGTAATTATAACGACAAAAAACATGAAACTACCGGGAAAAACTATTGAAAGACTAAGCGAGTACAGAAGAACCCTGCTCGAATGTCTTAATGAAAAAAGGAATTTCATTTATTCTCACGAACTGGCTGCGCGTATGCAGGTAACTGCAGTGCAGGTCCGGCGTGACCTGATGCTGATAGGTTATTCATCAGTTCAGAGAAAAGGTTATGATGTTAAAGAACTCATCGATACCATCGGTACTATTATTGATTCTGAGAATGGCATTAACGTGGCTATCGTTGGTATAGGAAATCTTGGAAGAGCGGTTGCTGCATATTTCAAGGGCAAAAGATCAAAGCTCAACCTCGTGGCATCGTTTGACACTGATCCCCAGAAAGTCAACAAGGTTATCTCCGGAGTAAAGTGCTTTCCGCATAATGAAATGGAGAAGATTATCAGGGAACAGGATATCCGGATAGCTATTCTGACAGTGCCTGCTGACTATGCAAGGGAAATCGCGGATGAGGTTGTAAGGTATGGAGTCAAAGGGATACTTAACTACACTACAATTCCTCTTAATGTACCTTCATGGGTGTACCTCGAAGAGTATGATATGATAACGTCTATTGAAAAGGTAGCCTATTTCGTGAAAGAAAACACAATTTAGAATTCCCGGTTGAGGATGAAGATCTACAGAGGATTTGAGGAGGTTAAGGAAATAAAGAATCCTGTTGTGACTACGGGTTCGTTCGATGGAGTTCACATCGGGCATAAGACAATTCTTAACAGGCTCAAGATGCTGGCACATAAACACGATGGCGAATCGGTCCTGATAACTTTTGATCCCCATCCCAGGAAAGTCCTCTACCCTGAAACTGCCGGCAAGGAATTAAAGCTCATCAATTCACAGGAGGAAAAACTTGAACTTCTCCGGAAGGCAGGACTGGATAATCTCATAATAGTGACTTTTACAAAAGAATTCTCAAGAACTACAAGTGAGGAGTTCGTCAGGGAGTATCTGTACGGGATCCTCCACGCAAAAGTTGTCGTTGTCGGCTTTAACCATCATTTCGGCTTTAAACAGGAGGGCGACTATAAGCAGCTCTGGGGATGGAGGAATAAATATAATTTTGAGGCAGAAGAGATTCCTGAGCAGGAGGTTCAGCATGAAACTGTAAGCTCAACAAAAATCCGTAAGGCTGTCAGGGAAGGATATATCCAGAGGGCAAACGCGTATCTTGATCATTATTACCTTATTATTGGCATACCTGAACAATATTCCTCAAATATCCTGCAGGATTTCATGATAATCCCGGTTACCGAAGAATGCAAACTGCTGCCTTCTCCCGGTATATATGCAGTATCAATCGCTTCCGGGAATCACACCTCAAAAGGCATGGTACTAATCACCAGTGAAGATCAGGTAACTCAGGAAGTGCTGGTTAATATTTTTGAAAACCAGGAAACTTCCACCGGTAAAAAAACTGAAGTTCTGTTCCACAAAAAGATACATGGATCAGTTGGTCTGACAGATGCAAAAATCCATGCAAAGCTTGAAGCTGCAAAGGAGGAGATAACAGATCTTATATACTGACCATAATCATTTCATAACACTCTTTTTGTGGTTATCTTTGTAGTTTATTAATACTTTAACCTGATGAGGTTCTCACCCGAAAAACTGAGCATCCCCGATCAACGAATGAAACCATTCATTGATACCGGTGAGATATGGGATCTGATTAACAAAACCAAGCCGGACAAGAAAAGGGTAAGGGATGTTATTGCCAAATCGCTCGACAAGAAGAGACTGACCATGGAAGAGACAGCAGTGCTGGTTAATTCATCAGGTACAGACCTTGCTGATGAGATCAAACAGGGCGCAAGAGAGCTTAAGGAAAAAGTATACGGTAACAGGATTGTTCTTTTTGCGCCCCTCTATGTTGGCAACAGGTGCACAAACAACTGCCAGTACTGCGGATTCAGGGTCTCTAACAGGGACGCTGTCAGGAAAACCCTCTCCGACGAAGAGATCATAAAGGAAGTTGAAGCGCTGGAAGACAACGGACAGAAAAGACTCATACTGGTATATGGTGAGCATCCCGATTATTCACCCGAATACATTGCCCATACCGTAAAAATGGTTTATAGTGTAAAAAAAGGACATGGCGAGATCCGCAGGGTGAATATCAATGCTGCCCCGCTGGATATTGACGGATTCAGGACAGTCGGAGATTCGGGCATAGGCACTTATCAGATCTTCCAGGAGACATATCACCCGGAAGCATATAAGTGGTATCACCTGGGAGGAAAGAAAAAAGACTATGAATGGAGGATAACTGCACTTGACAGAGCCCAGGAGGCAGGTATTGATGATGTGGGAATCGGCGCACTCTTCGGGCTGTACGACTGGCGATTTGAAGTTCTCGGACTGGTCCGCCATGCCAATCACCTTGAAGCCTGCTACAATGTCGGACCTCATACAATTTCGTTTCCACGGATCAAGGATGCTCTCAGCCTGAAGATCAACGGACAGTACCAGACCAGCGACGAGGATTTTAAAAAGCTTGTAGCCATTCTGAGACTGGCAGTGCCATACACCGGACTGATTTTAACAGCCCGTGAAGCTCCTGATGTCAGAAGAGAAGTTTTAAAATATGGTGTATCACAGATAGATGGTGGTACGAAGCTTGAACTGGGATCGTATTCGGAATCAAAGAACGAAGTCCAGAACCTGAACCGTGAGCAGTTTAAGATAAGTGATCCAAGGTCACTTGCAGAGGTAATAGATGAATTGCTTACAAATGATTACCTGCCTTCATTCTGCACCTCATGTTACAGGATGGGAAGAACAGGCGAGCATTTCATGGAATTCTCGGTTCCGGGTTTTATAAAGCGTTTCTGTACTCCCAATGCGATACTGACTCTATCGGAATACATCTGTGACTATGCAACAGGAGAAGTCGCCGAAAAAGGCTGGAAGGTGATAGAAAAGAACCTTGTTACTCTTGAACCTGGAGTTGCGCATAATACGCGCGAAAAGATCGAAAGGATAAAGAAAGGCGAAAGAGATTTATATTTTTAAGTAAATCAAATCCCCTCCTTGGAGGGGTTTGGGGTGGGTTTTAAAGAGTTATGAAATATTATTGCGATTATGATAAAGGTAATAGGTATTAAAATCATTGACCGCATTAAAGAAGCTGGTCTCACACAGGAGATACTCTCAAGGCATTCCGGCGTAATAACTACCCGCCTTGGTTTCCATGAGGTTACAGATAATGTCTGCAGCCGCGAAGCATATATTATTCTTCACCTGAAAGACGACAAAGAAGAATCTGCGGAACTTATCAGTGAGCTTGAACCTCTGGGAGGCATAGTTATCAGGGAAATGGTCTTTTCCTCATCTGATGCAAAATCTCCGGAGGATGAATCTGCAGGATCCGCAGAGATACTCGGTATCCTTGTCGGGAAGAAGCATGATGTTGTTGTGTCAGTACAGAAGCTTCTTACAACCTACGGCTGCTATATCCGCACCCGGCTCGGAGTAAATGAAGTATTCTTTGGAGAACCGGCCGGACTGATTATCCTTGAGCTTACCGGTGATAAAACGCAGCACAGGCATCTTGAAAGGGATCTCATGGCATTAAAGGATGTTCATGTAAGGAAAATGGTATTTTAAAACTAAACAACTCCCCCTTTGAAGGGGGTCGGGGGGATGTTTATCAATGAAAAATAACATCCCCCTAACCCCCCTCAAGGGGGGAATCAAATAATCTCTTATTCTCCATATTCAATTCTCCCCTGACCTAATATCTGCCCGAAAAACACCGCATTCATAAAGATCTTATTCGTTCCGTACCAGATAGCTCTGAAATTGGTATTATCGTAGATAGAGATGATCCTTGATCCATGAACGCTTGCAAAGGCAGTTCCGCTGATCCTCTCTTCATTCGCTTTGGAACAGTAACCGCTGAGCAGCGGATTTGAAGTGTAGGTCACCGGATTATTGTAGATATTTTTATCTTCTTTAGATGCTGACGCGCCTGATTTGAAAACCGGGAGCCTGTCCCGGGTATAGCCGTAGCAGAGAGGATGAGTGAGATCGAGTCTGGTTTCAAAAATGGAACCCGGAATCTGCCGCGACAGGTTATCAGTCATACGGTTTATATATTCACCATCCTTTTTAGTTGATTCCGGCACTGGCACAGACTCTATTTCTGCCAGTTTATTCCTTGATAACCAGGTATTTCCTGATTCGTAACCTATCAGCGTGCCTCCTTTATTGCTCCATGTCCTGATATTTTCAATACCAGAAGCGCTGATATCCGGCGATCCCGTAATTATCACGACATTGTATCCGTCAAGGTCTGTTGATCCGAATCTTGAGGCAGTCACCATTGTAACAGGCATCCGGAACCTGGTATCAAACATATGCCAGATCTCTCCGGCATCAGCACTGTTGGCTCCGTCGCCGGCTATCATCAGCACTGCTGGTTTCCGGAGCACCATAAATGCTGAGCTGCCAAGGTCAATACCTTCAGGAGTGAGTCCTGTATTGACTCCATAGACCGTTAATCCGCAATCCTGCGCTGCTGATTCCATCAAAGCCCTTATTTGATCCTTTGAGAGGGATTGTCCCGAAACGGGAACCAGGATTGTCCCGTATGGAAATTCATGCCTGAAGCTTCCATCATCGAAAGTGAATTTATTTGTGGCAACTCTTGTTATGACTCCGGCATTCTGAAGGGAGTACAGGGCTTTTGGAGAAAGATATTCATTCCACTCGAACAGGTAAGCGTAAGGATCCTGCGGACCCTCAACTTTACCCCTGACTACAGGAGGTTCGGTTATTTCAGATCCGGCAAGACCTTCCATTTCCCTGATTATGCTTATACCAGAATACTGTATATTGAATGACATCGGGAGCACCCATGTTGAGATATCATAGAAAGCGCTGTCGGTGAATTCCTTAACAGGTTCAAAAAGGCATCTTATGAATCTGTGCTCATTTTGTTTCAGAGGAACCAGGAAACTGTTCTCAGCTTTATAAAGCACACCATCCCTGCTGATATCTCTTGATAACCTGTAGACTCTGATCTTATGATATAACAAATTCTTAATGAATTCTGATAATCTGTGATTATCGGATGGTTCAGTGAAAACATAGGCTTTGACAGGGTGCTTATCGGCCAGCAGGAGGGCATCTTTGTAGAATCTTCTCTGGCTTTCAAGCAGGTTGTTTTTCATTTGCAATCCTGCCTCCAGGCTGGAAAGAGATACATTGAACTGGTTTCTGATAGCAAATGGAAATGAAAGAAGTCCACCTGATGTTTCCCTGAGATGGCCTTTTACTCCTGCCTGCTCAAAGAGAATTCCGACTGAGCCATGAATATCAGGATAGGAAGAACCTTTACCTATATAAAAATCATCATAGATTTCTTCAGAGTAATAAAGGCTGCCTATCGAATTGAGGTACTTCTCATGATATTTTCCTATCTCAGCTGTAAGCGTCTGGATATCAGATGGTGTAAGTGGATTGTTCCTGCTTTGCACACCTGGCTGAAAGAAAAATGTTGCATTGGCACCCATCTCATGATGGTCGGTATTTATGTTAGGTCTCCATCTGTAAAAGGCAGCAACACGTCCAACTGACTCGGGGTGCTGAAGCATCAGGTAATCACGGTTCAGATCGAACCAGTAATGGTTTGTCCGGCCTCCCGGCCAGCTTTCACTGAACTCCCAGGAATTTGCATCAGGATTATTATTCAGGCTCTTCGTGAAGTTAACCCATGTTGAATGGCGCTGCATCCCGTCAGGATTGAGTGCAGGATCTATCAGGATTACAGCATTTTTCAGCAACTCACTGATCTTTTCGCTTTGGCCTGCAACCAGATAATAAGCTGTAACTGCCGATGCATTCTGGGCACTGGATTCATTGCCGTGAATCCCATAGCCCAGTTTGATGAATACGGGCATAGAACTTATATCCAGCCTGCCTGACTGATCAGGGTCGCACAGGGCAAGATGCTGCAGCCTGAGCTGCTCAAGGTTATTTATATTCTCGGGTGAACTTATTATAAGATGTCCGAGCGGGCGCCCTTCATGACTTTTTCCATACTCTTCCCATACCGCCCTGCCGGAGACTCTTGCCAGTTCAAGCATATAGAAATACAGCTTATCATGGGAGAGGTGCCATTCACCTATCTCATGACCAATAAACTGTTTCGGCGTCGGAACCGAACTGTCGTATGCAACATCAGAAGGCAGGTAATACTCAAGAGTAACCTGTGCATTTACTAAACCAACAGCAAGAAACAGAACCTGGATCAGAAATAACTTTCTCATATTTTTAAACATATTAAACAAAGTCTTTTTCTCCCCTTCTCCCTTTCACCCCTTCTCCCCTTCTCCCTTTCTCCCCCTCTCGCCCTCTTATTTCTTCAACCTTTTGC
>CAZGGZ010000048.1:9156-23306 GCA_964525415.1 uncultured Rikenellaceae bacterium | reverse complement strand
TTCATGGGATCTCCGCGTTCACAGGGCGTTTTACCCTCATGCACGGGAAGCTCTCAATTCGCGTTACGGAAAACCCACAGGACTTGTTGAATACAGCATGAAGTCACAGGTGCTCCAGTATGAAGCCACAAGGGCGATGTTTGAGGCATTCCAGGCAAATAAATATAAGTCTTCAGGTATCATATACTGGATGTACAACTCGGCATGGCCATCGATGTACTGGCAGTTCTATGATTACTTCTTCGCACCGAACGGTTCATTCTACGGCGCACGAAAAGCCAATGAGAACCTGCATATACTTTATGCATATGATGATAACTCTGTCAGGGTTATAAACAGCGATTACCAGGATGTTAACGGATTGAAGGCTGAGGCAAAGATGTACAATTTCTACATGCAGCAGATCTTTTCCAAAGAGGCACAGGTCGACATAAGGGCAGACGAAAGCAAAAAAGTCATAATGGTTGAACCTCCGAAGGATGCTGTTAATTTCCTGAAACTCGCCCTTTATGACGGTGACGGCAAAGAGATATCTTCAAATTTCTACTGGCTCTCAGGCAAAGGTGATGAGAATGCCGATTTTACCTCACTCAGCCGGCTTCCGGAAGTAAAAGTGAACTTCTCTGCATCTGCACTTCAGAAGGAAAACGGAAAATACACCCTGACCGTTGATATTGAAAATACCTCTTCCACACTGGCATTTTTCGTTAATCCCAAGATCCTTAAGAAGAGCTCAAAGCTGATGGTGCTTCCTGTATTCTGGAATGACAACTATTTTTCGCTTCTTCCAAAAGAGAAGAAACAGGTGAAGGTTGAGTTCATGGAAAAAGACCTCACGGGCGATACTCCTATCCTTGTAATCGACGGATGGAATATTAAGCATGAGGAGGCGGAGCTGAAATAAGAAGAGGGCGAGAGGGCGGCGATGAGATAAGGGGGGATTATTCTTCTCTCTTGTTGAATTTCTCGATGACCACTGCAAGCAGGATGACGAAGCCCTTTATCACCTGCTGCCAGAATGGTGAGACATTGAGAAGAACGAGTCCGTTGTTCAGTATGCCTATGATAAGTGCTCCCTGAACTGTTCCCATAATGGTTCCCTTTCCACCTGAGAGGGATGTGCCTCCTATAACGACAGCTGCTATTGAATCCAGCTCATAGCCCGTGCCAGCATTTGGCTGGGCGCTGTCAAGACGGGATGTGACAATTATTCCTCCCAGGGCAGCCAGTGCTCCGGCTACGGAATAAACAATAATTTTGATCCTTTTTATTTTCACGCCTGAAAGCTCAGCGGCTTTTTCATTTCCACCGATTGCATAAATATATCGTCCAAGCTTTGTCTTGTTTGTAACCACTATAGCTAAAAGAACAACAACAGCAGATATCCATACAGGCATCGGAATGCCTAAAAACCAGCCTGTACCTATAAAGGCCATATCATCGCCCAGACCGGTGATCGGGAAGCCTCCTGTCCAGAGCATTGTCAATCCTCGTGCAATTGTCAGCATTGCCAGTGTAGCAACAAAAGGAGGAACTTTAAAACGTGTGACAGTAAAACCATTAAACCATCCGAGGGCGGTGCCGACCAGAGTACCTCCCACCATTGCACCAAACAGGCTGAATCCGACGCTGAGATTCAGTCCAGGCAATTCAGATCCGTACTTTAGCATGCTTGCCGTTATTGCGCCACATATAGCCAGTACTGATCCTACAGAAAGATCGATGCCTCCTGTCAGAATAACCATTGTCATCCCCACGGAAATGACAACATTCACTGAAATCTGACGCATCACATTCCATGCATTATCAGCTGTGAGGAACCGGTCAGACAATAAACTCATAACCAGACACATTAAAAGCAATGCTATGACTGATTGAAATTTCAACAGGTTCCGGCTTATGGATTTTACTTTCATAATTACCTTTTTAAACTTTTTCCGCCAGTGCTGCCTTCATTAATAATTCCTCTGTTGCTTCCGGTCTTTTAACATTCAGCGTCTGCCTTGATTCAGACATCACCAGGATGGTATCCGCAATTGCAAGTATCTCGGTCAGTTCTGAGGAAACTACCACGATCCCCATTCCCTGTCCTGCCAGCTCATCTATCAGGTCATATATCTCCCCTTTTGCACCTATGTCGATACCACGGGTTGGCTCATCGAGCAGCAGAACCTGCGGATTAACAGCTAACCATTTGGCAATTACCACTTTCTGCTGATTGCCACCGCTAAGCTTGCTGACTTCCATTTTAGAAGAAGCAACCCGCGTTCTCAGCTTATCAATGAAATGGTGGCTCAAATTTTCTTCCTGTTTCTTATTGATAAAACTGAATTTTGAGATTCTGTCAAGGCTCGCCAGACTGGTGTTTTCATCTACATTCATATTCAATATCAGACCCTGGAGTTTCCTGTCTTCAGGTACCAGGGCCAGCCCGGTTCGTATTGCCTCATTTATGCTTCTTATTGACCGCTCACTGCCTCCGACAAAAACTCTTCCCGTCACATACTTTGGATAGAGACCGAAGATTGATTCCAGCAGTTCCGTGCGGCCTGCTCCCATCAAACCGCATATACCAAGCACTTCACCTTTATGGAGGGTGAAACTGACCTTATTTACCAGGTAACTCTCTTTACCTGACGGGTTCTTCAGGCATAGGTTTTCAATCCTTAAAATCTCTTCATCTGAAACAGGCTTTCCTCTTTTTCTCATTTCTTTAAGATCACGACCGACCATCATCCTGATCAATCCATCATAGGAAATCTCCGCCATTTTACCGGCACCGATCATTTCGCCATCTCTCAGGACAGTAAACAGATCGGCTATCTCAAAGAGTTCATCAAGCTTATGTGATATATAAACCACTGCGACACCTTTTTCCTTCAGACTTTTTATTATCCGGAATAATAGTTTTACCTCATGTTCACTGATAGCGGATGTCGGTTCATCCATAATGAGCACCTTTGAATCACTTAAAAGAGCCCGGGCAATTTCAACAAGCTGCTGCTGTCCTATTCTGAGACGGTTTGTTTTTGTTGCGGGATGAAGTGAAAGATCAAGTCTGTCTAAAAGTTCTTTCGTTTTGGCATGCATTTCCTGGTAGTTGATCAGTCCAAACCTGGTGACAGGCTCCTGCCCCAGGAAAATATTCTCAGCTATGGTCAGTTCGGGAACAAGGTTCAGCTCCTGGTGTATTATTACTATCCCTTTATCAGCAGCCTCCCTTGACCTGTTGAATCTCACTGGTTCACCCTCCAGAAAAATCTCCCCTTCATAATTACTGTAAATCCCGGAAATAATTTTCATCAATGTTGATTTCCCGGCACCGTTCTCACCGATAACAGCATTTACCTGACCAGGATATATCTTAATGCTGACACTCCTCAGAGCATCGATCCCTGAAAAAGCCTTGGAAATATCCCTTACTTCCAGCACTGGAACTTCTTTACTCTGTGTCACCATCCATCAGAATGATTGAAACAGGAATGATCTTCAAGATATCTGTGTACGGATTATCACCGCTTATTTCAAGAGCACCGGCAAACTGAAGAAGCATACCGGGACTGATCCTTTCTTCCAGCCCGGTAATCACTCGTTCTTTTACAATTTTATTAATAGCCACAGAGACATTATTGAATTCAGTCATATTGAGGAAATCGTCAATATCGACTTTGCCGGAACCGTCACGTACAGCATTTCCGAAAATAAAAGCCGTGGCTATATGCAATTTATTCCTGCCATCAGTTTCAATTGCAAGATATTCTTCATCAACCGATAATACTCTTCCTGATCCCTTCACCATATAATAATATGTCTGAGAAATGCCAAGCTTGTGAGAATACACTTTAATAGCCTGCAGGGGATCCGATTTCAGCAGACCTGCAATCTGATCAATATCCGCCGCTTCTTCAATGCAGGATGGAAGCTCTGTCTCCCAGAACCTTAAGGCATAATCGTCAGCATTGAACAGTTCAGGGTTTTCGGAGGAGGTGACTTCATCAATCTTCTGTATATCAAGGGAAAAGAAGACTACCAGCAGGAGTGCCAGACAAACTGAAGTGTATTTCAGGATCTTGTTCATAGCATCATCGTTTGGCAGGAAGATATTTAGAAACATTTTCGGGGGTTACGAGGACAACTTCTACCGGAGTTCTCGATTTAAAACCTCGTTCCCCTTTTATGTACCGGTCAGCAAGCTCTGCTGATGTCTGCGCCATAAGTACCGGGAACTGCATAACAGTTGCGGCAATTTTTCCTTCAGCAATCCCAATAATTGCATCGTCAGCGCCATCGAAACCAAAAACCCTGATCTTATCCGTCTTACCTGCCGCAAGAACAGCCTGATAGGCGCCCATGGCCATTGCGTCGTTGCCGCAGAAAACGGCATCGATATCTGCATTGGCCTGCATTATTGTCTCCATTACATCCATAGCTTTGTTGCGGTCAAAATCGGCGCTTTGCTGCGCCACCATCTTTAAGCCCGGAAATTCATCCACAACGCTGTGAAATCCTTTTGAACGGTTCCATGTGTTGTTATCGCCTACCAATCCAAGTATCTCGACATAACTACCCTCCTTCTTCATCTGCTGAACAAAATACTGACCGAGCTTTACACATCCTGTGAAATTATCCGATAAGAGCTGTGTAACTGCAGCATCGCGTGAATTTATCTCCCTGTCCATGCAGAATGTCGGGATACCCGCATCTCTGGCCCTTTTTACATTGACCACTGATCCGTCGGCATCCGTAGGATTGAATAAAACAGCATCATACCCCATGGCAATAATATTATCAAAATGTTCTGCTTCCCTGGCAGAGTTATTCTGTGAATCAAATATCTGTGCTTCATAACCGAGTTCCCTCGCCCTGCCTGCAGCTGATTCGGCCAGAACCACAAACCATGGATTATTAAGTGTAGATATAATAACAGCAATCTTGCGTGTTTCCGGTTCAGCCGGCCTGTTGCGGCAACCGTTCATGGCCGGAAGGAGAAGCAGCACAATCAATATCCTTATCAGGAGAGTTTTATTCTGCATATTTCTTATTCAATCAATTTCAGCGCTGTTTCACAGAGTCCCGGGCCTGAGATACCATAATGCGACAGTATCTCATTCTGCGACCCGGTGACAGTTGCCTCATCGAGCAAGCCGATGATCTTAAAAGGAATGCGGATACCTGCCTGCATCAGCATCGAAGCGCATGCCTCACCCAATCCACCGCTGATACTGTGTTCCTCCACCGTAATTATTGCCCGGCAATGACCTGCGGCCTCAAGTACAGCTTCTGTATCCAGGGGTTTTATTGTATGCATGCTGAGAACCTTTGCACTGATCTTTTTCTCAGAAAGCAGAACGGAGGCATGATAAGCGACTGCTACTGTTTCACCGCTGGCAATAAATGCCACATCAGATCCTTCAGAAACAACTGATGCTTTCCCGATTCTGAATGTCTTAAGCATTCGCGGCAGCAACGGCATAGGCTTTTTTCCAAGTTTCAGATATACAGGGCTTTCCGAGTCGCAGGCAGCCAGTACAGCTTCCCGTGTCTCAAAATTATCAGCCGGGACGATAATACTTATATTATGAACGGCTCTTAATACAGCCACATCATGAATTGAATGATGGGTTGACCCCAGAGCACCGTAACTGACCCCTGCGCTAATGCCGACAAGCACCACAGGCTGGTTTGAATAAGCAACATCATTTTTTATCTGTTCAAGCCCTCTGGCTGTCAGAAAACAGGCCGGTGATACGGCAAATACCTTTTTCCCCGCTGAGGCCAGTCCTGCAGCCACACCGACAAGATTCTGCTCCGCGATACCTGTTTCAACGATCTGATCCGGAAATTTTTCAGCGAACGGAACAAGCTTTCCTGAGCCTCTTGAATCGCCGGTTACAACAATAATATTCCTGTCCCTCTCTGCCAGCTCCGAAACTGTCGCAGAGAACACATCCAGGTTTGCCAATCCCATTTTAAGTTCTGTCGTTTTCATTCTGAAAGCTTTTCCAGTTCCTTTTCCAGTTCTGCCATGGCCTGTTCATACTGGGCATCAGAAGGCACACCATGATGCCATTTCTTTTCATCCTCCATGAAACTGACCCCTTTCCCCTTCACTGTATTGGCAATTATCAGTGAGGGCCTGCCCGGCTTAACCGGGATTGACCCGAACGCTTTTCGCAGTTCTCCGATATTATTGCCATCAGTGGTCATGACGCTCCATCCAAACGCCCTGAACTTCTCATCAATAGGATACGGGCTGCATACCTCCCTGGTACGGCCGGTGATCTGTAAAGTATTATGGTTGAGAACAGCGGTCAGGTTATCCAGCTTATAATGTGCTGCAAGCATCGCGGCCTCCCAGTTTGATCCTTCGGCCAGCTCACCATCGCCGAGCAATGTAAAGACTCTGAATGAAGCCTTATCCTTTTTACCGGCGATGGCTATACCGGTACTTATGGACAGGCCATGACCCAGTGCACCTGTATTGAATTCAATTCCATTCACTTTACGGCTGGGGTGGCCGATATATTCCGATTTGTATCTGCATAGCGTCATGAGGTCTGATTCAGGAAAGAATCCCTTGCCGGCCAGTATTACATAGAGGGCTTCCACTGAATGTCCCTTGCTTTGAATATACCTGTCACGGCTGTCAGCTGTGAAATTCTCAGGTGTGACATTTAAAACGTCGTTATAAAGCACATTCAGAATATCCACACATGATAAGCTGCCTCCTGTATGTCCGCTGCTCGCTGTTTTAATATACTTCAGCAGGGCTTTTCTGTAATGGACCGATTTAATCTGAAGTTCTTTGTCGGAGTAGCTATTCATTTTACCACTATCTGTGTCTGTAAAGGTCCCATCCCAGATAATTTCCGATTGCCTCTTCAAGGATATCAGCAACATTCCCGCGCACCATGGCCACGTGATGTTCAAATCCGTGTCGGCACAGGAACTTCATAAGTTTCTGAAGATCAGGTATCCGGCAGACTGCAATACCGCCATCCATGTCATAAGGATCCCCGGTTATTTCTCCTTCGCCGAGATATGACCGTATTTTTCCATTCTCATCATCTGTTGATATCCTGAAATATGTCATTTCTCCCGGTGCAACCTTTCCCTTTACTGCACCGAAGGTATCCCCGGTACCAAGTACGGTTCCCAGGACATCAAGGCTTCCGATCTCAATTTTGCTTTTGAAGAATGACTTTGGATAGTTGCTGCAATGAGTGCATACGACCTTATTGCGGTCTTCGCCGAAGTTATTGTTCCAGTCCAGGAGTGCTGATGGTGACTGTGCTGCTAATGCCAGGGCATACATTGCCACAGCTCCTGTTATGTCCACCTCGCAGGCTGAGGGCATAAGCTTCTCTCCCATCATGCTCATTGTCACGCATGCCGCACAGCCATAATTTTTTTCTATTGATTCCCAGCACTGGATCGCGGTTGCACGGATATCATTGGCAGCGACCCAGTTCTCGACTGCAAGGCCGAACCTTGCCTGGCGTGAAATCTTTTCCTTCCCCGAAACCCTGCAGGTACCGTATGCCTGTATCGCTTTTGCCCTGGCAATAACACCGGGATCGTTATCCTTTATTTTATTTGCGGCAGCAATTATTTCGGACATATCTACAGGGACCACTGTGATACCAGACCTTTGCAGAAGTTTCTCTGAGCTGCGCATTGTCTGGAATCCTCCGGGACGTGTCCCTATTGCTCCGACGCGAAGCCCCTTCAGGCCGCGAACAACACGGCAGATTGCTGCAAACCTGAGAATATCGGAAGTAAACTCTTTACTGTCAAGACTATATGTATGGTATGTCGTGTCAGTGAATTTTATCCCGTACTGGTATAAGTTATTACATACTGACAGTTTTCCGCAGAAAGCGTCCCTCCGGTTTTTCACATCCACTTTCCTGTTGTCATCATCACAGGCCTGAACAAGTACCGGCACTTTCAATCCGCTTAAGCTGATTGTGTTCACCACGCCCAGTTCATCGCCGAAATTGGGAAGTATCACAATGATCCCTTCAATCAGGTCAGCGTTCTTCTTAAAGAGTGCCGCACATTTCAGAGCATCAGGATATCCCTCTATATTGCCGGTGGGTGTTTCCTTTTCCGGAAGAATAACGGCACCAAAACCCATTTTATCAAGCCGGGCAAGTACTTTCTTTCTTGCATCGACAGCCAGCCTGTAATTGAAGATATTCCTGGTAGCGATAATAATTCCAAAAGTCTGTTTCTTACTCATCATCAATATTTTATAAATTACTCCTTCATACGCATCCGTTTGACCGCCAGCAGCCAGCCATTATAAAGAGCTTCTATTTCTGCAGAGGGCATCCGGCCTGTAAAAGTCTTATCAACGATCCTCAGCTTTCCGATTTCCTCAATGTCCCTCCAGAAACCGAAAGCAAGTCCTGCCATGAAAGCAGATCCAAGTGCTGATATTTCTTCAATGCCCGCTCTCACGATATTTGTATCCAGGATATCCGCCTGAAACTGCATCAGGAAATCGTTTCCTGCGGGTCCGCCGTCGACCCTGAGCTCCCTGGTCATTATCCCCGATCTCTCTGTCATCAGGCTGATAAGATCCCTGACCTGATAAGCAATGCTTTCAAGGGCTGCTCTTACAATATGGGCTTTCGAAGTATTCCGGTTCATGCCGCAGATGCCTGCACGGGCATCACTATCCCAGTACGGAGCACCCAGACCTACGAATGCCGGGACAAAGTAAACACCTTCTGTACCGGTTACTGACCTTGCCATCGTTTCAGCCTCTGCAGGGGATTGAATCAGCTTAAGTTCATTGATCAGCCAGTTGATTGTGTCGCCTGTACAGTGAATGTTGCCTTCGAAAACATAGTCCACGGAATTGTCCCTGCTGAAACCTATTGATGTCACAAGGCCTTCCGGTGCATCTGCTGGACTCTTTCCGATATTCATCATTATTGAGGAGCCGGTGCCGTAGGTGGCTTTGGTCATCCCTGGAGAGAAGCAATGCTGTCCGAACAGGGCGCCATGCGAATCACCGATAAGACCTGCAACAGGGATTCCGGCAAGAGATCCGAATTCAGGCGCAACATTGCCAAAGATCTCATCACTGAACTTTATCTCCGGGAACATTGAAGGATAAAGCTCAAATAAATTAACAAGTTCGCTGTCCCATTTCAGGGTATTGATATTGAAGAGCATGGTACGGGATGCATTTGAATGGTCTGTAGCATGCACTTTCCTGCCAGTCAGGTTCCAGAGCAGCCATGAATCGATAGTTCCAAGGAGAAGATCACCTCTGCCGGCCCGTTCCTTTGCTCCGGGAATGTTTTTCATCATCCACCGCAGCTTGCTTGCAGAGAAATAGGGATCCGCGAGCAGTCCGGTTTTCTTCCTGATCATTCCGTCATATCCGGCTCTCTTCAGTTCTTCGCATATTCCCATCCCCCTCCGGCACTGCCACACTGCCGCGTTGCTTAAAGGTTTTCCGGTGTGACGGTCCCACATCAGTGTTGTTTCCCGCTGGTTTGTTATTGAAATACAGGCTATCTCCTCCTTTCTGATTCCTGTTTTTAAGATCAGCGCTTCTGCCCCTGAGATAGTATTTATGAAAATTTCCGCCGCATCATGCTCAACAAAACCCGGTTCCGGATAGAATTGATTATGAGGAATGCTGACCCTGCCTGCAAGCCGGGCAGCGTGATCAAAAAGCATGACTTTTGTCGCAGAAGTGCTCTGATCAATAGAAAGGATATATCCCTGAGGGTTCTTCATTATCCGTTTAACTGCCTCAAAAACATTTCTAAATTAATGAGAATATATAAAAATACATGCGCCCCGGAACAAAAATACGTTTTTTATTTATTATTTATTTATTTTCGTTTATTTTTGTTTTCTATTATATTTCTTTCATTTTAGATTTTATTATAAATGAAACAGACAAAAACCGGCGATATGCTGCCATACGAAAGGAGGGAAAAGATCCTTGAGCTGATAACCGAAGATGGTTCTGCCAAGGTCATTACCCTGGCAAAGATATTCAGGGTTACGGAGGCAACAATCAGGCAGGACCTGGAAAAGCTTGAAAATGATGGACTTATCATACGGGAACATGGCGGTGCCTACCTCAAAAATGTTGTTGACCTGGTTAAGGAGTTTACGCTGGTCCACCAGGAAAACATGGATAAAAAGGATGCAATTGCCAGAAAATGCCTGGATTATATTGACAACGGCGATACGATAATCCTTGATTCCGGATCAACCACAACGGAAATAGCAAAAGCAATTAAAGGTAAAAGGACACTGACAGTGATAACAAACGCGCTGAATATTGCCCTTATTTTAGGGGGAGAACCTGGAATTGAAGTCCACGTTACCGGGGGAGAATTCAAACCTCCTACCCTCTCGCTTACAGGCCAGAAAGCTGCTGATTATTTTAACGGGCTTAATGTTCAGAAGCTTTTTCTCGCAACTGCAGGCATCTCATTGAAATCAGGGCTTACCTATCCGGGGATAAGCGACCTTGTGGTCAAGAAAGCGATGATTGATGCCGCAGATGTAAAGTACCTGGTGGCAGATTCGACTAAAATAGGCAAAACAGCGTTCGCCAGTCTCGGAGCATTGTCGCTGATCGATTATATAATAACCGACTCAGGCATTGAGGAAAAACAAAAGAAACTTTTCAGAGATCATGATATTGAATTAATAATTGCAAAACCATGAAACCAAAATCCATTCTTATGCCAGCACTGTTACTTCTGGTACTGATATTTTCGGCCGGGGTATCGGCACAGACAACTGAAAAGCAGCGTCTTATCGTGTTGACAGACATTGAAGCGGATCCTGATGATTCCCAGACACTGGTCAGGCTGCTTCTGTACTCAAATCAGATTGATATTGAAGGGCTTATAGCAACAACATCTGTTCATCAGAAGAATCGTGTGGCACCTGAGACCATTCGAAAGATCATCACAGGTTACGGGAAGGTGCAGCCCAACCTTCTGAAACATGAACCGGGATATCCCTCTGCACCAGATCTTCTTTCCCTTGTAAAACAGGGCTTGCCGGTCTATGGCATGGAAGGTGTGGGCAAAGGTAAAGATTCCGAGGGTTCCGAATGGATAATAAAAATTCTTGAGAGAGAGGACAAAAGACCGGTATGGGTATCTGTCTGGGGCGGTCCGAATACACTGGCGCAGGCACTCTGGAAAATCAAAGAAACAAGAAATGAAAAGGATGCAAAGAGACTCATAGAAAAGATCAGGGTTTATACAATATCCGACCAGGATGATTCCGGTGTATGGATGAGGAAAAGCTTTCCTGACCTATATTATATTGTAAGCCCCGGCAGCTACGCCAATGCCACGTGGTCAGCCATCAACAGGGTTGTAAAAGGGATAAGCAATGAAGAGATAAGCAATGAATGGATTGCCATGAATATCCAGCAGGATCATGGTCCGCTTGGCGCTCTCTATCCTGATGTTGCATACGGAATGGAAGGTGATACGCCATCGTGGCTGATGCTTATACCCAATGGCCTTAACAATCCCGGCCATCCGGAATGGGGAGGATGGGGAGGCCGTTATGAACTTTATCAACCTGATCCCCCATCTGCCCCTGTTAACCCAAGATTTACAGGAGGTGTACCGGTTGAACCTGAAACCAGGCCAATATGGACAAATGTCAGTGATAAATACAGTCCTTATATTCCCAATAAATTCGGCAAGGCTGTCAGAAGAGACACTGCAGTCTTCACTGGCAATCATGTTACTCTCTGGCGCTGGAGAGAAGATTTCCAAAACGACTTTGCCGCACGGATCGACTGGTGCACAATGACATACGAAGAGGCGAACCATCCTCCTGTTCCGAAAGTAAACGGACCGGAGGAATTTACAGTAAAATCAGGTGAGATTTTCAAGCTTGATGCAGACGGCACTTATGACCCTGACGGCGACAACCTGAATTTTCTGTGGTTCCAGTATCCGGAGGCAGGTACTTTTAAGACACCGGCAGGGTTCGGCTTCCTTGCGGAGAATTTATACAATGTACATACGATCACGGCCCCGCAGGTGGATGCACCCCGGACCATTCATTTTATATTAAAAGTCACTGATAAAGGAACTCCTGTTCTATCAAGATATAAAAGAGTTATCGTCACTGTTAATCCAAAATAATCTATAATTAAAAGCAGCTTAATATGAAAAGAAAACTATCTCTAAACCGGATCATATTGTTTCTAATATGTGGTCTGTGGTTATCGATGTATAACCTGTCGGCACAGCAGCGTACAAATCCCGTGATCTCTCCGGAAGTAAAAGAAGATAAGTCAGTTGTATTCAGATTGTACGCTCCCGGGGCTATTACAGTTAAAGTAGTGGGAACATTTAAGGATCCCATTGCAAATATTGACCTGGTGAAGAATGACACAGGATTATTCGAAGTAAAAACCGGCCCCATAGCATCAGACATGTATGTGTACACTTACTTAGTTGACGGTGTAAAGATGCTTGATCCCGCAAACCGGGTAGTTGTCCGTGACGGCGGATATATTGAAAGCAGGCTCATGATCCCGGGGGGAATAACCGACCTTATTGATGTAAAGGATGTACCTCATGGCAGGGTGACGGCAGTATGGTACCCATCGCCGGTGACCGGGATGAACCGCAGAATGATTGTGTATACGCCGCCGGACTATGATAAGAACAAAAAGAAATATCCGGTTCTTTATCTGATGCACGGAGGCGGTGGCGATGAAGAGGCATGGATAAGCCGCGGAAGGGCAAACTATATCCTTGACAATCTAATTGCCGCAGGGAAAGCCAATCCCATGATCATAGTTATAACCAACGGCATACCCTCAGTCGCTGCCGCTCCGGGTGACAGGCCTCTTAATACATTGCTGACCAGTACCGGCTCTCCTTCCGCAATGACAACAGGCAAGTTTGAAGAGAGCATGATAAAGGATATCGTACCTTTTATTGAGAAGAATTTCAGAGTGATCGCCGATCCGGAACACCGTGCTCTTGCAGGTCTTTCGATGGGAGGGTATCATACACAGAAGATATCCAATGCAAATCCGGGCTTTTTCAGTTATCTCTGTGTCATGAGCATGGGCACATTCGGGAATTTCGGGAACTACAACAAGGAGGAGCATATAGCACAGATAAAAGCCCTGAAGGAAAGCAATCCGAAACTTTATTATATCGGATGCGGGAAGACTGATTTTCTATTCAGAGGTGTTACGGAACTGAGAGCTCTTTATGATGAGATTGGATTCAAATATACATATCGCGAGAGCGAAGGAGGCCACTCGTGGAATAACTGGAGACTATATCTGTCAGAGTTTGCGCCGATGATATTCAAGTAGATTCAGTTTCTTATTCAGGTGCTTGCGTCAGAATTTTGTTCCGTACTATTTACAGGTTATCAGGATTGAATGCCACGCTAGCACGACCATACGTGCAGATCAATGAATTTCCTGCAAATGACTTATATTCCTTACGTTCAAGGGTGCCGTTCAGGATTCCTTTCACGCATTCGATCTGGTCATTAATAAAGTCAGAAGACATTGCAGGTCCGTGACCAGGCATAATTGTAGTAAACTCGGATATTCTTGCCTTTTGTTTTTCAAGAGTGACCAGATACTGGCTCAGCGGCAGGCAGTTCTGGAGGAAGAGCCAGACGAGAGAATTGTTGTTGTCGCCGGTGAAGAGGATCTTATTCTTTACGTCAAGCAGGCTGATACCTCCCGGAGTATGTCCCGGTGTCTCCATCACTTCAATTTTTCGTCCGCCAAGGTTGAAAACCTGACCTTCTTTTACAGGCAGAAGTTTTGTCTCATAAACCTGTCCTTTATATATTTCGCTTTCAGCAGGGGCATTGGCTCCCTGCATTGTCTTTGCAGAGGCTGCCCTGGTCTCAGGTTTATTGAATGCTTTCGCCGATCCGGCATCAGCAGGATGAATGTATACTTCCTCAAACTGGTAGTTTGATCCTGCATGGTCGGGATGCCCGTGGGTTATGACAACGACCAGCGGTTTTATGCTGAGGGTTTTGATAAATGAGACAAGATCAGCGGAACCAAGGCCGTTGTCGATCAGCATTGCTTTTTTCCTGCCCTCAACAAGATAGATATTGTCGGATCCGTGATCGCTTATCTGCCA
>CAZGGZ010000048.1:2244-9056 GCA_964525415.1 uncultured Rikenellaceae bacterium | reverse complement strand
GGCCACTCAGGCAGACCTTCTCCATTAGGATTGCCTGTCTTTGCGAAGTTCACCCAGTACGATGACATTTTTTCCGAAAGTTCCCAGTCGGTCTGAGTAAACGGCTTATTCCATAGCTTCAGGGTTTTGAGTGCATACCCGAATTCTGATGAATGAAAAGCTCCATAGTTTGGTTCACCGGGAGGAACATGTGTGAAATAATAGAGATATGCTTTATTTGTTCCTGTTGTGCTCTGAATCTTAGCCCATTGATAGTTCTGCCATCCGAATGAAAGGACAGATGTTATCTTCAGATATTTCTTTACTTCCTCATCATTTGTGGCAGGAAATGCTTTCAGATATTCTGCAGCATACTCACCGTATCGTTTTTCGGCTTCTTTCCTGAAGGTCTCAAGTGTCTGCTCCGAACCCATTGAGAATCCATCATCAGCGTTCCATCCTGCTATAAGAGGAACATCATTCTGTTTTCCTTCGGCAAATGTTTCAGATGCCCGTGCAACAACACTATTATCAATTGTTATCCCCCACTGACCACGTACTTTCAAGAGCTCATCTGCAGGTTTTGCCCGTAATTCAGTTATTGAAGCAGCTTTAAGCTGTTCTGCATATTTAATTCCTGCCGATTCTGATGCTTTCAGGTCGTTAACCAGTCCGGGGGTTCCGGAAAACATTCCTCCGCTCTGTCCTATTGCCCTGTGGAACAATCCTTTAGCCAGAGGTGAGACCATGAGTGCATTCACACTGAATGATCCTGCCGACTGGCCTGCAATTGTGACATTCCCGGGATCGCCTCCGAAAGCGGTGATATTCCTGCTTATCCATTTCAGGGCTTCTATCGGATCGAGGATGCCATAATTGCCCGATGTTTTCAATGATGATTCTGCAGTCAGCTCAGGATGAGCCAGGAATCCGAAAACTCCAAGACGGTAGTTTATGGTAACATATATGATCCTTTTTTTGCAGATCTCCTCGCCGTCATAAAGCGGCACAGTACCCGATCCTCCCGTAAAGGCTCCCCCGTGTATCCAGACCATTACCGGAAGCTTTTCATTGGTGTTCTTTGCAGGTGTCCATATATTAAGGTAGAGGCAATCTTCGCTGAGAGGTTCCAGCGGAGCCATGAATTCCTTTGTCCACATCATAAAAGGATTCGGAGGGCTCTGCATTGCCGAAGGAGGATTAACATCGCATTTGCGGATACCTTCCCATTTCAGAGGAGGCTGCGGGGCTTTCCACCTGAGATCTCCGACAGGAGGTGCAGCAAAAGGAACTCCCATAAATATCTTTACAGAGCCATCTTTACCGGTCTTTCCGGAAATCAGACCCGATTCGACCTTTATCTTCTTAAAATTAATCTTCTCCCCTGCTGTCTTGCTGCCTGAAGAACAGACTGCAAGAATCAGCAATGGAAGTATCAAAATGAAAAGTAATTTCTTCATTTGAGGATAGAATTTCAGGGCTTCAGTTCATTTATGTTCACCTGAGGCGCCAGTGCAGCGCTCTCTTTCTTAACTGTAACATATTTGCCGAGATCGAAAGTTGCAGTCTGGTTTATATTCTTTGATGAAGAACCAACTTTGACCGTATATTTTCCTGCATCTGCAATCCATGCTGATGCCTGGGTGTCAAATGAAGCAAGACTTTTGCTGTCGAGAACAAATGTCAGAGTCTGTGATTCACCCGGCTGCAGCAAACGGGTCTTTGCAAAACCTTTCAGTTCGCTTTCAGGTTTATCTGTACGTGTTGCCGGAGCGCTCAGGTAAATCTGTACAACCTCCTTGCCTGCAACAGCGCCTGTATTTTTAACGGTAACGGTAGCTGTTATGCTCTTGCTGAATTTTGTGGAGCTAAGCTTAAGATCCGTAATCTCAAAAGTCGTATAAGAGAGTCCGTAGCCAAATTCGTATGAGACAGACACTTTGAATGTGTTATAATAACGGTATCCTGTATAAATGCCTTCTTCATAGGTCACTTCAGCAGGCTGTGGACGCATAAAGCCTGCTGCCATGCCTTCTCCTTCTTTTGGAGGAATTACTTCACCTGTCACTTTTCCCGGGAAGTTCTTTGCTGATGATACATCATCATATCTGACCGGGAATGTTGATGCAAGTTTTCCTGAAGGATTCACTTTGCCGCAAAGAATGTCAGCGACCGAATTACCTGTCTCCTGTCCGCCCTGCCATGCGAGAAGAATTGCATCGGGAAGATCTTTCCAGCTTGCGGTTTCAACAACACCGCCGATGTTAAGAATAACAACGACTTTTTTATCCTTTGCATGGTAAGCTGTACAAACTGATTTGATAAGGTCCTTTTCCGTTAAAGTCAGGTAGAAATCTCCTTCCTCTGCCCTGCGGTCATAACCTTCTCCGGAATTCCTTCCTATAGTAATTATTGCTGCATCAGTAACATTGACCATGCTGCCTGCTATATCATCATTTATAGAAAGCTCCCTGACCGGAACCGATCCCATCATGAATCCGCGGCTTCTCTGTTTACCTTCCTTGGCTGTCTTTAAATAAGCTGTGTACATTGCCTGAAGGTTTTCATTGACTGCTAAACCGACATTCTGCAATCCTTCAACCAGTGCAACGCTATATGCTTCGTTCACATCGCCGCTTCCGGTACCTCCGGTGATTATTTCATATGAAGTATTCCCGAAAGCTGCGATTCTCTTTATCTCCTTTGAAAGAGGAAGAGCAGAATTATCATTCTTCAGGAGGATCATCCCCTCTGCGGATGCCTGTCTGGCTACCTGTGCATGTGCTTTAAGATCAGGTTTGTTTGAGTACTTGTATCCTTTAAATCTGGGGGTTTGAAGGATAATATTCAATATCTTTTCAACATTCCTGTCAAGAAGTTTCACATCAAGTTTCCCGTCCTTTACAGCCTGAATAATTGCTTGTGTCTGGTCAGGTCTTCCGGGCATAAGAAGGTCGTTCCCGGCTGCTATCATAGCTGCAGCATCCCTTCCCCCGAACCAGTCGGTCATTACATAACCTTTAAAACCCCAGTCGTTTCTGAGCACTTTAGTAAGCAGATCGGGATTTTCAGGAGCATATGTTCCGTTGATAAGGTTATAGGATGACATGACGGTCCAGGGCTGTGCCTCCTTCACCGTAATGCTGAATCCTTCAAGATAGATCTCGCGCAGAGCTCTCTGGCTTACAAAGGTATTGAGCGAGTTCCTGTTGGTTTCAGCATTGTTTGCTGCATAGTGCTTTATTGATGTACCGACGCCGTTTGATTCGATGCCGTTCACCATTGCAGCACCAATCTTTCCTGTGATCAGAGGATCTTCTGAATAATATTCAAAATTCCTTCCGCACAGCGGATTGCGGTGGATATTCAATCCCGGACCGAGTATCACATCAACACCATATTCAAGAACCTCATTACCCATAGCCTTGCCAACACTGTTTACAAGGTCAACATCCCATGTTGAAGCCAGGAGTGTTCCTACAGGGAAAGCGGTGCAGTAATATTTGTTTTCGTCATTCTGGCGTGTAGGATTTATCCTCAGTCCTGCAGGTCCGTCAGCCACAACCATAGAAGGAATTCCAAGGCGCGGAATTGCATATGTTGTACCGGCAGCGCCGGAAACCAGTTCCTGTGTTTGTCCGACTACAGGTCCACCCGTACCCGGGAAATTCATTCTCATTCCCATTCCCACAACAAGGCTGGCTTTTTCCTCAAGCGTCATGGCTCCGATTACTTTTGCGACCGGATCCTTGCCAAGCTGGGGTGCCGTCTGTGAAAAGCTGATCAGCCCGAATGACAGGAGAGCGATCAGTGCAATAATTTTATTTTTCATGTATTCCAAGTATAGGTTAAGTATAGATTATATCTCTATTTGAATAACATTGGCGCAAATTCAGAAAGGTAAATCCTCCAGTTGGCCCAGGTATGACCTCCCGTGCTTTCTCGGTATATATATTTAAAGCCCAGTTTATCGTAGGTCTCACGCATCGATATCACACTGTTATAGAGAAAATCATCCTTGCCGCAGGCTATCCAGTAAAGCTTCTGTCCGCTGTTCTTAAGAACTTCCAGCTTTGCATTTCTTTCTGCCTCAATTTTTGCTGCATCCTGATTCTGAGGACCCATGGTCATAAATCCCATGCTGTAAACGCCGATATAACCGAACATTCCCGGATTATTATTCGTGATTGTCTGGGTGTGCATTCCTCCCATTGATAATCCTGCTATTGCTCTGGTATCTCTGCCGGTCAGAGTACGGTAGTTCTTCTCTATGAAAGGAACAACATCCTTCACAAGATGCTCTTCAAATTTCCCGGCTAACCTCTGATAGGCAGCCATTCCCTGTTCACCCTGAACTGCAGGAAGCGGGGGCACATCATTCTGTGCGCCGGACTGGTTTGCATTTCCGTTGGTCATTACAACGATCATGGGTTTTGCCTTACCCCGGGCAATAAGGTTATCCATTATCTGGGCTGCGCGTCCCATATTTGTCCATGCATCTTCATCACCGCCGGCACCATGAAGCAGATAGAATACCGGGTATTTTTCTGTTCCCCCTTCGTATCCTGCGGGTGTGTAAACATATACCCTGCGATCCATACCAAGAACGGAAGATTTATACCAGACTTTCAAGACATTGCCGTGAGGAACGTCATTTTTATGGAAATAGAGATCTGATTCTGGTCCCGGTACAATGAAAAAGCTCTGGTAACGTGAGCCGTCGCGGCGAACCTGGACATTATTCGCATCGATCGTACCAACGCCATCAACAGTAAAGGTGTATCCGTATAGTTCAGGAGCGAGCGGACCGACTGTCAGGGAGAACAGACCAGTGTCGTTCTTAACAAGTTCCTGGCTTGCCCCGAATCCGGTCTGCCATTCTCCGGATACAGTAATTTTACTGGCATCTTTTGCTGTGACTCTGAATGTCACACTTTTGTCAGGGAGTATCTCTGGTGAGATGATCCTCGAAGGCATTCTGAATGCCGGTCGTGCTGCCGGAGCAGCAGCAGGACGTGCCGGTTCCTGGGCGGTAGCGGTCACTGCAATAAGAGATGAAATTGTAACAAATGTTACAAATAAGGATTTAATACTATGTTTCATGATTCAGGTTTTAATTTCAAGACAACTATTCTGTGTAAATTATTTCAGTAAAGTGTTAAAAAATGTTATGAAACCGGAATTACTTTTCTTGCTTCCCTGTCAGGATCATTCTTAACCTCGCTCACATCATTGAGAACCATCACCTCCCCGTTTTCTGTAGTATATTTCAGCCATGCGGGAAGTCCGCCTCCGTCAGGGTCGCCTGTTTTCATAAACTGAACAAGTGTTCCTGCCATTTTTTCTGACAGTCTTCTTGGTCTTGCACCACCGCCGGTATGTGTTAACATTAAGTCAGTATTATAATACCAGAAGCATATATCAACACAATGAAATGCACGCATGCGGTTGTCGAACAATGGCGGCTGCCAGCAGAACCATGCAACATAGACCGGTGCCGGTTGTTTTACTTTTGCATCTGCCAGTGTGACTACTCCCTGCCGGTTTGCACTTACAAGTGTCCATATCTCGATGGGTTTCAGGTCAGGGAATGTCTTTGCATAAGCATCAACAACCTCTCCGGCCTTGTCGCCGAAACCGGCTCCGAAGCCTGCACGCTCCTTAACCCTTTCCTTAACTTCATCCAGGGTAATATTCTCCAGAGAGGCATCTGTCCGGCTCGGTGCCATTTCGTTCATGGTTGAACATATGATCATAGGTACATCTGTTGCTGAGGGTGAAGCTTCAGGGAAATAGGGATGTTGCGGAATATAGACTCCGTCGGCACAGGGACTGAATCCCCTTCTGTATCCGCCTGTTGCCGGGCCCAAATCTTCAGACAGTTTTGCTGAAGCCTTGTTTGCCAGTACAAGGTATTCCTGCCACGGTATTTCCTGAAGCTTGCCGATATCTTTGGATTTCAGACCTGCTTCCTTAAGAACATATGATCCGAGCTTTTCGGCATACTCTTTTTCACCTGTCTTCACTCCTGCCCCGCTAAGGACAACTGCCTTGTGTATCAGACCTTTAGCTGATGGCATTGCAGTAAGTGTAGTTACCTTGGCTCCTCCACCGCTCTGTCCCATAATTGTGACATTCCCGGGATCCCCTCCGAAGTTAGCTATATTATCCCTGACCCATTCCAGAGCAGCTACCAGGTCGAGCATTCCGACATTACCCGATGCAGCAAACTCTTGACCTCCAACACCGGCAAGGTTTGTAAATCCCATAGGACCAAGCCTGTGGTTAACTGAAACAAAAACCACATCTCCAAACCTGCAAAGGTTTTCGCCGTTATATCCATCCTGCTCAATACCGTTGCCATTTGTGAATCCGCCGCCATGAAGCCAGACCATAACAGGTCGTTTCTTTCCATCAGCTATGGCAGGTGTGAACACATTAAGGCGAAGACAATCCTCGCTTACATCGTCATAGTTCCAGTGGTCAGCCCATGACTGATATACATTTGCGTATCTTTTCTCCATATTCTGAGGAGCAGTATTGCCCCACCATACTGCAGGGAAAATATCGGTCCATGGTTTTGGCTTCTGCGGAGGCATGAACCTGTTTGCACCGGAAGTGTCTGCGCCATAAGGGATTCCAAGGAAATAGTTAATGCCCCTGAGGACATATCCTTTCACTTTACCGTACTGTGTATCAGCAAGAGCAATATTATCACCGATAAAAAGTTTCTGGCCGTCATCCTCTTCTTTTTTTGCTGTTGTCCCGGAGCATGAAGCTGCTGACAATCCTGCTGCGCCAATGGTAAGTCCGGTTGCACCGGCTCCCATCGT
>CAZGGZ010000048.1:0-2144 GCA_964525415.1 uncultured Rikenellaceae bacterium | reverse complement strand
CTTTCATTGCTGCTGCAGCTTCGGCAGGCAGTTTCCAGCTGTTGTCAAAGATTCCCTGGGTAATTATATTATCAGATGTCTCTTTGAAGAGCACAAAATCCTTGTCTTTTTTCAACGCTTCGACCTTTGAACCCATGAAAGCAAATCCTCCCTGCTCTGAAGTCTGTTTGGCAGGAGTCCACCATGGAAGTCCCGAATTAACAACAACATAGTGGTTATTGAGCGGGAAAATATAGACCAGCCCGTAATCTTTTGCATCAGCATTAAGATGCACAGGCAGCCTGTCGGCGAATTTTTCGATTATTGCATTAGTCTCCCTGGTTCCGAAGAGCACCAGGTTTGAAGTTTCATAATCGCTCTGTCTTACATCTTTGTCCGATATTATACGTGGGAATACCATTATCCTCCCTCCCATTCCTGACCAGTCGGACAGGGAAGCAATCTCAGCCTGTCTTGCTGCAAGCTCCTCTCTGGAAGGGTTTCCTCCTGTGCCATAGACATATACATGATTGCCGGTAGCAGCTGCATACATCGGACCCTCAGCGCCAGGCTGCTTAGAAGTCAGATTAGGAGTAAATTTATTATTGCTCCATGCTCCGTTTACCTTCATGAATGAAACTGCATCTGAAGTCTTGAAGGAGAATGATTTGCCGTCAACTTTTGCAGCAGCTTTCTGCGCAGGGTTGAACATTGAATGTCCTGCAAGGCTCAGGGTAAATGCATCGAGACCGCTTGTGGTTATCTCGATGTTATTTGTTCCTGTGAATTTTGCATCAATTGTTGCAAGGGTGCCCGGTGTCAGGTTATCAAACTTGACCCAGTAGGCTTTATTGTACTTAAACCACTTTGTGCTGAATTTCACCTGCTGCGGGAACAGATCCCTGGTGAACTGTGAGAACCATTCAAAGATAAACCCGTCCTTATAGGCATATTCCCAGCTGTTGTGGCCGATACCCGGATATTCAATAAAGTTGAACTTCGGTGTGACGGTTTCAAATTTTGCTTTCCATTCGAGTGCTGTTTTATACAGGAAATCCTTGTCCCCCACAAAAAGATGCACCGGAAGGTTACAGGCATTTCCTGCCAGATCGTTTGAACCGTCAGGCGGTGCAGGACAGCAGGGGGCAATAGCTGCCCACACATCAGGACGGGTAAGACCAAGCCAGATTGTTCCTCCACCACCCATGGATAATCCTGTCAGATAGATCCTTTCTTCATCAATTGAAAAACGGCTTTTGATATCATCGAGCATTTCATATACATCCTGCTCGGGGATACCCTGATATCCTGCAGTACCACGGGCAAGAGGTGCTGCAACAATATAATTTACATCTTTGAGCTCAGGCCAGTATCTTGTAGCCTCAAGATCGGTCTCCTCGACAACACGGTTTGGCACAATAAAATCGGTGCCGGCAATATTCCCTTGTCCGAAAGCCCGGCGTAATCCAAGCCTGTGATTTGACCATGCTCCGTGCAGAAATACTACCAGAGGATATTTTTTTGACTCATCAAAGCTTTTCGGGATGTAGATTGCATAAGGCTGGTCAGTTTCGTCAACCTTTGAGAAGAATGAGAGATCCTGAGGCCCGGGCTTTAATCTCTGAGCACTTGCACTAAAGGAAATGACCGTAAAAACGGCAACCGCCATTGAAAACTTCCAGAAAACAGATATTATTTTTTTCATGTTATGAATATTTGTTTGACAAGTGAAGATACAGATTTTGATCTGTTTTTTTAGATCCCTCTGTTACTGAACAACAAAGATTCATTGTGTTTTACATCACAGGGGCAATCAGTTCATCTGGCGCAACTCCGGAAGGTAATTCCAGTATCGTGATATTCCTGAAATGGATCTCTGCTCCCTCTGATTCAAGACATATATAACCTTTCTTCTGTGTTGACTGGCTTATGCCATTAACAAACTTACCATTTACCGAGAGTTTAATCACCCCGTCGACACAGACAACATCATATGTATTCCATTCACCTCTTCCTTTACATTTGTTTTCGATTGACATGCTTCTTGTCCCTCTGGGATTGTCAGGTACTGTTTTCACTCCGCCTACACCAAAAAGTTCACCATGGACATATGCGACCGGAGGTGTCACTCCATCCCGTTTGTTAAGATTGACCCAGTCGAGTTC
>CAZGGZ010000047.1:15193-23319 GCA_964525415.1 uncultured Rikenellaceae bacterium | reverse complement strand
AGACATTTCTATTATAAGCTTGGCGACAAAATCTGGGGTGAATACGGTTTCTATGATGCTTTCAGCGGGCAGAATAACTGGTACCCGCAAAAATACCTGGCAATAGACCAGGGTCCTGAAATAGTAATGATCGAGAACTACAGGACAGCACTTCTGTGGGATCTCTTCATGAAGAACCCTGAAATTCAGGCCGGCCTTCAGAAACTTGGCTTTGAATTTTGAAAAAAGAAAAAAATACGTTGGCGAAAGGAATAAAATCATTAAACAATAAACCTATGCGAAAAAGTCGATTACCTATTGTTCTCCTTCTTGTAAGTCTCGTGTATGCGAATGGCTGCAAGACAAAGCCGGGAGATGTAGCATCTCTCTATAACAAGAAGGCAGATTCCATAATCAAACTCATGACTCTTGATGAAAAGATAGGGCAGGTGTCACTTTTTACAAGCGATATGTCGCTGACCGGACCGACAATGAGGGATGATTATATTGATCTTATCAGGCAGGGAAAGGTTGGCGCTGTCTTTAATGCCTTTACAGTGGATTTTGTAAGGAATCTTCAGAAAACGGCTGTTGAAGAGACACGCCTGCATATTCCACTGATCTTTGGTTATGATGTTATCCATGGTCACAGAACAATTTTCCCGATAAACCTGGGTCAGGCAGCGACATGGGATACATTAATGATAGAGAAATCAGAACGTATTGCTGCCATTGAAGCAACGGCTGAGGGTCTCAACTGGGTATTTGCCCCTATGGTAGATATTGCACGTGATCCGAGATGGGGGAGGGTGATGGAAGGTGCAGGCGAAGATACATGGCTGGGATCGCTTATATCCTCCGCCAGGGTAAAAGGTTTCCAGGGATCTTCATTGTCTGATAATAATACTGTCCTTGCATGTGTGAAACACTTTGCTGCGTACGGCGCGCCCCAGGGTGGAAGAGATTATCATGTGGTGGATATGTCGGAGAGATCTCTCTATGAATGGTATCTCCCCCCTTATAAGGCAGCGGTGGATGCAGGTGTGGGTTCTGTAATGACCTCATTCAATGAAATCGCAGGAGTTCCGTCAACATCTAACAGATGGCTTCTGACCGACCTGCTTCGCGATGACTGGAAATTTGATGGCTTTATTGTGACTGACTACAGCTCTCTGAATGAACTGATACCTCACGGTGTGGCAGCTGATCTTTCACATGCATCAGAGCTTGCCATCAATGCCGGAGTCGATATGGATATGCAGGGAAGCGCATTCCTGACAGAACTTACTGGTCTGGTGAAATCAGGGAAAGTGAGTGAAGAGACACTTGATAATGCAGTGCACAGGATCCTTGTGGCAAAGTACAGGCTGGGATTATTTGATGATCCGTACAGATACTGTGATAAAAAGAGAGAAGCTGAGGAGATAATGACACCTGAGCACCGCTCTTTTGCCAGGGAGTTTGTAGCAAAGTCTTGTGTGCTTCTGAAAAACGATAACAAAACACTTCCTGTACCAGAGTCAGCAAAAACCATTGCTGTGATCGGTCCGCTTGCAGATTCAAAGATGGATATGCTTGGATTCTGGTTTGGAGCAGGGCAGTTTGATAAAGCTGTCACCCTGCTTGAGGGAATTAAAAACAAGACAGGAAGTACTGTTAATTTATTAACAGTAAAAGGGTGTGATATTAATGATAGCGACATGACCGGAATAGATCAGGCGGTGTCAACAGCAAAAAAAGCTGATTTCGTTATACTTGCACTTGGAGAGAGTTTCATGATGAGTGGTGAGGCTGCAAGCCGTACGAATATTTCCCTGCCCGGGATGCAGATGCAACTGGCTGAAGCAATAATCAGAACAGGTAAACCTGTTGCCGTTGTCCTGTTTAACGGAAGACCTCTGGCAATTCCTGAACTTGATAAAATTGCTCCGGCAATACTTGAGACCTGGTTTGGTGGCACTGAGGCAGGAAACGGAATAGCTGATGTGCTCTTTGGAGATGTAAATCCTTCAGGGAAGATCACCATGACATTCCCTCTGAATGTCGGGCAGATCCCAATATTTTATAATACAAAGAATACCGGAAGACCAATAAATCCTGAGAATCCGTATGAAAAATTCAGGTCAAATTATCTTGACAGCCCCAATACTCCTCTATATCCGTTTGGCTATGGATTGAGTTATACAACATTCAGTTATTCAGATATTAAGCTTAACAAGGAATCATTCGGTGCAACTGAACAGATTATTGCTTCTGTTGACGTGACCAATACCGGCGACAGGGATGGAGAAGAAATTGTACAGATGTACATCCGCGACCTTGTAGGGGATGTGACAAGACCAGTTAAGGAGCTTAAAGGATTTAAGAAAGTGCCTCTTAAGAAAGGCGAAACAGTCACTGTAACATTCACAATCAGTCCGGCTGATCTTTCGTATTATCACCGGGATATGAGTTACACATATGATCCAGGTGATTTTGAGCTCTTTGTAGGGACTAACTCAAGGGATACTAAAGCAGCAAAGTTCTCTGTGGTTGAATAGAAGTCTGTGAAGTGGTTATATTTAAGTGTGTTATTAACAAGTGTGAAAAAATATTAAAATATTTTATTGCTATATCGTTAAATTATAGTATCTTCGCCCCGTAAAAATGAAAACTAAAACGATTAATTTTAAATAAAATCGGAAGTTTTACAATAAACAAAGTATTAAAAATTCAAGAAATGAAAAGTAAAGTTTTAATGGGACTGGCAGTTATCGCAATGGTCGCTGTTCTTTCCGGTTGCGGGAAAAAACCGCAAGTTGAAATTGATGCAACTAATGCTGCTATCGAAGCTGCAAAGGCTGCAGAAGCAAACGTTTATTTACCTGCTGAATTTGCAGCAGTACAGGATTCACTGAACGCCGTTATGGCAGCAATTGAAGCCAAAGAAGGAAAATTATTCAAGGGCATGGCAGCTGAAAAAGAAAAATTAGCTGCTGTTACAGCACTGGCTAATGAAGTAGCTGGTAAAGTAGCCGCCAAGAAAGAAGAAATTAAGAAAGAAGCTGAAACACTGCTTAACGACATCAAGAATGTTGTGACAGAAAACGGCAAGCTTGTGCTGAAACTCCCGAAAGGAAAAGAAGGCGCAGCTGTTATCGAACAGATCAAAGCCGACCTGGCAAACGTTGATGCAGCAGTTGCTGAAGCTCAGGGCGCATATGACAAGGGTGCTTTCATGGATGCACTTAACAAAATCAAAGCTGCAAAAGAAAAAGCTGACGGACTGAATGCTGAGATCAAGGAAGCTTTAACAAAAGCAAGGATCAGGTTCTAATCTGTCTGAAGGTTAAGAAGATAGAAAATCCCCGGGTTTCCCCCGGGGTTTTTTTTAGTCAGGCAAGAAGAATACTTATGGGCAAACCCTGGAGGCATATTCTCATAATCTCCGCCATAGCGGTATTATTTACACTGGTGGTCTTCCTTATTTTTTATCCTGTTCCCACACCTCCGGCAGCCGAAATGAAGGATGCCCGTGATGCTATTTCACTTGCCCGTAAAAACAGAGCTGATATATATGCCGGCGAATTGTACACCGGAGCCTTGGTCAGTTATGATTCAGCAATGGCGAACTGGAGACGCGAAAATGAAATATTCCTCTATAAAAGGAATTACGGTAAAGTAATCGCTCTTGCCGGACTGGCTGAAAAAAATGCAATAGAGGCTTCGGAAAAATCATTGAACAATACCTCCAACCTCAGGGTAATCCTTGAAAAGGAACTGGAGGATCTCAATGACCTTTTAAAAGAGATCAATAAGATCTTTCCTACATATCCTCTCACCGCTGAAATAAGGAATAAAATTTCGATAGGCAAAATGCTTATCAGGGAATCCGAAATTGCCTACAGGGACGGAGATTTTCTTCAGGCTGAGAAGAAAATATCTGAATCAAGAGCTCTCCTGGAATCTTCATATGAATATGCGAACTCCCACCTCAGAAGCTACTTCAAATCATTTCCCCAATGGCAAATATGGGTCGACAGCACAATCGCCCTTTCAAAGCAAAGTCACGATTATTCAATTATAGTTGATAAGTTTTCGCATAAGTTTTTTGTTTATCTTGACGGAACTAAGATTACCGAATTTACAGCCGAACTGGGTAAAAACTGGGTAGGCGATAAAAGACGCCGTGGCGATAAGGCCACTCCTGAAGGTATGTATAAGATAACCAAAAAGCTTGAAGGTGACAGCACTACCTATTATAAGGCGTTAATGCTGGACTATCCGAATGAAGAGGACACGATCAGATTCAGGGAAGCAGTTGAAAGCGGTCGTCTGTCACCCTCTGCCAGAATAGGTGATATGATAGAAATTCATGGCAACGGCGGAAGAGGCGCTGACTGGACAGCCGGATGCATTGCACTGAAAGACAGGGAAATAGATAGTATTTATAAATATGTAAGGGTAGGAACACCCGTAACCATTATAGGATCAATGTATAACCTGAAACACGTTCTGAACAGATAAAAATCTGATGGAAGAGATTAGTATACAGGACAATGAATCAAAACCGGATGACGACATTAATCCGGCTGACATGGATCAGAAAGAGAAGAATGAGAAGCTGATGAAAATCGTTCGGAATATTCTCAATGTATCCATGGTTCTTTTGATCATCGTTTCGGTAATAGCCTTTTTCACCTATGCAGTTCCGGCAATACAGGAAATTCCTGAGGTAGTAAAGACCAGTATTACCAATATAGATTCCATTAAGAAAGAAGCTGTCTATAAAAAACAGATAGCCCAGATAAAAAGAGATGTTCAGCGCCTTTCCCGGAAGTATAACAGCTACACTTCCGGGCAATCATACCTGGTGATCAATACGACGGATAACCTCTTTTATCTTTACAGAAACAAGAAACTTATCAGGGAAGGCCATTGCAGCACAGGAAGTTATAAGCTGCTGAAAACAGAAGAGGGGAGAAGCTGGATATTCAAGACACCGAAAGGCAGATTCTGGATCCAGGGTAAAACCATCAATCCGACATGGAAAAGACCTGACTGGGCTTTCGTTGAGGAAGGATTGCCGATACCGTCAGCAGATCATTATTCAAGATACGAATACGGTGTTCTTGGTGACTATGCACTTGCCCTTGGTGACGGGTATCTGATCCACGGGACGATTTACAAGCGGTTTCTGGGTATGCCTGTCACACACGGTTGTGTCCGCCTTAACGACGAGGACCTGGAGGCTATCTTTAATACTCTGAGCATAGGATCAAAAGTATATATATTCTGATGCCGGAAGCTATGGAAATGGAAACAGAAAAGATATATACTTCATCAGACAGGAAGAATAAGATCCTCGCATGGATATGTATTGCCTTGTGCTTCCTGATATATTATTCCATTATGTCCATAATTGCACCCGGGAAAAAGTACCGGGAGCTGAAAAGCG
This sequence comes from uncultured Rikenellaceae bacterium, assembly GCA_964525415.1. Lineage (GTDB taxonomy): Bacteria > Bacteroidota > Bacteroidia > Bacteroidales > VadinHA17 > LD21. The sequence continues at coordinate 17,903 of CAZGGZ010000047.1, read as the reverse complement.
AATATGGATTCAGGCAGAATGAGAAAAATCCGGTGGATGAACGGATTTTTACCGATTCAACATATCTTTCCATTTTGAAGGAAAAATCCTTTCTGCAATCGCGGGTGACCCTGGCAGAGAGCGATTCAATTTACCTCACTGTAAATCTGCATGACAGTATTGTAAACCTTGAGATAAACGGCGTATCAGTACATAAAGCTGATATAAAAAGAACGAATATCAGCAAAATGCTGAAGGGAGAAAAAGACTATGTCATTTTGTTGATGCTGTCAGTTCCCCTGACTGTAAACAGGAATTTTGCTTCCATTGAGAAGGAACCCCTGATGATCAAGTTAGCGCCCAAAGACACTTCTGAATACGAACCTGACATTATTCCTGATACTGCTGATTATGAACCGGTCAATTTCATTCTGGAAACGGATAACGGAACAATTCTTTGCGTATACCAGGCAGAGAAGCTCAGAGCAGGTGACGGAATACGTCTTTTTATATTCGATGTGAAGCACAGGGTGCGTTATGCTGCCGCTGATTTTGCCAGGATCATTACTTTCAGGGTGCCTGTATACAGACCGTTCATTAAGCTCAGGATCCCTCGCTCCGATGCTAAAATAATCTACAGGGCGCTGCCCGTTCAGGGACAAATCGCTGTTTACTCCTGAACATGCTTATGCCTGAAGAGTAAGACGAAGAGAATTAACACCACCAGGGCATAACCCGCAAAGGTGAACCAGATTCCCTTCCAGTTGAATACCCCGCTTCCCAGGGTAAAGTACTTGTCAATCACGATCCCGCTTATCCTGCTGCCAAGGAAAGCACCGAAACCGTTAGTCATCATCATGAACAGCCCCTGGCCGCTGGCACGTATGTCAGGAGTACACTGGGTCTCAACGAAGAGGGAACCTGAGATGTTGAAGAAATCAAAGGCCATACCGTAAATAATGCATGAGAGGATGATCATCCAAAGCCCTTCCGCCGGGTTCCCTAATCCGAACAAGCCGAAACGGAGAATCCATGCCACCATGCTCATCAGCATCACTTTCTTTATCCCGAACTTTTTAAGGAAAAAGGGAATGGTAAGAATAAAGAGGGTTTCAGAGATCTGTGAGACTGACATTATTATTGCGGGAAACCTGACAGCGATAAGGTCTTTGTATTCCGGTATGTCGGCAAAATCGTGCAGAAAGGTGTCGCCGTAAGCGTTGGTCAGCTGCAGAGCGCCGCCCAGCAGCATGGCGAAGATAAAGAAGATGGACATTTTGGAACTTTTGAAAAGCCTGAAGGCATTGAGACCCAGCTCTTCTGCCAGCTTCTTCTTGTGTCCTCTGCCCAGCGGAGGACACTTTGGGAGGGTAAAGGCAAAGAGACCAAGCAGGAGAGATGAGACAGCCGCAACATAGAACTGCAGGGGTGAGGTTTCAAAGCCCAGCAGGCTCACCACCCACAGCGCCACTATGAAGCCGATCGTTCCCCATACCCTTACCGGCGGGTAATCCTTTATAATGTCCATGCCATTGTTTTTCATAGTGCTGTATGCCACCGTGATAGACAGAGCCAGGGTGGGCATGTAAAACATCATCGTAAGCAGCAGAATCCAGAAAAAGGTGTCAGGATTATTGATGGCAGGAATTAGTGTAAGCAGGACGGCACCTGCAATATGAAAGATGCCATACAGCCTCTCGGCGTTGACCCATCTGTCGGCAATAATCCCCGCAATGGCCGGCATGAAGAGTGAAGCCAGTCCCATCGTTGAAAAGATAGCTCCGAAATCGGTCCCTGACCAGTTTTTGTTCTGAAACCAATATGCCCCGATGGTTAGCAGCCACGATCCCCAGATAAAGAACTGGAGGAAGTTCATGATGATAAGCCGGCCCCTGAGTCCCATAGCTTTAGATTATTTGTTACATTAATTTGCGGAGAGAGGGGGGTTCGAACCCCCGGTCCCGCGATTGCGGGACAACGGTTTTCGAGACCGCCGCATTCGACCACTCTGCCATCTCTCCTGTCATATTTAGCCGCATTGATCACGGCGTCTATCCCGCCCCGGCGGGACCATCTCTCCGAAACCGCAAATTTGGTCAATTTTCTTTAAAGAATAACCTGAATGGAGCCGGTTTTTACTTTACAGACAGTTAATATTTAATAAGAAGCGACGTGGTAACACTCCGGCCTGAAAATAACCTTATTACATATAAACCTGGAGATAAGTCATTTAATTCAACATTGATATTATTTGTTCCCGAAATATCCATTGCCGAGACTTCTCTTCCATAAAGATCATATATTGCTAATTTGCAGTAAGCTGAAACATTATTGATACTAATCCGGTCAGATGCAGGATTAGGATAGACTTTCAAACCAGCCGGCTCCGTTCCCTGACCATTCAGTCCGGTGGCATTCTGCTCAATAACCTGGATATTATCGAGATAAAACCTTTTTAACAGCGATTCAAACTTTATTTTCCCTGAAACCGTTCCGTCAGGAACAGGAATTTCGATTGTCTGGAATACGTCTGAAGGAATTATAGTATTACCGATCTGGGATCCGTTCAGCAGAACCCTGACGCTTGCAGCATTATCAGGCCATCCTGAAATATCGAATTTCAGGAATAGATCCCCTTCATGTCCTGAAAGATCGATTTCAGGCGTTTCAATCCACCCCGGCACATCAGCAGTACCCAGCTTGATCTCGCCACCGGCTGAATAAACCTTAA
>CAZGGZ010000047.1:0-15093 GCA_964525415.1 uncultured Rikenellaceae bacterium | reverse complement strand
CCCGGCACATCAGCAGTACCCAGCTTGATCTCGCCACCGGCTGAATAAACCTTAAATCCTGTCCACCCGGGAACTGAAGTCCTGGTATCCAGGGATCCCGACGCATCATATGTGGACGGACTGGCATGGGTGCCTGTCGTAAATCCTGAAAAATCTTCAGAAAAAACCACACTTTGGGCTGACAGATTATGTATTACTGATAACAATAGAATGGCCGAAGCCAACCTGGAAAAAAGCAGCGAACTTTTCATTTTTAGAAATATTTATTCCATAAAAAAATAGCACATACGAATTTACTTAAAAAAAATATATCAGACATTATTTTTAGAGAAAATCCTACCTTAGCAAAAAAATCAGCTATTCCACACTTAACAAAAAGTATATACCGTGAAGAAGTTTATTAAGTTATTCATTATCACAGCTTTATTCGTAATGGCTTTACCATCATGTAAAAACGAACCCCAGATTGACAAAAGCAATCCTTTCTTCAGTGAATTCAATACTCCTTTCAATATTCCTCCTTTTGAAAAAATAATGGCAGGGCACTATATGCCTGCTTTTGAAAAAGGGATGGCAGACGGAAGGAAAGAGATTGAACAGATAATTAAAAACAGGGAAGAACCGACATTCGAAAATACTGTTGAGGCTCTCGATAGATCCGGAGAACTTCTCACAACAGTTTCCCTGGTTTTTTATGCCCAAACCGGATCAAATACGAATGATTCACTGCAGGCTATTGATCTGGAGATATCTCCGAAGCTTTCCGCTTACAATGATGAGATATTGCTGAATCCTGATCTTTTCGGAAGGATAAAGCATGTTTATGATAATCAGGCAAAATTCAATCTGGATGCCGAACAACGGTATATCCTGGAAAACCTGTACAAGGGATTTGTCAGGAACGGGGCAAACCTGAAAAAGGAGGATCAGGACAGCCTGAAGAAAGTAAATCAGGAACTGTCAGTCCTGACCGTAAAATACAGTCAGAATGTTCTTGAAGAGACGAACAGTTATAAGTTTTTCGTCAATAAAGAGGATCTTGAAGGATTGCCTGAATCAGTTATCTCAGCAGCTGCCGAAGCAGCAAATTCTGCAGGGCAGGAAGGCAAGTGGGCTTTCACGACACAGCGACCCAGTATTTTCCCTTTCATCACTTATTCTCCGAACCGCGTCCTTAGACGCACTATTTACGATGCTTATATTAACCGGGGCAACAACGGGAATGAATTTGACAATAATGAGCTGCTCGCAGATGTTGTCAGGCTGAGAGCTGAAAGAGCGAGGCTTCTAGGTTACAAGACCCATTCTCATGTAATTCTTGAGCCAAGGATGGCCAAAGTGCCAGAAAATGTATTCAGCCTTCTTAATAACTTATGGGAGAAAGCTTTACCTGTAGCAAAAAATGAGGTAAAGGAAATGCAGAGGATAATTGACCGCGAAGGAGGCAAATTTAAGCTCGAACCATCCGATTGGTGGTATTATGCTGAAAAGCTCAGGAAACAGAAATATGACCTCAACGATAATGAACTGAGACCTTACTTCAAACTTGAAAACGTCCGGGAGGGTGCCTTCACATGTGCAAACAATCTTTTCGGGATTACTTTTGTTCCCCTTTCAGGTGTCCCTTTACCCCATCCGGATGCGCAGGCTTTTGAGGTTAAGGATGCTGACGGCTCGCATACAGGTGTGCTCTTTATGGATTTCTTCCCAAGGGAGAGCAAGGAGCAGGGAGCATGGTGCGTAACATACCGGAACCATCATATTACAGACGGTAAAACAATAACACCAATTGTGACCACTAACTTTAATTTCACTCCTCAAAGCGGGGAAATGCCTTCGCTGCTGAGCCTTGAAGAAGTATCAACACTCTTTCATGAATTCGGTCATGCCCTTGACGCCCTTTTCAACAGGAATACTTATAATCAGACATACATAGCCTGGGATTTTGTTGAACTGCCATCCCAGCTGATGGAACACTGGGTTACCGAACCTGAAATGCTGAATAATTATGCAAAGCACTATCAGACCGGAGAAGTCATACCTGCGACGCTTGTGAAGAAAATCAAGAACAGCTCGTATTTCAATCAGGGATTTGATAATGTTGAAATCCTTGCCGCATCAATGCTCGATATGGCATACCATACGCTTGAAGCGCCGGCAATTGTTGATGCTCAGAAATTTGAAAAGGAATATCTGACTAAAATAGGACTGATACCTGAGATAATATCCCGTTACAGAAGTACCTACTTCCTTCATATCATGGATGGCTATGATTCAGGCTACTACAGCTATACATGGGCTGCAGTCCTTGACAATGATGCTTTTGAAGCTTTTAAGGAAAAGGGCATCTTCGATAAAGCCACTGCAGAATTGTACAGGACCAGCATCCTGGCAAAGAACGGCATTATGGATCCTTTGCAGATGTACATCAATTTCCGCGGCCGCGAACCAGTGATAGAACCGCTGCTCAGGAACAAGGGACTGATGCCTCAGTGATTAAATGAATTTTCAATCTCTTCCAGAGAAACACCAAGGACACTTAAAGCTGTTTTATTAAGATCCTCCCTGTTTCCGGTAAGGTGCATTGTAAACTGAACATGGGTGAGATATTCTCCCGGCTTCAGGTCTGCAGCTGGAGAGGAGGCTTCCAGCTCATAGAACGGACCCATCTGGGAACCATCCTCAAGAGGTCCGTCGTTATAGGAGTTGAGAGCATCTCCGGAGTATGGATTTTCCTGTATCTGCCAGGCTGAATTGACATAAGTGGTTTCTCCTTCCGGCATCCTGCATATAAGCAGGGTGAGAATATTATTTGCAGAATCAAAACTACCCATTATCCCTTTTGCCCTCAGAGGAGGAAGTCCTATTTTCCCACGGCTCTTTCCGTCAGCTCTGAAAAAGATATGATTTGCTGTTACTTTCAGACGATCCGGCGGGATTTTACCAAAATAATTGTCATTTACCGGCGGACCCATGATACCTTCATCTCCCTGATTGAACGGGATGACCACCACAACAGCAGGAGATGGATTGAACATTCCCAGCATCCATATTGAGATAAGACCTGTTTCCTTTTTCCATTCATTGTCTCCCATGTTAATAATCGTGTTGTCCGACCTGTAAACAACACTGTTTACTCCCGTTACATCAATCCCGGTCTGCTTCTTTGTTTCACTGACATGAAGGATCACAACATTTCTTTCAATCCTGAATTTTAACCGGGTTCCGCTGTAATTCTCCGTTTCAACATTACAGGCAAACAACACCGATGAATCTGTCCGGGTTACAGCCTCAAATGGTTTGGTATCCATATAATCCGGGGTTTGCCAGTCATCATAGACAAAACCGGAACCCTTCTTGAAGAACAGGGAGAATTGTCCTCCCTCAGGGCCGAGCCATAATCTTTCCTCCCCTCCGAACGCATTGATATGGGGCTGGATTTTCCCTGATGTAATGAGGTCACGGTTTATCCAGCCGAAACTGAAGCCTGCATCACCACTGGCTGTGCTTGTCATTACTCTGCCCTGCCAGTCAGGAATAAGGGCAATCGCAGATGCTCCTTCTTTCAGTTCAATCACATTTACATATTTCTTCAGGAATTCCCTGTTAAAACCGTACTGGTTTGTGCTGTCTGTAATCATGATCTTTAAGTTTTTATCGTTCTTTCCTTTATCCTTGCTTCCGCAGGCAGTCAAAAGAAATGGACATATTAATAAAACTGCTATCCGGTTCATTTTATTCAGGTATTGAGTTTATTTTCACTGGATTACTGTTGTTTTTTTTCTTCTTCAGATATTTATATCTTCTCCAGAATGGCAATGTAGTAAAGGATGTAAACCTTACAAGGTAATTCAATGGCTTGAATCCCATGGCATAATGCATGATCAGGTACAGAAATGCAGCCACTGCCACCATTACAGCTATTGAAATGAATTGTGACACTATTTTCCACCACCATGCTTCAGGTTGAATACTGAGATTATTTATCAGGAAAACTATCAGCCAGGTATTCACAGCGCTCATGATTATCATAAAAGCAGCTGCCATTCCATGGGCAGCCTCAATAGCCCTCTGCGGACAATGGTTAAGGCATCTCATACAGCTTTCGCAGGTAAGTTTCCAGTATGGCCGGTTATTTACAAGCCTGATAGATGATGTCGGGCACTCACTGATGCAGATCCCGCAATTATTGCATTTATTGTTTGCTATGAATGTCTTTGCCAGGAAGAATCTTCCTCCGATGTAATATGCTACTGCCACAGGACTTATTAAAAGATCTGCAGGAAGACTGTACAAACCTCTCCAGACATTTTTCCCTGACAGTATCTTAGTTGCATATACCCTGATATTCGGATCAGCTTTGGCAATGATTGATTCAATAACTTTCTTTCTGAGTCCGGGATGAAGCGGAACCCAGTTGGATGGCATGTCTATTGATCTGTACCCGGTGCATTTATACCCTTTAAGCCACAGCATAAAGGCAGGCAATAATAACGCCAGTCCGCTTAATCCCGGCACAAAGATCTTATAGAGTTTGAGACAGCCGCGGGTATTCAGAAGAAATATCTCCCTGCAGAGATGTGCAGGAAATCCTGCAATGAATTTCAGCATTATGGGAGCAGCATTGAATCCATGGGTTGGGAACACAAAGCCAATAAGAGGTTTTTCATCTGCAGTCGGCATATTGATATTTTCGAGCCTGTCGATCTGCTGTACAACAGTTCTGAGACCATTCTTCACGGCTTCGTCAGCAATCCAGTGAGAGCATAAACGGGAATTACCAGTTCCGGAGATATAGTAAATATATAGTGAATCCCGGTTTTGCATCTTTGTAAATCAATCACTAAGATATTGATAATCGGATTATTTTTGCATTCAGATGATCATTATGAATAAAAAGAACCTTTGCGGACTAACAGTTGCAGAGATAGCCGGACTCATAAAGGCTGAAGGATATGATTTTAACCATGCAGCAAGGATTGCCATAAGTATTTACAGGAAAAATATTGCCGGTATATCACAGATACAGGGGATAACAAAAAACCTGAAGATATTTCTGAATGATAATGCTGCAACAGGAATCTATGCTCCCGTATCATCACAAATATCTGCTGACAAAACAATAAAATATCTTTTCATTTCTCCTGAAGGGAAAAAACATGAAACAGTCTGGATGCCTGATGTTAAAAGGAATACTGTCTGTGTATCCACACAGTCAGGCTGCAGGATGGGATGTCCTTTTTGTGTTACAGCAAAGTACGGTTTCCACGGTAACCTCTCAGCAGGAGATATTGTAAACCAGGTGATCAGTCTTCCGGAAGCCGGTAAACCTACTCATGTCGTTTTTATGGGAATGGGAGAACCGATGGATAACCTTGAAAATGTACTGAAGGCATGCGAAATAATGACTGCTGAATGGGGTATGGCATTAAGCCCCCGGAATATAACCGTTTCCTCGGTCGGGATAACTCACGGAATAGCAGAATTTCTTGAAAGATCGTCCTGCAACCTGGCAATAAGCCTCTATTCTCCTTTTAAAGAAGAAAGGATCAAAGTAGTCCCTGCTGAATCCCTGTATCCGGTTGATGAAATTATTGGCATTATGAAATCCTTTCCTGCAAAGAAGAAAAGAAGGTTCAGCGCTGCTTATGTGATGATAAAGGATATTAATGACACCCTCCTGCATCTTGAAGGATTGAAGAATTTGCTCAGAGGAACAGGTATAAGGGTAAACCTCATGCCTTACCATCCTGCAAAAAATGACCTTAACATTTCCTCACCAGATGAAAGAATGATGTTTTTCAAGCACGAGCTGGTCATATCCGGTATATCTGCGTCGGTAAGGAAATCGAGAGGCGCCGATATTTCAGCAGCTTGCGGTCTTCTGGCATCGGGATTATATTGAAATGGTGAAAATGTTTATTAACTTTATTGAATAGTTACTTACCAAAAACCGAAATCCATGAAAAAGGCACTTTATTTTATTATGGGTATAATATTGATGGCAGGAGGGTGCAAATCAGGAACTGAACAGGTTGCTGAAAGAAGCCTGGCAATTATTCCTGCGCCTGTTTCCATCATTGAACATGAGGGTAATTTCGTTTTTACTGATAAAAGCAAGATCATTCTTTCAGTTACAGACGATGAAACGAAGCTGGCAGCTGACTGTCTGGCAGGTCTTGTAAGGAATCCCACCGGAATTGATCTGCCGGTTGAGGAAGGGAAGAAGCCTGCAAAACACTCAGTATTCATGGCTCTTGACGATGCGGTTGAAAATGAAGAAGGGTACCTGCTGACTATAACGCCAAAGAATGTAATTATCAAGGCAAAATCAACTGTCGGACTGTTCTATGGAGTTCAGACACTGAGACAGCTTATGCCTGTTGAAGTTGAAAGCCCGTTGGTGGTTGAAGGGCTTGTGCTCTCGGTACCTGCCTGTGAAATAAAAGATGAGCCCAGGTTCGGTTACAGGGGTATGCACCTTGATGTCGGACGTCATATGTTCCCGATAGCATATATCAAGAGATACATTGATATGATCGCCCTCCATAAGATGAACAAATTCCACTGGCATCTTACAGAGGACCAGGGGTGGAGGATTGAAATCAAAAAGTATCCAAAACTGACAGAGATCGGGGCATTCAGGAAGGAAACACTGGTCGGACACGGAGGCAAAAGACCATACACTTATGACGGGAAGACTTATGGCGGATTTTATACACAGGATGAGGTGAAGGAGATTGTGGCATATGCTGCATCAAAGTTCATTACTGTGATCCCTGAGATAGAGATGCCAGGTCATGCATTGGCTGCACTTGCATCTTATCCTGAACTTGGCTGTACAGGAGGCCCATATGAGGTCCAGACCAGATGGGGCGTTTTCGATGATGTTTACTGCGCAGGTAAAGAGGAGACTTTTAAATTCCTGGAAGGTGTGCTTAGCGAAGTTTTTGAGTTGTTCCCCTCGAAGTATATTCATATTGGAGGCGATGAATGTCCGAAAACCCGCTGGGAAAAATGTCCTCTCTGCCAGAAAAGAATGAAGGAGGAAGGATTAAAGGATGAGCATGAACTTCAGAGCTATTTCATTCAGAGGATAGAGAAGTTTGTCCTTTCAAAAGGACATAAAATAATAGGCTGGGATGAGATTCTGGAAGGCGGTCTTGCCCCTGAGGCAACTGTAATGTCGTGGCGCGGAACATCAGGAGGAATTGCAGCTGCCAGGCAGAAACATGATGTGATTATGACACCATCCACATATGTTTATCTTGATTATTACCAGACCGAACCTGAGGGAGAACCGCTGGCAATAGGAGGTTATCTGCCTCTCGGGAAGGTTTATTCATTCAATCCTATGCCTGAGGAGCTTACATCTGAAGAGCAGAAGCATATACTTGGAGTTCAGGGAAACCTGTGGTCGGAATACCTGAATACCCCGGAACAAATGGAATATATGGCCTATCCGAGGATGTTTGCTGTTTCAGAACTCGGCTGGGTTCCTGAGAGAATTAAGGATTTCGCTGAATTCCGCGCCCGCCTCGAGGTTCTGAAGACGAGGTACGATGCAATAGGCATCAACTATTTCAAGGGAGAATACAGGGACACAAGAGTACAGGAATAATATGTTATTTGTTTTCATCTATAAGCTGGAACATAAATTCATCGAGGTATCCGTCTGAAGTTTTGACCCATTCCTTCTTGGTTCCTGTCTGGATGAATCCCTGTTTCCTGAACAGGTCCATGCTCTCGCAATTATTAGCCAGTATGTTGCAGTAAAGCTGGTGGAGCTGCAATGTTTTGAAACAATATTCGATCAGGCATTTGAGAGCCATGGACGCATATCCTTTCCTGCGCTGGTTCTCATCGGCTATCAGGATACCAAGTCCGGCCCTTTTATGGAAAGGATCAAAATCAAATATATCAATGGTGCCTATAGTTTTCTTTTCCTCGATGAGTTCAATCATCAGCCTGAGCTGACCGGTTTCATATATACTCTTATGGGAGTTTTCCATATATCTCTTAAGGGTATATTTTGAGAATGGTGTTACTGTATTGCTTATCGTCCAGTAAGTACTGTTATTCTCCCATTCATACAGCAGTTCAAGATCTTCCGGTTCAAGGGCTCTGAGGTTTATCTTATCCAGCTTCATATTTCAACAGTGAATTTATTTCAGTTATTTATCTATCAGCAGGTTGAGTTCCCTTATAAAGGCATCGTTGAATCCTGCAGCTTGCAGGGTTTTTAAAGCATTTTTTGCTTCAGAAATAGTTTTGTATTCACCGGTTATGTACCTGTAGTAACCATCGTTGCCGGATAACTCCCTTATGCCCTGTATATCTTTAAAGGTATTCATATTAACGGGAGATCTTGCGGCTTTAACCTGGATAGTGTAAGTCTTTTTCCCGGTTGTACTGCTTATAACCGGTATCCGGCTGTACAGGTATTTTGCGTTACCATCGAGTTCATATTGATTAATGATATATGCTTCTTTAAATCCCTTCTCCCTGGCATAGCCAAGGTATTTAACAGCATCTGACCTGTTAAAAAACACGCCAGGTACATAAAGCGATAGTGAGTCAGATTCTACGGTTCTCATGAAAAGCCTTCCTCCCAGGCTTAAGACACTGAAGTGTTCTTCCGGAAGCTTTTTGACAGATTTTGTCAAAACAATACTGTATTTCATTGAAGAAGGAAGTCTTAGATGCTCAGGAGTATATACATCCTTCCTTAGTGTGACTCCCGTCTGAGGATCAATGATCCCGAATGCAACCCGCCTGTTATATTTTCTGCCTTCAGGATTATCTGATCCGTCGTTATTTGTGTTAACGGCAACGAAATTTGATTCACCGAATGCTTTCCTTACAAAGCGTGAAACAGGGATCCCTCCTGATGTTAGATATTCTGTTACCGCACTGACTCTTTTTCTGGACAGGATGAAATTATACTCTGAAGGCCCTTTCGCATCAGTGTATCCTGCAATTTCGATTATAAGTTCGGGATTTGAAATAAGCACTGCTTTTATTTCTTCAAGGTTTTTCAGAGCCAGGGAATCGAGTTCAGAGCTGTTGAACGCGAACATTATATTTTTAAATGCCAGGTATTTACCTCCTGCCACTTCTTCAGGGATCAGTATTGACCGGACCTGAACATAGCGGTTGAGGAAATAAAGCGGAAGGTTGAGTTTTATCGTATCAGTTTTATATCCGGGATAGTTGATATATATCAGATAATCACCCGGTTTGATATCCGCTCTGAATCTGTCCTCCGTATCTACTGTTAAAGAATTAACAGCGGTTGCTTTTTTAATATCTGTAAGCCGTACTGATACCTTTTCCGGGTCCGGTTTCGTACCGTCTCCAAGTGAAATGTATCCTTCCAGCAATGTAATCTCATCAGCGGGGTCACGCGCAACAATTGCATAAATGTTTCTTGAACTATCAGACTCATCATACAGGCTTGCTACAAATCCCGGGGCATCATTATTCAGAATAAAAAAAGTGTTATTCTCAGTAGTGTTAAATGCAAAAGGCATTCCGACAGGATTTGTCCAGTAGTCATATTTAAGCACAGACCTGAACACATCGTAACCGCCCATGCTGATATGTCCTTCGGAGCTGAATATCAATGCGTTGGAGGCAGGGTCATAGAAAGGAGTATCCTCATTGTATGGTGTATTGATAATGTTTCCCAGGTTAACCGGTTTGTCCCATGAGCCATCATCCATTTTTGTTGATGACCAGATATCCAGTTCACCTTCCCCGTCGGGTCTGTTGCTGGAAAAATAGAGTATTTCTCCGTCAGGTGTGATAAAACCATGCGATTCCCAGTAAATTGAATTGATATTCTTTCCCAGGCCTTTTATCCTGGTCCAGGCAGTATCCGTTCTCTGGCTGAAATACAGGTTGCCGTCACCACCGTCATCCATATACAGGATAAGGAGTTTGCCATCACCTGTAATTGAATTTGAATAGAATCTGTCATATCCCCCCAGCGGCCGTGTTATGTCTGCCGGAGTGCTCCAGTCTTTATTTTTGTAGGAACATAAAATTCGTGTCTTGCCTTTAATTTTCTGCGTGAAAACAAATACTGAGTTGTTTTTGGAAATGACAGGATTACAGGCTCCCGGGTAATCTTTCAGCCATGGAACAAACAACTCTGAAAGAATCGTCAAAGGCCTCTTTTTCATTTCCCTGGCATAGCTGCAATCGCGGATTTGTAAGTCGAAATACTCTTCCAGGGTGATTTCGTTTTTACCCAGTTTCTGTTTTATGTCATTAAAAAGTGCAAGAGCTTTATCCAGACTGTCATTGATATGATACGCAACAGCCAGGTACTTGTAAGTATCCGTTGGGGCTTTTTCTCCATACTCAATGTAATCCTTATCCTGACTTACAACATTGTTTGAGGCAATTTTAAGAAGCCGGAGAGCATCCCTCTTTTTCCCTTCAATGTTGAAATAACAGATTCCAAGTTTGGCTGCAATATTGGAATTGTCAGGATATGCCTTCAGCAGGGGCTCATATATACTTGCAGCTTTTTCGTAATCTTCGTCAAAATAAAAAGATATGTCTGCATTCTGAACCGATCTTATGAATTCTTTTTTGGTTACATCCTGTGAGAAAAGTGAGGTAAATCCGGTCAATGAGTAAATTACAATCAGAATTATTATTGGCGGGCGTCTCATTATTCTGGATTATTCTATTATCATAGAGTTAAGCTCCCTGATAATTGCATCCTTGAATCCTGCCTCTAAGACAGGTTTAATAGCTTCCTGCGCCTGTGACATGTTTTCATATTCTCCGAGCACGTATCTATATAAGCCATCATCATCAAGTATTTCCCTCACACCTTTCATATCCCTGAAAAGATCCATGCTGACTGGTGATTTTGCAACCAGCATCTGTATTGTATATATTCTTTTCCCGGTTGCCAGGCTGACAATGATGTTGCGTTTTGAGAGAGTCTTTGCTTCATCATTCAGGTCATATTGATTAATGACGTATGCTTCATTATATCCGATTTCCCTGACATATCCAAGGTATTTGATCGCATCCGGCCGGTTATAGAAAACTCCAACTGCGTAAACAGACAAGGAATCGGATTCAATGGATCTCAAAAACAGCCTGCCTCCAAGGCTTAATTTACTGAAGCTCTCTTCAGGCAGTTTTTTCGCAGATTTTATAAGGACCACGCTGTATTTCATCGAGGATGGCATCCTCAGATGTTCCGGTGTATAGGTGTCCTGGCTTATTGTAACTCCTGTCTGCGGATCTACAATTCCGAATTCAACTCTCCTGTTATATTTTCTGCCTTCCGGATTATCAGTACCATCCTCATTGGTATTGACAGCAATAAAATCAGATTCTCCAAATGCTTTAGCGGCAAAACGCGATGCAGGAATAGCTTGTGATGAAAGGTAGTCAACAACAGCCTTGCCTCTTTTAGATGCAAGCTTAAGATTGTAATCTGTTGCTCCCAATGCATCAGTATAACCTGCAACTTCTATTTTAAGTTCGGGATTAGCGATAAGGACTGATTTCATTTCTTCAAGAACCTGTACGGCCCGTGAATCCAGTTCAGAACTGTTAAATGCGAAAAGAATATTCTTTATTGCAAGGAATTTTCCGTCAGCGACCTCTTCAGGTATCAGTGTTGAGCTTACAAGCATGTAATGACTCAGGTTATAGAGAGGAAGATTCACAATCCTTGAATCGGATTTATATCCCGGATAACTAATATCTAACTGATAATCTCCTGGTACAATGTCGAATTTAAAATTGCCGTTTATATTTGCCTCTATTGATCTTGGTGATGAAGCTCTTTCAAGGTCGGTAAGCCTGACAGCGATCTTCCCGGGATCCTGTTTCATTCCATCACCCAGAGAAACTGTAACTTCCGCCGTTGTGATTTCTTCCGCAGGATCCCGTGCGGCAACTGTATAGATGTTTCTTGAACCATCCTGGTCATTATAAAGACTTGTTACAAACCCTGAGGAATTTTTGTCAGGTGCAAAAAAAGTGTTATCCAGAACTGTGTTGAATGCAAATGGAATCCCGACGGGATTTGTCCAGCTGCCATTATTAAGTGTCGACCTGAACAAGTCATAACCGCCCATGCTTATATGTCCTTTAGTACTGAATAATAAGATTCCAGAGTCAGGATCAAAAAAAGGAGTATCCTCATCATATGGTGTGTTGATCGTATTGCCCAGGTTAACTGGCTGCTTCCAGGAACCATCATTATTCTTGGTTGCTGACCATATATCGAGTTCGCCCTCTCCGCCGGCCCTGTTGCTTGAAAAATAGAGAGTTTTTCCGTCAGGTGAAATGAATCCATGAGATTCCCAGTAAATGGAATTGATGATCCTGCCGGCTCCTCTTGCCCTGCTCCAGGTTGTTCCTTTTCTCTCGCTGAAATATAGGTTCCCGTCGCCGCCATCATCCATATATAGAACCAGCAGAGTTCCATCGCCTGTTATTGAATTTGAATAGAACCTGTCGTATCCCCCGAGCTGTCGTGTGATGTCAACAGGTGCGCCCCAGTCTTCTATTTTATAGGAGCAAAAGATACGTGTCCTGCCTTCACTCTTCTGGGTAAAGACAAATACTGAGTCGTTTCCGGATATTACCGGGTTGGAGGCTCCGGAGTATTTTGCAAGCCATGGAACAAATAATTGCGGAATTACAGTCACAGGTTTTTTCTTCATCTCCATAGCGTACATGCAGTCTCGGATCTGCTTATCCAGATATCCTGCCCTGAAAATCTCGGTTTTACCCAGCTTTTGTTTTGCTTCATTAAAAAGAAAAACAGCTTTTTCAAGGCTGTCGTTCTTGTGATATGCCACTGCCAGGTAAAGATATGTATCAAGCGGAGCTTTTTCACCGTATTCCACATATTCCTTATCGCTGGCAACAATATTCACTGAAGCTGATTTAAGAAGCGATAAAGCTTCCTGCTTCCTGCCGTCAATATTCAGATAGCATATGCCAAGCTTGGCAGCTATATTGCAGTTGTCAGGAAAAGATTTGTGTATCTTTTCATATAACACAGCTGCCTTTTCATAATCCTGGTCATAGTAGAATAAGATATCAGCTTCCTGCACCGACCTGATAAAATCCTTTTTGTCAGGTCCCTGAGAGAGGAGAGGAGTCAATAATCCGTTTAAAAGAATAATGAGGATTAAACATACTGTAAGACGGTTCATTATTTTGAAACTTTTTTGATGAAGATCTGATCGGGATATCCCCTTCTAATCAATGCCAGTCTCCAGACAGCGGCTTCTTCCCGGGTCGCAAACTGACCTGAAGTATACCTGTAGAACCTGTCAGCCTCGTTGTACATTACCTTCATATCGGTAATGTATTTAAAATAGCTGACATCCACAGGATTATAGAGAGCCATAACCTGAACGGTATAGTAAAGTACATCTGAATCAGCAACATTTGCATTACCAAGATCATCAACATGCATATTCCTGATAAGTATGCTGGAATCAATTTCAGCAACAACCGGTATCTCGCTAAGATTTATCTTCTCATAAATGACTGGTGTAATCAGTGATGAATCTCTCCTCAGCATCACATCAATATTGACTATGAGAATTGGATTGTCACGGATTACGGTTGTATCAACGTCAGATGTGAAATATCCGTCAGCGGAATACAAAGCCTTAAACTCGCCCGGTGCAATGCTTATGCGGTATAAACCGGTTTTGATATCCGGAGTTGTTTTATACAGCGTGTCCCCGGATTTTCTATTCAGTATACTGATCTTATAGTTTTTGCCCGGAGCCAGTACTGTGTCGTTCAGCATGAACCTGCCTGCTATCTCATAGGTCTGGTTAACATCAAGTCCGCCGAGTCCAAGATAAAAAATTTCTCTTTTCTTGTAATCCGTCTTCATGGAATAGAAAGCGTTCATCCCGTTATTTGAGGGCTGGAAGAACTTATCGTCATCAGTAGTATTTATCGGGAATCCGAGGTTCACCGGTGTCTGCCATTTGTTGTTGAGTCTCCCGCTCCAGAAATTATCATATCCCCCCATTGAATTGTGTCCCTCAGAACAGAAATAGAGAACTGAGTCAGCCTGGATTATGAAAGGATTATCCTCATTGTACATTGTATTTACCTCAGGACCAAGATTGACAGGCAATCCCCAGTCACCCGATGCATCTTTTTCAGAGACATATATATCCAGTCCGCCCTGACCCCCCTCCCTGTTGCTTGTGAAGTACAGTTTGTTGCCATCGGCAGATACTGATGCGTGTGATTCGTAGAATTTTGTATTGATATTCCTGTTCAGTTTGACGATAGGAGTCCATCGGTCATTTACATATTTTGAGGTATAAATATTGCCGTCAAAATTATCATTCTTGTACAGGAAAAGCTCTGACCCGTCCATGTTAAGTGAACAGGATGAACAATCCTCTCCGGCATTCAGCTCAGTTGTTATTTCCACCGGGGTCTGCCATTTACCTCTTATTTTCTTTGAGAACAGGATTACATTTATCAATCCCCTGCGTTCTGTGAACACTATTGTATTTCCATCATGACTAACCGCAGGATTCTCATTCATTGATCCCAGACTGAAATCAGTGCCGAGTAATTTTTTGCTTACTGTCACCGGCTTATCCATGAATCCCATTGCAGCCTTGCATGCCTGTATCTGCTGATCAACAAAATCAAGGTTCTCCATACCGCCTTTCCCTTCAGTCTCTTTTGCCAGGCTCCTGAAGTTCTGAAGTGTATTGAGCCCTTTTTCCATATCATTATTTATGAGATAAGCTCTCGCCAGGTAGAAATAAGTATCGAGCGGAGCCCTCTTTTCCTTGAAGGAGCCTGATTTTGCATCGTAAGTGGCATTTTTTACAGCTGCCTCAAGGTATGGAATGGCCTTCTCCTTTTCGTCAGGAATATTCAGGTAGCATGTGCCGATTTTATAAATAACATTAAGATTTTCAGGATTTTCCAGAAGTATATAAAGCTGGTTTGCCAGTTCATATTCTTCGTAGAGGTAATAGGATTCGGCCTGGGCGAAAATCTCCTTCATCTCCTTGGTCGACTGAGCTGAAGCAGCCAGAGAAAAAATAACCA
>CAZGGZ010000046.1:0-25693 GCA_964525415.1 uncultured Rikenellaceae bacterium | reverse complement strand
AAATTTGAATGTCCGAAATTAGATTAATTTAGTCAATTACGAAATTATAACGTCTTAATTTTTGTTAATACCTTATTACATAGTCAAAGCGATTCATCCCTTCCCTGAAGAACACAAAACCCATCCTGAAAATATCCACCGTAAGAGAAACTCTTTCATGTTTTTTGATTGCCAACCACGCTTCTTCCATCTCTCCGGAATAATGAATATCATCAATGATTATCACGGTTTCTTTATCTGAAATGTCTGCCATCTGCATGAAATACCTTACTGTAGGTTCTTTTCTGTGATTGCCGTCAATGAATACGAGTCCGGGTCTTACCTGTTTTTCACTCAGTTCCGGCAAATTATCATCAAATGATCCTGTCAGAAGCGTTATGTTCTTTATTCCGGCCATTTTAAAGTTCTCCCCGGCAATTTCAGCTGTAGCCTGACATCCTTCAATTGTATAAACCGCTGAATCAGGTGATCCGCATGCAAGGTACATTGTGCTTATACCCGCCGAGGTGCCAAGCTCCACAATATCCCGATGTCCGGACTCCTTTGCCATCCGCCATAAAAGGATTCCATATTTTTCAGGGACTGCTGAGCATCTGACAATATCTGACACTTTTCTACTGCTGCTTTTCATTCTTGATGATCCTGCTCCAAGATCGGTTACTGAAATGATCCTGTCGTCGGAGATATTCTTCTTCCTTATGTTCTCAATCATTAAGACAACATGATGATCAGTTTTATTCCTGAACACCCTTGATACAAGATCAAAAAGAAAGGGACTGTGAATGCCATGCCCGCTCCTGTGCCGCGAAAAGAGAAGATATCTGAGGTATTTAATCCTGAAGAAATTCATCCGGTTGCTGAAAATATCTTTAGGTAAGGTCTCCAAAAATACGTATTTTCGGCTATCTTTTTTGCACTTAAATAGTTTAGCATCTAAACAATCTTGCCGGAACAGCTGATGCAGGAATTTTTTGAGACAAATATCAAATATCTGACAGGGGTTGGTCCTAAAAGGGCTGAGCTTCTGAACAAGGAACTGAACATTTTCACCTATCATGACCTGCTCTATTATTTCCCCTATAAATATGTTGACAGAACCAGATTCTACAAGATAGCAGAACTCGATCCTGATCTCCCCTATGTACAGGCAAAAGGGATCATAAAGGGATATTCTACTGAAGGCTACAAGGGAGCCAAAAGACTTATTGCCGATTTCCAGGATGATACAGGAACCATAAAGCTTGTATGGTTTAAAGGAGGGAAATGGATAACAGGAAGCTATCCTCCCGGAGTGGAGTTTATTGTCTTTGGAAAGCCCACAGTTTTTAACGGCACTATAAACATCATTCATCCTGAGATTGAAGCATCCAGCAAGGTTGCAGAAAGAATGAGCTCGGCACTTCAGGCTCAGTACAGCACTACCGAGAATCTGAAGAATCATTTTCTCACCTCAAAGGCGCTGAGCAAACTGATCGGGAACCTGTTCAAACAGATCACATTCAAATTTCCTGAGACATTGCCTGAAGGCATTGTTACGAAATATAAGCTCATGGATATTCACCAGTCCCTTCAGAAAATACATTTTCCATCTAATCCTGCTGAGCTCGAAAAAGCAAGGTATCGCCTTAAGTTTGAGGAGCTCTTTTATATACAGCTCAATCTGCTCAGATTCAGGAATAACCGATCAAGGAAGTTCAAAGGATTTGTCTTCTCAAGCGTTGGTGAAAAGTTCAATAATTTCTATTTCAATAACCTTCCTTTTACCCTGACTGAAGCCCAGAAAAGGGTTATCAGGGAGATCCGGAAAGACCTGGGATCAGGAAAACAGATGAACCGCCTTCTGCAAGGCGACGTTGGCAGCGGAAAGACACTTGTAGCGCTGATGAGCATGCTCATTGCGATAGATAACGGTTACCAGGCATGCATTATGGCACCGACTGAGATCCTTGCCGGCCAGCATTACGATACGATAGCTAAAATGCTTGAAGGTATCAATGTCAAAGTCAGGCTCCTGACAGGATCATCAAAAAGATCACTCCGAAAGGATATAAGCGAGTCACTTCTTGATAAGTCGCTTAATATACTTATCGGCACCCATGCCCTTATCGAGGAAAACGTAAAGTTCGCCAATCTCGGACTTGTAATAATTGATGAGCAGCACAGGTTCGGGGTTGAACAGAGGGCCAGACTGTGGCAGAAGAGCTTTAATCCGCCCCATATACTGGTGATGACGGCAACCCCAATTCCAAGAACCCTCGCAATGACACTTTACGGCGACCTTGATGTATCAGTGATAGATGAGCTCCCTCCGGGAAGGATTCCGGTCAAAACAATGCATTATTTTGATTCTGAGAGGAATAAGGTATTCGGCTTTCTAAGAAGCCAGATCTCTGAAGGACGCCAGGTCTATATAGTATATCCGTTGATCCAGGAATCTGAAAAAATGGATTATAAGGATCTTGAAGACGGATGGGACACAGTCTCAAGGGAATTTCCTCCGCCAAAATACTGCATAAGTGTGGTGCATGGAAAGATGACGCCTTCAGTCAAGGAAGAATCAATGAGGCTGTTCAGGGAAGGACACGCACATCTCCTTATTGCCACAACGGTCATTGAGGTAGGTGTTGACATTCCGAATGCCTCTGTAATGGTCATAGAAAGCGCAGAGAGGTTCGGGTTGTCACAGCTTCACCAGCTGAGAGGCAGGGTTGGAAGAGGAGCTGATCAGTCATTTTGCATTTTGATGAGTTCGGGAAAAATCTCAAGAGAGGCTTCAAGAAGACTGGAGGTAATGGTCAGTACCAATGATGGTTTTGAGATAGCTGAAATTGATCTGCAGTTGAGAGGTCCGGGCGATATTGAAGGAACCATGCAGAGCGGAATCCCCTTTGACCTGAAGATATCGGACCTGGCAAAAGACGGACAATTGATTGAATATGTAAGGAATATAGCTGAAGAGATCCTTACAAAAGATCCGATTCTTGAGAATGACCAGAATCTCATTCTCAGGGAAGGACTCAGACGTCTTTTCAGCAAACGCCAGTCGTGGAGCAATATTAGTTGAGTTTTTATTTATAATAAGAATAAATTGTAGAAGCATTACAAATGCTGATAAAAAACATTATCTGTTATTCACCGGATTTATAATTTTGCAGCTTTACAATTCCTTTTCAGCAGTAGAAATGTCGGGAAACACAGGGAGCATAGAACACGAAGGTATCGTCAGAAGTTCAGACGAAGAATCTGTTACTGTAAGCATTATATCATCATCGTCTTGTTCGGGATGTCATGCGGAAGGGATATGTTCATTATCTGGAAGGAAAGAAAAGATCGTTGAGATTCCAGGTATTTATAAGGTTACTCCCGGGGAGAGTGTCAGGGTTCTCATGGAACAGTCATCAGGCTATACTGCAGTTTTTCTTGGTTACGTATTGCCATTGATACTGGTTGTAGCCATGCTTATAATACTTGCATTACTCTCTGTACCTGAACTGACTGCCGGTATTGGTTCTATGGCTGTTCTGGTGCCATATTACCTCTTTCTGTATTATTTCAGGAAACGGATAAACAGGAAATTTACATTTACTATTAAAGCCCTATAAATGAGTCTTACTATTCCCATAACAATAATAACACTCAGCCTGCTTGCTCTTGTATTTGCGGTAATACTTTATTTTATAGCACAGAAATTCAAGATTTTTGAGGATCCAAGGATTGATGAGGTGCAGGCTGCTCTGCCTGCCGCCAACTGTGGCGGCTGTGGTTTCGCAGGCTGCCGGAATTTTGCGGAGGCGCTTGTCAAAGCCGGATCTTTTGAAGGGCTGAATTGTCCTGTCGGCGGAGCAACTGTCATGGGAGAAGTGGCAAAGATACTCGGGAAGGAAGCGGTAGCGGTTGATCCCCTGGTCGCAGTTCTGATGTGCAACGGATCGCCGGAGTTCCGGCCTCATACCTCAAAATATGACGGTGTACCTGATTGCCGGATGGCACACAGTCTTTACCTCGGTGAAACAGACTGCAGCTACGGATGCCTGAGTTACGGTGACTGCGTCAGGGCATGTAAATTTGATGCAATGTACATGGATCCTGCAACAGGACTGCCTGTTGTAATTGATGACAAGTGCGTTGCTTGCGGAGCATGTGTGAAAGCATGTCCCCGGCATCTTCTTGAACTGCGTAAAAAAGCCAAAAAGGACCGCAAGCTGTATGTGGCATGCTCAAACTGCGACAAGGGAGGACCTGCGAGAAGAGCCTGCAAGGTTGCATGCATTGCATGCAGCAAGTGTTTCAATGTATGCGAATTCGGTGCGATCACTATTGAAAATAACCTGGCATATATTGATGCCTTCAAGTGTACATTCTGCAGGAAGTGCGTCACGGAATGTCCGACAGGCTCAATACTGGAGTTCAATTTCCCGCCGAGGAAGCCAAAGGTTGAAGAACAGGTTGAGACCAAAACAGTATGAACCGGATGTCAAATTAAAAACAAAGCAGTGTTGAAAACATTTCCCATAGGAGGCGTGCACCCACCCGAGAACAAATTAACTTCCGGCAGCGAAATTCAGAATCTTCCCATCCCGGCAGGTGTTGCAATACCTGTTTCCCAGCATATCGGCGCTCCCGCTATGGTAAACGTAAACAAGGATGAGAAGGTCAAAACCGGGCAGGTAATTGCCCGGAGCAAAGGATTCGTATCATCAAATATCCACTCTTCGGTCTCCGGAAAAGTAAGTAAAATTGATACCATTCTGGATTCAACCGGATACCGGCAGACAGCAGTATTTATAACGGTCGAAGGAGATGAATGGATTGAAACCATTGACAGGAGTGGTGAAATACTTACTGATATTAAGCTCTCGTCTGAAGAGATAATCAGGAAATGCCTTGAATCAGGGATCGTCGGACTTGGAGGAGCAACATTCCCTTCGCATGTAAAGCTCACTGTGCCGGCAGGTAAAAAATGCGATGTGCTTCTCATAAACGGTGTGGAATGTGAACCATACCTTACTTCAGACCACCGCCTGATGCTGGAAAGAGGTGAAGAGATACTGATAGGTGTGTCAATCCTGATGAAGGCTCTTAAAGTAAGCAGGGCAATGATAGGCATCGAGTATAACAAACCTGATGCAATCGCTCACATGACAAAGCTGGCAACAGCATTCCAGGGTATAACGGTACATGCTCTTAAAGTTAAATATCCGCAGGGAGCTGAAAAACAACTTATTAAAGCTTTGATAAACAGGGAAGTCCCGTCTGGCAGACTTCCGCTTGATGTAAATACGGTGGTACATAACGTGGGTACTGCTTTTGCAGTATATGAAGCAGTTCAGAAGAATAAGCCCCTGTTTGAAAGAGTTGTTACAATAACAGGTAAATCGGTTGCAAAGCCGGGCAATTATTTTGTCAGGATAGGAACCCCTGTCAGGGATCTCATCGCTGCCGCAGGGGGGATGCCTGAAGATACCGGTAAGATAGTATCAGGAGGTCCTATGATGGGTAAAGCCCTTAGCAGTACTGATATTCCGGTGGTCAAAGGAACATCGGGAATCATCCTGTTCCCTGCTGCCGAATCAGAAAGAAAAGAATCGATGCCCTGCATCAGGTGCGCCAAATGCACCCGGTCCTGTGCATTGAACCTTGAACCGTTCCTTCTGATGACTCTTTCTGAAAAAGGATTATTTGAAAGAGCTGAAAAAGAGAGAATCACAGATTGCATGGAGTGCGGATCATGCAGCTATACATGCCCTGCCAGCAGACCGCTGCTGGATTATATAAGGCTTGGTAAATCAACAGTAATTAAGATGTCCCGTGAAAGGGTTTCAAAACAATAATATCCATACTAAAGGTATATGAGCAGCTTATTAAACGTATCACTTTCACCTCACGCTCACGGGAAAGAGACCACACAAAAGCTGATGCTCGGTGTAGTTGTGGCGCTCCTGCCTGCGCTGTTTACATCAATCTTCTATTTCGGCTGGGGTGCAGTAATCGTTACAGCAACATCTGTTGCTTCATGTCTTCTGTTTGAGTATCTTATTCAGAGGTTCATCTTCAGGAAGCCGGTAACGATCACAGACGGATCAGCTCTTGTAACAGGAATACTTCTGGCTTTCAATGTGCCATCAAATCTTCCGGTTTTCATTACGATCATCGGCGCATTTGTTTCAATTGCAATAGCAAAAATGACATTTGGAGGACTCGGGAACAACCCCTTCAACCCTGCTCTTGTAGGACGTGTCTTCATGCTGATATCGTTTCCAGTTCAGATGACAAGCTGGCCGGTCCCGAAAGGGTTTGCAACAGGCTATGCCGATGCGGTTACAGGGGCCACACCTCTGGCAATAGTTAAAGAGGGACTTAAGAATGGTGAACCTATGCAGCAGCTGATTTCTCAGATCCCCGCTCCCGCCCAGATGTTCCTGGGGAATATGGGAGGATCCATGGGAGAAGTTGCAGCTGTTGCTCTACTGATAGGATTCATATGGCTCCTGTATAAGAAGATCATCACCTGGCATATTCCGGTATCCGTCATTGGCAGCCTGGTGATCTTTACTACTATCCTGTGGCTGACAGATCCGGAGAAGAATGCGAATCCGCTTTTCCATCTGCTTGCAGGAGGTGTTCTGCTGGGAGCGATATTCATGGCAACGGATTATGTAACCTCGCCGATGAATCCCAAATCGATGATCATTTACGGATGCGGAATAGGAATACTAACCGTGATTATCAGGGTATGGGGTGCTTATCCCGAAGGAGTCTCCTTCGCTATACTGATTATGAATGCATTTGTGCCGCTTATGAACGCTTATATAAAACCTAAAAGATTTGGCGAGGAGGTGAAAAATGGCTAAGACCGAATCGACACTGAAGAACATGGTCCTGTCGCTTACCCTGATTTCACTGGTAGCATCGGCATGTCTTGGCTTTGTATATGAACTGACAAAGGAGCCGATTGAGCTCTCGATCCTGAACAAGAAGCTGGAAGCAATTAAACAGGTTGTACCTGATTTCAACAACAATCCGGATGAGGAAATGTTCCGTCTGCCGACCGGGGAAGGCGACAGTCTGGAAATATATCCGGCAAAAAAAGACGGTAAATTAACAGGTTATGCGGTTAATACCTATACAAATGCTGGCTTCAGCGGTTACATCGGACTTATGGCAGGATTTATGCCTGACGGGACAATCATCAATATTACTGTTCTTTCACAGAAAGAGACACCCGGACTCGGAACCAAAATGGCCGATCCGGAATTTAAAGATCAGTTCAACGGCATGAATCCTGCTGATTTTCAGCTAAAAGTAAAGAAAGACGATGGACCAGTAGATGCCATTACCGCTGCGACTATCAGCTCCAGGGCATTTTGCGATGCTGTACAGCGTGCATATAACACCCTTCAGAAAGGAGGTTTAAAATGAATCAGCTGCAAAACTTTACAAAAGGCTTCTTCAAGGAAAATCCCATCCTTGTGCTTGTGCTGGGCACATGTCCTACCCTTGCCACAACATCTTCGGCACTTAACGGAATGGGAATGGGTATTGCTACAACATTTGTTCTTATCGGTTCAAATGTTGTCATTTCTCTCCTTGCAAATGTGATCCCCGAGAAGGTAAGGATACCTGCTTTCATAGTTGTGATTGCTTCTTTTGTGACAATAGTTGATCTGCTGATGCAGGCATATGTGCCTGCTTTATATGAGGCACTTGGGATATTCATACCCCTGATCGTTGTCAACTGTATCATTCTCGGCCGTGCCGAAGCTTATGCCAGCAAGAACAGTGTATGGTCATCATTCATTGATGGCGCGGGGATGGGACTTGGATTTACCATGGCTCTCGGGATATTGGGAGCATTCCGCGAAATTGTGGGAAGCGGATCGATATTCGGTTACAAATTCATCCAGGGTGACGGTGTGCTCGTATTTGTTCTGGCACCGGGAGCATTTATTGTACTTGGATATATGATAGCACTTATAAACAGGATCAGAAGAACATAATCAGATACTGAAATGGAATATATACTTATAATAATATCCGCTGTCCTGATCAACAATGTCGTACTTGCCCAGTTCCTGGGAGTATGTCCGTTCCTGGGAGTATCAAACAAAGTCAATACAGCCCTGGGTATGGCAGGAGCGGTCACATTCGTAATTGTTCTTGCAACAATAGCCACTTATCTGATTCAGACCTATGTCCTTGATAAATTGGGCATTGGCTTCATGCAAACGATAACTTTTATTCTCGTCATAGCAGCTCTTGTTCAGATGGTTGAGATAATCCTTAAAAAGATCAGCCAGCCTCTATACCAGGCTCTCGGGATATTCCTGCCACTGATCACAACCAACTGTGCTGTTCTCGGCGTCGCCCTCCTGGTTATCAAAAAAGAATACAATCTCCTTGAAGGAGTTGTCTATGGAGCTTCAACCGCAATCGGATTCGGACTTGCTTTGATAATCCTTGCCGGTATAAGGGAACAGCTTGAGCTTGTAAATGTTCCCAAAGGTATGAAAGGAGTGCCTGTTTCATTGGTAATCGCCGGGATACTTGCACTTGCCTTCATGGGTTTCACCGGCATAGTGAAATAAATCACTACTTTTGTCATTGAACCGATGCCCGGCATAAATGACAATATCAGACTATTACCAGATCCTCGGCTTACCGTTCAGCTCATCGGTTAACGATATAAAGAAAGCATATCGTCAAAAAGCACGGCTGTACCATCCTGATATCAATCCTTCCCCCGAAGCGAGGGATAAATTTATTCTTGCCACCGAAGCCTATGAATTCCTGATTGCCAACCATGAAAGGATCACTGCCAATGATGAGGCTTACAGGCAGGCAATGGATAACTGGAAAAAGTACAGGCAGGACAGGTCAAAACAACGCGCGCGCGCATACGCCCGGGCTTCATATGTCCGCTTTAAAAAGACAAAATTCTACAAAACAACCAGGATATTTGACGGTACGACAATTATTTTCAGCCTCGTGCTTTCCATCATGATTGTCATCTATACCATTATCGGCTATATTTACAGGCTCGCCCACCCTCTGCCGGATCCGGAAATGCCAACGATAGTCGTTTTTCTCATGCTGCTCACTCTGGGAATGACATTTGTTGTAGTATCGCTGATCTATCTTAAAGCTTATATTGAAACTTCAAAGAAGCCCAGGAAGAAAGCTTAGTAACATGGCATAATTTTTGGACGTTTATTAGAGTCCTAAAAAACTAAGCATATGAAAAAGAATATAATAACATCCGCTATAATCTTTTTTTCAATAGCCTTTATATTTATGAAATGCACCAAAACTCCGGATGATGTGTTTCCCTCAGATCCTGTCGAAATTGATCTTACTGAAGAACAGGTCGCACTTATTGAATCAGAGAATTCATTTGCTTTTGATATTTTCAGGAAGGTTGAGGAAAATGAAGGCAGCGAAAAGAATATCATCATTTCTCCCTTAAGCATTTCATATGCACTCTCGATGACTCTTAACGGGGCAGATGGAACCACTCGTGAAGCTATGCTGGAAGCCCTGAGGGTAAACGGGATAACTCCGGAAGAGATAAACAATTCCTACAAAAACCTGACTGAAGCCCTTCTGACTGTCGACAAACGGGTCATTATGAACATAGCGAATTCCGTCTGGACTGAGGACCGCATCTCTCCAAAACAATCGTTTATCGATATCCTTGAAGATTTTTATTCAGCAGAATCAAAGGCATTCAGCATAACAGATCCGGAGGCACCTGACAAGATCAATGACTGGATCGGGGAGAATACGAACGGACTGATAAAGGAGATGATCGATAAGCTTGAAGACAATACTGTCATGCTTATCATCAATGCCATCTATTTCAAGGGAAAATGGAAGCTGCAGTTTGATGAGAAGGATACCGGACAGGAACCTTTTTATAAATCAGGAGGCATTTCTGTTGATGTGCCGATGATGAATCAGAAGGAAGATTTCAAAATATTTGACGGTGACGGGTTTATGCTGGCTGAATTTCCTTACGGACAGGGAAATTTTGTGATGGATATCCTCCTTCCTGATGTAAAGGATGGAGTCTCTGCTCTCCTGCCCTCACTCACTGATGCTGCATTCTCCGGATGGATTCAGCAAATGGGAACAAGGGAGACTGATGTATTCATCCCCCGGTTCAAATATGGCTTCAAGAAAAAGCTGAAAGAAATCCTTTCCGATATGGGAATGGCCATTGCCTTCACAGAAGATGCTGATTTCACAAATATTACGGAATATCCCCCTTTGCTTATAAATGACGTTACCCACCAGGCTTTCATTGAAACAAACGAGGAAGGCACTGAAGCCGCTGCAGCAACAGTTGTTGATATCGGGCTTACCTCAATGCCCCTGGAACCTCTGGTATTCAAGGCTGATCATCCGTTCATCTATATAATAAGGGAAACTACTACTAATTCAATAATCTTTATGGGAGTGGTGACCGATCCTCTGTCTGAATAAAACAGGAAAAAATCCGTTTAACCGCTAAGGACGCAAAGGTTCATCGCAAAGATCGCAAAGAAGTGAATATTGACTTTGTGTACTTTGCGCATGCTTTGCGTACTTTGCAGTTATTATTTTTTATCTAACTTTAGATTGTTAATAAGGTTGACAATGAATTCACTTTTAGTTTCATTTTTTGCTGCCCTAATAACACTAACCATGTCCCATCCTGAAAAACCGGGGGATCGCAGACCTGCTGATCAAAGCCAGAAACCACTCTTCTCATTCGGGATCATCACCGATGTCCATCACTGCAAATGCGAACCGGAAGGTACAAGATTCTACAACATGTCTCTGAACAGGTTGCGGGATGCACTGAATTCCCTGAAAGCCGATTCAGTTGAATTCCTGATAAACATGGGGGATCTGATTGACCGGGATATTGCTTCTTTCGGTCCGGTAATTGACATTATTGATTCATCCGGACTTAAAACTTATCATTGCCTTGGCAACCATGACTTTTCAGTTGAATCAAAGTATAAGAAACGTCTGCCCCTGTCGATGCCGGATAAAACAGGCTATTATTCATTCATGCATGGTAATTTCAGGTTCATTGTTCTTAACGGGAATGAACTGAGCACTTATGCATCAGGAAATAAAGGGACTATAAAAAAAGCAGAGGAATATATTGCCGGATTAGAAGCTGAAGGCATCATAAATGCCTTTGACTGGAACGGAGGGATAAGTCTGAAACAGATTGAATGGCTTGAATCACAGCTTCAGGAATCTACTGTAAAGAATGAAAAAGTCTTTGTAATCTGTCATTTCCCCGTATGGCCGGAAAACGCACATAATCTACTGAATTACAGGGAGGTAAACTCTGTTCTTGAGAAGTATCATAATGTAATTGCATGGTTCAGCGGACATAATCATTCAGGTAATTACGGCAATTTCAATATGATCCATTTTGTTACTCTGAAAGGAATGGTTGAGACAGAAAAAGCAGGAGCATATTCCCTGATTGAAGTATACAGTAACAAGTTATGGATAAAGGGCTCAGGGAGAGAGAGGAGCCAGATACTCGCATACTGACCTGTTAAATCCCTTGCAGAAAATATATGACCAGACTGGCAAAAGAGCTCACCCTTTACGGGCTGATTATGGTAGCCATAGGCTCCTGCATAGGCTCCGGGATCTTTGTTACTCCATCACAGATAGCAGGACTGATACCATCTTCTGCATTGATACTTCTCGTATGGGCTCTTGGAGGCTTAATAGCATTGACAGGCGCTCTCACGTTCGGTGAGCTTGGATCACTTTTTCCGCATGCCGGCGGGATATATGTATTCCTCAGGGAAGCATACGGCGGGTGGCTTGGATTTCTGTACGGATGGGCTTACCTCATAATAATAACTTCAGGATCAATAGCTGTTCTTTCACTGGCCTTTTCATATTATTTAAGCTCTTTCATCCCGATGTCACGTACAGGAATGATGATAACCAGTATATGCGCTATTGTCATTCTTACAACACTTAACGTGTTCAGGGCAAAATTCGGAGAAATATTTTCGAATATATTCACAGGGCTTAAAATTGCTGGCATTCTGATTATCATCCTGGTTGGTTTTATTTTCGGAGACAGTGACCTGTCTTTCAGATCTATCTCATTTTCAACCTCCCCGGGAGCAGGGATTTCAGGTTTTGGCGTGGCTCTGACAGGTGTCCTCTTCTCGTACGGCGGATGGCAGCATGCATCATTCCTTGCCGGTGAAACAAAGAATCCGGCAAGGAACGTACCTGCAGCCATGATCACGGGAGCGCTGATCGTGACAGTAATATATCTCCTGGTAAATACCGGTTATATGCTCCTCCTTCCTGTAGATACAATTGTTTCTTCGCAAAAGGTCGCCGCTGATGCAATAAGTACGGTCCTTCCTTCAGGAGGACTGCTGGTTGCAGGAATAATCGCAGTAAGCACACTGGGTACAATTGGGATTTACACACTATCAGCACCCCGAATATACTACGCCATGGCAGCCGACGGGCTCTTTTTCAAAAGTATCGCATGGGTCCATCCGAAGTTCAAAACTCCTGTCTATGCAATAGTTCTGCAATCAGTATGGGCAATAGTTCTGCTGCTGCTCTGGGGGACTGTCGAGAACCTGATAACATATACTGTATCGGTCGAATGGATATTTTTTACCCTTGCAGCTGCCGGGATATTTATCTTCAGGAAGAAGCTCAGAAATGCAGAAAGAGCATACAAAACATTCGGTTATCCGGTTACTCCCCTCATCTTTATAGGAATAAATACCTGGTTTGTTATCAATATAATGATAAACAAGCCTTTACATATGGGAATAGGGTTGATTTTCCTGCTTATTGGTGTTCCTGTATATCTTATTTTCAGGAAGATGAACCGGTCCTGATAAAGTTGAAAGGCACGTCCAGAACAACCGAGAAATACTCTCCCCTTTCGAGTATATCTTCATCTCCCTCCTCATAATACCAGTTGAAGACATACTTCCCGTTTTTTAGCGTGACGTGTTTTATTTTTTCCAGGAGAGAGATAAATACCTTGGCACTTGCACTGTTAAAATATTCCAGGTTCATATCCACGCAGGTCAAAGCTGCAGGATTTTCAATATAGGATGTTACCCATTTATCAACAGGAGCAAAGAATTCAGCAACGTTCTCATGTATTGAACGACCGCTGATCCTCAGCATGCCTTCCGGGCTGAAGATGATCTCAGGCGAATTCTTACCCGGTGTAATTCTCAGTTCCTGCATCCGGATATATTTGTTCCGAAATTAATGAAATTTAAAATATCTTCAATTAAAACCTGTCAAATAATAACGCCTGCGTCTGAAACAAGAATTAAAGGTCTGTTTTTTCATAGAATATCCTTATGTATAAGGTTATAATCTTGCCATTGGTGCAACATCATGACCGGTAAAATCACCTCTAAGATATTTATAATAACCAGTTATTCCTATCATTGCCGCATTATCGGTAGTATAGTCTATTTCAGGGATGAAGAGATCCCAGTTTCTTTTTCCGGCTTCAGCTCTGACTGAATTTCTTAATTCTGAATTTGCAGATACTCCTCCTGCAATTCCTATCTGTTTTATTCCTGTTTCTTCTGATGCTTTAATAAGCTTTGCAGTAAGGATACCTGTAATAGTATGCTGGAGTGAAGCACATAGGTCTGCCTTGTTTTTTTCAATGAAATCCGGATCCTCTTTCAGTCTGTC
Source organism: uncultured Rikenellaceae bacterium (assembly GCA_964525415.1). Taxonomy (GTDB): domain Bacteria; phylum Bacteroidota; class Bacteroidia; order Bacteroidales; family VadinHA17; genus LD21. The sequence goes on along the minus strand of CAZGGZ010000046.1, from coordinate 11,974 downwards.
CCTGAGAAAATAAAGGAAGCTGGTCTTTAATCCGCTGAAGCTGAAATCCAGACCTTTTACGGATGGTTTCGGAAAATGAAAAGCTTTTGCGTTGCCTGTTGATGCAAGCCTGTCAATGGCAGGTCCTGCCGGATACGGAAACCCCATGAGCTTGCCGCATTTATCAAATGCCTCGCCTGCAGCATCATCTATTGTATTGCCAAGTACTTCCATTTCGAGATGGCTTTTAAGAAGGATTATCCTGGTATGTCCCCCTGAGACAAGCAGGCAAAGAAATGGGAATGATGGCACTCTGGTCTTGTTTCCCCTGACAAGGATGAAATGGGCAAGCACATGTGCCTGAAGATGATTGACCCCAATTAGCGGGATGTTAAGTGAAAGAGCGAAACCTTTAGCAAAGGATACACCCACAAGCAGCGAACCCAGGAGGCCAGGACCGCAGGTAAAGGCCACAGCGCTTATCTCCTCTCTGCCTATTCCCGCTGTCTTAACAGCCTGATCAATAACCGGTACGATATTTACCTGGTGTGCACGTGAGGCAAGCTCGGGTACAACACCACCATAGGATCTGTGCACCTCCTGCCCTGCAATCAGGTTCGACAATACATACCCGTCCCTGATGACCGCAGCAGAGGTATCATCACACGAAGATTCTATTGCCAGTATGGTTACCGACATTTATTATACGATTTTGGTATATTTGTAAGTTGTTTTGATCCTTGGTTTTTTAACCCTTTGCGGATGGTCAAAAGTATTAAAAAATCAATTAAGTATCTTATCATTTTCTTCGGGATCATCATTGCACTTCCGACACTGCTTGCATTTGTACTGCGGATGCCTGGCGTGCAGACAATGGTGGTAAGGAGGATTACCGATCATATTTCAGAAGAGTTTAAATCAACCCTGTCGGTGGGAGAAGTCAATTTCCAATTCTTTAACAAACTGAATATGAGTGATATACTCATAAAAGATCAGAATGATGATACTCTCATATATACCAGGAAACTATCGGCTGTGATCAGAAAAATCGACCTTAAGGAAAAACAGGTGATACTGGGTAAGGTAGGTCTTACGAAACCTTTCGTTGCGTTTATTACTGATTCTTCCGGGACACTCAACCTGAGGTGGTATATTGATAAAATGATGGCTCCGGGAGATACACTGAAGAAAACAAAAAACACAATTGCCATTACCCAGATAGCTATTGACAGCGGCAGATTCTCAATGGTGAACTTAAACAGACCAGCAGGCAGGACTCTGCTGGATCTCAATAATCTCCGTCTTTCAGGTGTAAGCTGTATTCTTGAAGATTTTAAAATTCAAAACGATACAACCTCATTCAGTGTTTATGATCTTGGTTTCCGCGGATCGGAAGGATTTCTTGTCAGAAGAATGAACAGCGAGGTCGTTATTGCAAAGAACAATATCCTTTTCAATTCAGCCTTTGTGAACTGCGACAGCTCTATCCTGAATGTCACCCGCGCAGGTATAAGCGCTGATTCATCGTTTAAAGATTTCTTTAACGATGTAAAGCTTGATATCCTTCTTGACAGGTCGCTGGTTTATTTTTCAGACCTCCGTTATTTTGCCCCGTTTGCAGATGGGATTGATGAATCTGTATGGATATCAGGCAAGGTCATGGGAACTGTCTCAGAATTAAGAGGCAGGAACGTAGTGCTTTCATGGATGGACCACACATTCCTCGACTGTGATTTTGATATTTCCGGACTTCCGGAAATTGAAAACTCCTTTATCTATTTCGGGATCAATAGTTTGCGATCAAATTCAAAAGACATCAGGAAGATAAACATTCCCGGAAAGGGGCCCGTAAGAGTGCCTGAATTTTTTGATAAACTGGCAACCTTCTCTTTCAGCGGTAGTTTTACCGGGTTCACCACCGATTTTGTCGCATACGGCAAATTAAGAACTGCTGCCGGTTCAATAAAGACCGATATTTCGATGAGACCGGAAGAATCAAACAGTTTCAGGGTAAGCGGACTTATTACAGGATCGGATGTCGATCTCGGGTACCTGGCAGAGAAGCCTGATCTTCTTGGGAATATGAGCATGAGAGCAAATGTTGACGGAGTGGCATATTCGCTTAAAGAGTTTTCCGGCAGCCTGTCAGGAATGATTGACAGCATTGAGCTTAACAAGTATACGTACCGTAATATAGGGCTTAACGGTGTATTCACAGAGAAAACCTGGGATGGAAATGTAAAGATAACTGACAGCAATATCAGGATGGATATTCTGGGAATGTTCAACTTCAACAGGGAACTGCCTGAATTTGATTTCACTCTCAACCTGGCAAATGCGGATCTCAATAAGCTTAATATAGACAAAGCTGATACTGCCGCTTCCCTATCGATGCTGCTGACAGCAAATATAAAAGGGAATAATATTGATAACATTGACGGGGAGATTAAGCTTCTCAATTCCAGAATTAAAAGATACGGAAACACCCTTGACCTGTACAATTTCTCAATTAAGACCTTTGCTGAAAACAGCAAACCGGCAATTAATCTTCGGACCGACTATATTGATGCGGACCTGAGAGGATATTATGATTTCACTGAGCTGGGAATCCTGTTTAAAAGAACCCTTGCTTCATTAATGCCTTCGCGTTTTACCCGACCTGTTGAATCGGGGGGCAAACCGGAAAACAATTTTACATTTAATATAAACTTCAAAAACACCGACAGACTTAATATATTTTTCAATACCGGGATCCTCATGTCTGATAAGAGCTATCTGAACGGTGCAATTTTCACCGACAGTATTATGATGATAAACGGGGAGGCTAAAACACTGAGCTTCAGGAATAATACATTCAATAACCTGTCGCTTGAAGGGAATGTTTCATCAAATGAACTTTCCCTTGGATTAAAAAGCACATCTCTCAACCTGCTTGGTCAGTCTGACCTGAAGGGATTTTCAGCTAATCTCAGTACAAAACCCGATACTTTCCTTTTTGATCTTGGCTGGGATAACCAGGACAAGATCCTGAACAGGGGGAAATTCTCTGCCAGGGGAATGTTCAGCAGGAAGGAAAATGAGAATCCGGTTCTTTCACTTGAGATTGATTCAACGGATATCTATTCACGCAATAAACTCTGGAAGATAAACAATTCCCTGATTGCACTTGATTCAAGTTCGCTTAAAATAAATAAGCTGTATATCAATAATAAGGAGCATTACTACCTCGTCGATGGATCAGTTTCTGAAGACCCGTCCGACACTCTCCACGTTGAATTCAGGGGAATAGATATCTCACCCCTGAATTATTTAACAGGTAAGAAAGGGGAAGCCAACAGAATCTCTCTTGGTTTCAGGGGAGAACTTAACGGAAATGTGCTTCTTACCGGTATTTACAGGAACCTGCTTCTCGTAAGCAACATACAGGTAAATGACTTCTCGATGCTTGAAAGCGACTACGGCGATCTTGAGGTTATTTCAGCATGGGATTCTGAAAAGAGAGTTGCTCAAATACATGCGGGTAATAATCTTGAAGGTAAAAAGATGCTGGATATTAACGGACATTATGATCCGGTAAACAAAAAGATATTCCTGGACGGCGTTGCTGACAAGCTGCCCATTGATGCTCTTAATCCGCTCCTCAGGGTATTTGCTTCAGGTATTTCAGGAACAGCTACCGGTAAAGTAAACCTTTCCGGAGAATCTGATCAGCTTATGCTCAGGGGAGCTCTGATGGTTGAAGATGCATCAATGAAAATTGACTACCTGCAAACCAGATATTCAATCAGAGACTCAATAAGGTTTGCCAAAAATAAAATCATCTTCAACAATGTAAAACTGATTGATGAAAGAGGTAAAATTGCTGTGCTGAACGGTGCGGTCAATCACAGGTATTTCAAAGAATACAGCGCTGATATGATGATTACGCTTAACGAATCAATGGCAATTAATACAAAGCCCAAGGATAATGATCTTTTTTACGGTACTGCATTTGGAACAGGCGTGGCAACGATCAGGAACAATGCCACCACTCTTTCCTTCGATATATCGGCGAAAACTGACAGGAACACCAGATTCTATATACCTCTGAATTCCAGTGAGACGGTATCGGACTATTCTTATATCTCCTTCATTGATCATGATGCAGAAATTCCTGCTGAAGTAACAACAGAAAAGACTGCTGCAAAACCTGTTCCGGATACAAAAGTTGTACTGAATTTCGACCTTGAGGTGACTCCTGAAGCAGAAGTACAGCTTATTTTTGATTCAAAGGTAGGAGATGTTATGAAAGGGCATGGATCAGGCAACCTGAACATCAATATCAATGAAAAGGGTGACTTTAAGATCTCAGGAGATTACATCATTGAAGACGGCGATTACCTGTTCACGCTGGGGAATATATTCAATAAACCCTTCAGTGTCGAAAACGGAGGAACAATAACGTTCAACGGCGACATTGACAATGCTATTATTGATATAAAAGCTATCTACAAGCTCAAAGCTTCTCTCAGTGAGTTACTGCAGGATGAAAGGTACAACGAAAGAATTCCTGTAGAATGTCAGATCAGGCTTTCAGGAAACCTGTTCAATCCGATTGTGGGTCTTGATATTGTTCTGCCGATAGCAGATGAAGCTACCAAAGCCTACCTCAGGAGTGTCATCACAACCGAAGAAGAGCTGAGCCGCCAGTTTCTGTACCTTCTCGTAATGAACAGCTTCTATTCAGATCCTTCATACGGATCAACCCTGACCACAACGACGACCACAGGAACATCAGCAATGGCTGTGACAACAACCGAGATGGTCTCAAACCAGCTTAGCAACTGGGTATCGCAGATAAGCAACGATTTTGATGTGGGCTTCGTGTACCGGCCTGGTTATAAAGACCTCAATTCCAATGAGGTGCAACTGGCGCTTTCAACCCAGTTGTTAAATGACAAGGTCTCCATCAACGGTAATTTTGATGTCAGGGGCACAGGAGGATCAACAGCTAATACCGATCAGCTGGTTGGCGATTTTGACATCGAGTATAAGCTTACTGAAAATATACGATTTAAGGTATTCAACAGGTTCAACAATCCATATACCGGCAGACAAGCCGACTATACGCAGGGCCTCGGGCTTTTTTTCAAACAGGATTTTGACAGGTTTTCCGATCTCTTCAGAAAAAAAGCCAAATCGGAAATGAAAAAGGAAGATGGACCTGAAGTCTCAGAACAGTAACAGGACCGTAGAAATCTACCTCAGCTGAGGATCCTGGTTAATAAATATTTATTCATTGTTATTAACCGCATATAATAGAATACCTGTTAAATACGTTTTTTAATATCTTCGCACGTGAATTTAATAATCAGAATACTAATAAGAAACGAATTAAAATAATAGAAATGGGATTTTTACAGTTCATTTTACAGGATACTGCACTTCCGGCCGGAAGCACAGCTCAGGCTGATATGACAATCTTTGATTTCGCCATGAAAGGAGGCTGGGTGATGATACCAATTGTCCTCCTTTCCTTAATTGCCGCATATATTTTTATTGAGAGATATTATGTCATAAGAAAAGCCACCAGGGAAGATCAGAATTTCATGAACAGGATCAAGGATTATATTCACGACGGCAAGATTGAAGCAGCAATGGCATTATGCAGGTCAACCGACAGTCCTTCGGCCCGGATGGTTGAAAAGGGCATAAACAGGCTAGGCAGGCCGCTGCAGGACATATCCACAGCGATTGAAAATGTCGGGAAGCTTGAAATATCCAAGCTTGAGAAAAGCTTTCCTACACTGGCCACAATTACGGGTGCCGAGCCAATGCTCGGATTCCTGGGAACGGTAATTGGAATGGTCCAGTCATTCTATGCTATGTCACAAGCGGGTAATAACATAGAGGTGTCACTCCTGTCGGATGGCATTTATACGGCGCTTATCACAACAGTGGCAGGTCTGACCGTGGGAATATTAGGATATTTTGCTTATAATATTCTTGTAGTAAGGGTGGAAAGAGTGGTTTTCAGGCTTGAGGCCACACTGACCGAATTCATGGATATTTTAAATGAACCCATAAAACCGAACCGTTAAGATGGCTATCTCCAACAGAAATAAGATCAGTGTCAGTTTCAGTTCAGTGGGAATGACTGATGTAGTTTTTAACCTTTTGATTTTTTTCATGTTAACCTCCACACTGGTCCATCCTACTGCTTTAAAGCTTCTCCTTCCGAAAGGAAGCGCACAGACTTCAGCCAAGCCGCAGACAACTGTCTCAATAACTGCCGATCAACGATATTATGTTGAACAGCAACCCGTTACCATTACAGAGCTTGAAGCCGTCCTGAAGGAGAAACTGGGAAGTAATCCTGATATCTATATATCCCTTCATGCAGACAAAACTGTACCATTTGAAAGTGTCGTTCAGGTTCTTAATATAGCACAGGCGAATAATTATAAACTGATAATTGCAACAACGCCCAGATAACGATCTTTACCGTTTCCCGTCAGAAAAGGGAAAAGGCATTGCCGGAACTATCGTACTCCATTCGGCTATACTTATATTATGCCTGCTTTTTGGATTTTCGGTTCCTCCCCCTCCTGAAACCGAAGCGGGCATACTGGTAAACTTTGGAACTGATGAAACAGGTCTCGGACTTATTGAGCCTTCCCCGCCGGCATTCCAGGAAGAAGCGTCTCCTCAGCCTGCCTCAGAACCTGAAGTGGTTACAGATGATGAACCATTGCTGACACAGGATAATGAGGAAGCGCCGGAAGTAAAGAAGGTCGATCCGGAGGCGGAGAAAAAAAGGCTTGAACAGATTGAGACTGAAAGGATCAGGAGAGAGCAGCTCGAAGCTGAAAGAATACTTAAGGAACAGGAGGAAGCAGAAAGAAAGAGGATTGAAGCTGAGCAGCAACGCCAGACTGAGATCATGGACCGTACCAGAAAAGCTCTTGAAGGTTCAAAGAATGCCGGTACCACATCAACAGGTGAAGGTGTGGCAGGAGGAGCAGGCAACCAGGGAGTTCCGTCAGGGGATCTCAATTCACAAAACCGCGGAGATGGAGGCGGCACAGGTAACAGCGGCGTTTCATACGAGCTTGGAGGCCGCGGATTCCAGAAACTTCCCCTGCCTCAATATGATTACCAGGAAGAAGGAAAGGTAGTTGTGGAGGTTAGTGTCGACAGGTCAGGGAAAGTTATACAGGCAGTACCTGGTATCAAAGGCTCCAGCACGCTTGATGAATACCTGCTTAAAGTTGCAAAGGAAGCTGCCCTGCAGGCTCAGTTCGACACAAAACCTGATGCTCCCGTCATACAGAAGGGAACAATCACCTACAATTTTATACTCAAATAGTTTCAGGCTGTTTTCTCAAAAGCTTCAAGTATTGCAGCATTGAGGTTATCAATGAGTTTATTGTCCTTGATGATATAATCGTTAATGCCCTTTCTGGCAAGCGCTAGAACAATCTCTCCCTTATCCTGGCCGGAAAGCATAATTACGGGAGTATTGGGCTTTAATTCCTTTATTTTGTCAAGAATCTGCATCCCGTTCATATACTCGTGCTCTTCCTTGACAAAAAGATAGTCAAGGATCACCAGGTCGGGATTCTTATGCATCGCATCAAGACACTCTTCGCCGGTTTCAAACGCTTCCAGCTTATATTCATCAGAAGTTAACCTTTTAACTACCAGTGTATTGATAAAAGGATCGTCGTCTACAATAAAAATCAGCTTCTTGTTATTCATCATTGAAATTTAATAGCAACCGACAAATGTAAAGTTACGAAAGAAAATGGCATTTTAAAAATCATATTCTTATTTTTCCCCCGTCACATTGAGAAAAGAGGGAATGATTTCATCATTCTAACGACCTTCTCGCCTACTCCTGCAATGACTGATTCATTCTCCATATCTGAGATGACTTCGTCCATAAGTTCCACAATAACACCCATATGTTCTTCCTTAAGTCCTCTGGTTGTAATAGCCGGAGTTCCGACTCTCAGTCCGGATGTCAGGAAAGGTGATCGGCTATCGAAAGGCACCATATTCTTGTTAACAGTGATATGCGCCCGCACAAGGGTATTCTCAACTTTCTTTCCGGAGATATCCGGGAATTTTGTCCGCAGATCAATAAGCATCAGGTGATTGTCTGTACCGCCGGAGACCACCTTATAACCTTTATCTATAAAAGCCCGGGCCATTATGGCTGCATTTTTCTTCACTCTCGCCTGGTATTCCCTGAATTCGGGAGTGAGAGCTTCACCGAATGACACTGCCTTTGAAGCAATGACGTGCTCAAGAGGTCCGCCCTGGACACCGGGAAATACAGCTGAATTAAGAAGCGACGACATCATCCTGACCTCGCCCTTTGATGTGGTTATGCCCCATGGATTGACAAAATCCTTTCCCATCAGAATTATACCACCGCGGGGCCCTCTCAGTGTTTTATGGGTCGTTGATGTAACTATATGTGCGTACTTCAGTGGATTCTTCAGAAGTCCTGCTGCAATGATCCCTGCAGGATGCGCCATATCAACCATCAATATGGCGCCTGTCATATCGGCTATCTTCCTCATCCTTTCATAATCCCATTCACGTGAATAAGCTGATGCCCCTCCTATAATCATTTTAGGCTTCTCCTTCAGGGCAACTTCTTCCATCATTTCATAATCGACCATTCCGGTATCTTCTTTCACACCATAAGCTACCGGGCGATACAAAATCCCTGAGGAATTGACAGGCGATCCATGGGAAAGATGTCCGCCGTGGGCAAGATTCAATCCCATAAATGTATCTCCGGGTTTAAGGACAGTCATGAAAACAGCCATATTTGCCTGTGCTCCCGAATGAGGCTGTACGTTTGCATATTCGGCATCAAAAAGCTGTTTCAGCCTGTCTATTGCAAGCTGCTCAGCCTGGTCGACAATCTCGCAGCCTCCATAATAACGGTTCCCGGGATAACCTTCAGCATATTTGTTAGTCATCACCGACCCCATGGCTTCAAGGACCTGGGGACTGACAAAATTCTCTGAGGCAATAAGCTCAATACCGTTCAGCTGACGCTGACGTTCTTTCTCAATAAGATCAAAAATCAAAGTATCCTTTTTCATATTTATTTAATGGTCATGATTATGCAAATATAAAAACATTACTCTTGCTTCGCAGTTTTTTATTTAAGTTTGTCAGCCTGAAGGGTAGTGCTCCCAGGAGGAACTGATTCATGATAAACTACAACAGTTTCACGCTTGAAAACGGATTGAGGATCCTGGTTCATGAAGACAGGTCAACACCGCTCGCAGCGATGAATATCCTGTATGATGTAGGATCCAGGGACGAGGATCCTGAATCTACCGGGATTGCACATCTTTTTGAGCATCTTATGTTCGGAGGGACAGCGACAATCCCCGAATTTGACAAGCATCTTCTCATTGCAGGGGGTGAAAACAACGCATTTACCAATACAGATATTACAAACTACTTCATTACCCTGCCGGCCGATAATATTGAAACCGCTTTCTGGCTCGAATCAGACAGGATGAATCTTCTTGACTTTTCACAAAGGAACCTTGACATACAGAAGAATGTTGTGACTGAGGAGTACAACCAGCGATACCTTAATCAACCGTACGGGGATGCAATGCTGATAATGAGACCGCTTGCCTATAAGATCCATCCGTATCGCTGGCCGACAATAGGAATGGATATATCTCATATCCGGGACATCAGCCTCGGCAAGATCAGGGATTTTTTCTTTTCCCATTATGCTCCGAATAATGCCATCCTCACACTGGCAGGCAATATTTCAGCTGATCATGTCACAAATCTTGCCCGGAAATGGTTCGGTAAGATTGAAAGACGTAATGTAAGACCAAGGACTCTTCCGCCTGAACCACGACAAACCGGGGGAAGAATGCTCACAGTCGAAAGAGATGTTCCTTCTGATGCACTATACAAGGTATGGCATACCGGACCACGAACGGGAAATGATTTTTATACGCTTGACCTCATTACTGATATTCTTGCCGGCGGAGAATCAGGCAGACTATATACAAAGCTTGTCAGGCAAAAGAAGCTGTTCAGTGAGATAAATGCCTATATCACTTCGGACATTGATCCCGGGCTTATCATTCTGCATGGAAAGCTGATGAAAGGTGTTGATATTCAATATGCTGAAGAATCCATTAATAGGGTGATCAATGATCTGAAGGAAAAATATCCCTCATCTCCGGAGATGGAAAAGGTCAAGAATAAGTTCGAATCTTCAAATGTATTCACCAACACAAGCATACTCCACAAAGCGATGAATCTCTCCTTTTATCACCTGATAGGCAATACTGAACTTATTAACAATGAGGTAGATCTTTACAGGAAAACCAGCAGGGAGATGGTAGCGGAAGCGGCAAATAAATATTTCATTCCTTCCAGCTGCAGCACACTTTATTACAGATCATCAGGAAAGAAGCAATGAAGAACGGGATACCATATTTAAAGCCACCTGTATCGCCGGTCAGTTTAGGCAAGGTTCCCGAAGCCGTTTGTGTGCGGCTGGGCAACGGCATCCCGGTTTTTCTGATCGAAGCAGGAACAGAAGATGTAATGCGCATGGATTTCACTTTTGATGCTGGGCAGGCGATGGAAAATATCCCGCTGCTTGCTTCATCCGTCAATATGATGCTGACAGAAGGTTCACTGAATTACAGCTCTTCAAAGCTGAACAGGATACTCGACTTCCACGGAGCATTTTATAATCTTTACGCTGAGAAGGACAGGGCAGGCATTGTGATCTTTTTTATGAACCGGCATATTGAAAAGATACTTGAACTTGCCAGGGAGATCCTTTTTCAGCCTATGTTCCCGGAACCCGAACTGAAAGCACTGATGAAAAAGCGTTTACGCTGGTTCCTTGTAAACCGTGACAAGGTGACCAATCTTGCGATGGATCAGTTCTTTGAGTCAATATTTGGCAAGCGCCATCCGTATGGCAAACAAGTGACCCAGTCTGATTTTAACAATCTCACTCCTGCTCTGCTTTCTGGTTTTCATTCCAAATACTATACTCCCGGAAAGCTCGCTTTAATTGTGTCGGGCAAAATACATAAGGATGCTGTTTTTCTGATCAATCAATTCTTTGGCGGGCTGCATTCGGAAGGTATCCCTCAGGAAGAATCATCAATTAGAATAAAATCAGAAGACAGAAAACAGATGCATATTGAAAAGCATGGAGCTGTTCAGACAGCAATCAGGATCGGATCACCTTCAATAAATAAGCTTCATCCCGATTACCCCGGACTGAAGGTCGTTGATGTTGTTCTTGGCGGGTATTTCAATTCAAGGCTGATGAAAAACATCAGGGAGGAAAAAGGGCTGACATATGGTATACATTCAATCATTACTTCATTGATCCTCAGCGGCTTTAAAGTTATCTCAACGGAAGTGAGTAAAAAAAGTACTCAAAAAGCAATTGATGAGATCTACAGTGAGATACAATTGCTGCAAAAGGTCCCGGTTGAAAAGGAAGAGCTTGAGATAGTAAGAAATTATATGCTTGGCGGGATGGTCAGAATGTTTGACGGGCCATTTGCTCTGGCAGAAAGCTTCAGATCAGTATGGGAATTCGGACTTGATAATTCTTACTTTAACAGGCTGGCTGATAAAATAAAATCCATTGAACCTGATGAAATAACTGCACTGGCAAAAACGTATTACAGTATTGATGACTTATTTCAGATAACTGCCGGTTGAAAATGAATATGAGATACATTAATATCCTTGTTGCACTGCTAACAACATTAACCGCCAGGATATCAGCTCAACCTGACCTTAATCCTCCTGTATCCCCTGTACTTGACCTTGTTACAGTAAGTCAGGTTACAGGCTTCAGTGAAATATCATGGACGCTCAGTACATCGCCTGATGTGTCAGGGTACGTTGTGTACTATTATATAAATGATGAAGGTTATTCAATCGATACAATCCGCAACCCATTAATTTCAGGTTATAT
>CAZGGZ010000045.1:0-26410 GCA_964525415.1 uncultured Rikenellaceae bacterium | reverse complement strand
TGATGATTATGACTATTACTATGCATCCCGGATAAACAGGTTCCACAGGTCATATGCGGCTTTCGACTATTACTCTCCTGTGTTCACCGAAACATATTATTATAACTACCGTCCTTTCTCATGGGGCATAAGCATCTACGGAGGAGGAGGTTTCGGATTTGGCCTGGGACACTCCTACAGGTACCCGGTCTACAATTATGGCTGGTATGATCCTTACTACGGAAGCAGCTTGTACTGGGGTTACGAGCCATACTACTACAGTTATGATCCTTTCTTCTACAGCTGGTACTCACCGGTCGTGATCAATATTAATATCAGGAACAGGTGGAGATCCAACTACTGGGGATGGCACGGGCACGACAGCTGGTATTACGGACACAACCGCTGGTACAACGATTACAGGCCTGTATATCATTCCTATAACAACTACTACTATAACAATCCGCCAAGGTATTCTTCAAGAGAATATCCTGACCGAAAGGGTTCTGAAGAATTTAACAGGTCAAATTCGGGCGGACCTTCAAGACGGGAGAGCACTCCTGCTCCGGGATCACGCAGCGGAGTCGACAACAACGGCAATTACGGTAATAACAGTATTGACGGTAACAACGGTAACAACCGCAACAATTCCAATAATGGCAACAATAACAACAGCCGTATTGACGGTAATAATGGAAATTTTGACCAGAACGACCGCAACAGGGGTAACAACGGCAACAACAGGAACAGCGATACTGACGGTAACAGTGGTAATTTCGGGAACAAAAACACTCCTTCTGATGATGTAAGGAAAGAGCGCGTTGCTCCCACAACCGCCCCTGTCAGGAATCAGACCAGCACTCCCTCACGGCCGCAGGTTAGCAAATCATCACCTGCAGGTCCGGTTAACAGGTCCTCAGCATCATCCTCAGGCAGTTCATCAAGAGTAATGAGTGCACCGTCAAGAACATCATCATCACGTGGAACTTCAGTATCAGGCAGCAGAAGCTCTTCATCCGGGTCTGGCTCAAAGTCATCAGGCTCATCTTCAACAAGATCCTCATCATCAAAATCATCCTCAGGCTCAAGGTCATCTTCGGATGACAGGGGAAGAAGGTAAGATGAATGTAAAAGAAATAAGAACAGGACATGTAATGGCATGTCCTTATTATTTTTATTATCTTTGGTTATTAATGAAAAACAAGTAATGTTTTGAGGATATTTGGTACAATATTTGCGCTTATTTAAGAAAAGAAAAGAGGGAATCAAACATGAAAGCAGTAAATTACATATCAGTTCTCTTACTCCTCGTACTGGGTTCCTGTTCATCAGGCCTTTACACGGGGTTTGAATATGATGACCTTTACTATCTCCCTTCAGATAAGCCGGTAACAAAGGTACAGCCTGGTGTGAACAGGCAGATTGCTGAAAGTGATCTGAAAGCCGAGGAGTACTATGATAACATCTATGCTACTGATACCCTTGTTTCTGATGAGTATTCTGATGCAGTCGGATATGACAATGCGGTGCTTGATGAAAGCAAAGGCGGCACGGCATACGATTATTATGATAATTACTCATACTCAGGAAGACTGAGAAGATTCTATGGAAATTATTTCTATCCTTACTGGAGAGATCCGTTCTATTACAGCCGGGGATGGCCTTCAATGAGCTTTGGATACGGTTATCCCTATTACTCTGATCCATTCTGGTATGATCCGTTCTATAGTTCTGGATATTACGGGAGTTACTATTCACCATGGTACTATGGCAACTATTATAGCCCTTTCTATTCTTCATACTACTGGCCTTATTACAATAACTGGGGATATTATTCCAATGTACGTTACAGCAAGGATTACGATAATTCAATAGCGTATGGAAGAAGAGACAGGCAGAGCGTATATTCAACAAAGTGGAATGACAGGGTACAGCCTGCAGCTTCATCGAGACGTGACAGCTACCTGTCCAAAGGAATAACTACAGATGGCGTAAGAAGGTCATCTTCAGGAAACACAACATCTGTCGCAACTGATACGAGGAAACCGGTTTCAACGACTTTAAACAACCAGCAGGCGCTTAATGCAACCGACCGGAAAATTGATCAGAATGCAGCCAAAACTGCAACCACACGAAGTACTACCGTTACCAAACCGGAGTATAATACCGTTAACAGAACCTATACACCGAGTTATAGTAATCCGCGGATGAATACGAGACCTTCATATAATAACAGCCGGGTTAATACTGAGACCTCGGGTTCAGGCAACTACAGGAGCACTCCTGCAAGAACCAGCCCGTCAGTCTCAGCCGGAGAATCAAGGTCGGTACCATCATATAACAGCTCAGGCAGCTATTCTGCTCCCTCCAGGAGAAGCACAAGCAGCAGTTATTCATCCGGTTCATATGGTTCTTCAAGCCGCTCCTCATATAGCAGCGGTTCTTCAGGCGGAGGATCAAGAAGCAGCTATTCATCGGGAAGCTCCTCATCAGGCGGTTCATCTTCAAGTTCTTCTTCCGGATCTTCTTCAAGCTCATCACACAGCTCATCCTCAGGGGGAAGGAGATAGAAGTAATTGAAATAGGGATCAGTGAAATAGTTCATTCTTTTGTTGGAGTGGTGGAATGCTTTTAAGAAAAAAGTATTGAACATGAAAAAAACAGTTGTATTTTTAATGATAATGCTGGCGTCCTTCACAGGGAGTTATGGCCAGCTTGCAGACGACGCTCTGAGATATTCGCAGGTATTCTATACCGGGACAGCAAGGTTTATGTCGATGGGCGGCGCATTTACCGCCCTTGGAGGTGATATATCCTCATTAAGTCAGAACCCCGCAGGGATTGGCGTATTCCGTTCATCCGAATTAAGCCTTACACCCCAGCTGTTCCATATCAAAACTACCGCCAGCCTCAATGGCAGCAAAACATCAGATTATATCTACAATTTTAACCTGGCCCAGGCAGGAATGGTAGCGAATATTATTGATAACAACTCGGAATCCGGACTTCTATCCCTGAATTTCGGCTATTCCTTCAACAAGACAAATAATCTGAATCAGAGCATAATAATTGACGGCATCAGTGATTACAGCTCCTTGACAGATTTCTGGGCTGACAATGCCGAAGGATACTACAAGGACGAACTGATAGATGAGGTTCCGGATTCATACCTTGCATGGGAAACATGGTTGCTGGATTCACTCCCCGGTTACAATACATCATATGGAACAGTCTTTTCCAACTACGGAGATGATCCTCCGTCAGTCTACGGTCAGAACATGAGACGCCTTGTCAGTTATGAAGGATATACCGGCGAACATGCCATATCAGTAGGGGGAAACCTTTCAAACAAACTCTATTTTGGTGCATCCCTGGGTATAAGCCACCTTGACTATTCCAGTAAATATGAACATCTTGAGTCTACAGATATCAGCCTCCCGTCGGAATTCGAAAGCTTTAATTATACCTTCTATTACAGCAACAAAGGCACTGGCTATGGACTAAAGCTGGGTGCAATATACAGACCCCTGGAAATCCTGAGAATAGGTTTTGCATTCCACTCGCCCACGCTGTACAAGATCAATGAATATGTTTACGATAATATGTCTTCACATTTCACCGACGGCGGAAGATATAATGCATCAAATAGCGCTGTCAGATACAGTTACGCACTTACAACTCCGTTCAGGGCAATGGCCGGAGTTGCTCTGCAGGTTAAAAAGCTTGCACTGGTAAGTATCGATTATGAGTTTGTTGATTACAGTACAGCAAGATTCTCTGAAACTGAAGACAGATATGATTACAGTGATAAAAACTCAGTTATAAAGAGTACCCTCAGATCCTCAACAAACCTGAGACTTGGTGCCGAATTCAGACTGGACAGGTTTTACCTCAGGGGAGGCTACGCTTATTACGGTAAAGCATGGGCGAGTGACGATCTTAACTCAAACCTTGACTACAATTCAATTTCTTTCGGAGCAGGTTTTCGTGAACAGAATGTATTCATCGATTTCGGATATACAGGTATTATGAACACTCAGCAATATGTCCTTTACAGTTCTTCGGTTGAGAACCTGATTTCAGGTATGGATATAAACAGAAATGTCTTTACGGTTACTTTCGGTTATAAATTCGGCTACTAATACTTTGTTTGACTTCCTTAAACGAGGCTGTTTCACCTGAGACAGCCTCGTTTTGTTTGATTGTCCCTATAATTTCTTTATCAGGGCGCTGCCGTTTTTATCAGGCATCGGAACAGGCGACTCTGTCTTGTCCATGAAGAATTCATTTACAGCCTCATGCGCACCGCTCCATGTATTATAATCATGAATAACCACATAGCCTCCCTTGCTGATCCTTGGATAGAAATAATCCAGTGCAGCAAGAGTCGGTTCAAACAGATCCATGTCTATATGGATAAATGCAAATCTTCTCTCAATGAAGTTTTCAGGTATTGAAGCCGGAAATACTCCCTCAACAGGAACTACATTATCATTCTTTGGTTTTATATAGCTGATTACGTCGCTGGTGCCGGAATATTTAAAGTGGCTTTTAAATGAATGTCCTGTCCTGTTTGTTTCTGCAGCCAGGTCATTTTCGTCAAATCCTCTGTAGGTGTCAAAGAGAAACAACTTTCTCTCAGGAACATAGTAGTGTATCAGTTTAGCCGTAAAGCCTTTATAAACGCCCAGTTCTGCCAGATCTCCTGCAACCTGGTTCACAATAATATCTTTCAGTAAAAGCACCAGCATATCTCTGCGCACAATGTCCCAGGGAGTATCGAATGATACAATTTCTCTTTTAACAGTATCATTTAAAATAAAGAATCCTCCGGTCTTTTCGATATTCCTTAAATTATAATACCTTGATCTGGGATGAATATCCATCTGGCTTTGCAGGTGAAATGCCTGATCAGAAGTCAGTCTGGAGAGATTCTGCAATATTCTGCCAAATATCTTGTTGATGTTAGGTTTTGTACCCATTGATTAACAGATTTGTTTGGATATGAATATACTTACTTAGAGGAAGAAATTGCCTGATGAGAAGCCTTATTTAACTGCAGTAAGAATTAAAGGTACATCAAGGCATCCCTTCCTGTATTGAAAACGAGATCAACAATGCTTAATCCCGGGACAAAACCTTTCCTGTCCCGGAAAACCTGGATATATTCTTTCATGCTGTATTCCGATTCTGTTTTTGGACTGATCGCGTACCTGAAATCATTTTCCTGCCTGCCGGCAGTCACAAACTCTGTCGTGTATGATATCCTGGATTCAATGCCGATCATTCTGACAATAGTCTTAAGGAGATCCATGTTGAGGTCGAGAAGGAATTCATGACCTGACAGGATTATCTTTTCAATGGCCTCAAAGTAATAGATGAAAAAGGGTGAGGACTTATATGCTGCAAGCAAAGCTCCGAGATGAACCTGCTGCCATCTTTTTGTATAGTCTATTCTTATCTCTTTAACCGGAGTTTTATGGAAGCTGCCCAGGTACACCGGGACTGTTAATTGTTGTTTCCCGCTGGCAGAAAGGATATAGCATCGGTTACGGTATGACTGCTTAAGGTAATTCTCCTCTTTTTCAACAAGAACCTTCTCAGCATCAACCATACGGGCAAAATATTCGATGGGAGGAAGATAGGCTGTTGAAAGAAGAATTTTACCTGCCATAATGCATCCTGTTGATCATGCTCGCGGAAAAGCCGGCACCAAAACCGTTGTCAATGTTAACCACTGTCACTCCTGCTGAGCAACTTGTCAGCATTGCAAGAAGAGCTGATATTCCTCCAAAGCTGGCGCCATAACCCACGCTCGTTGGAACAGCAATAACAGGTTTGTCAACAAGCCCGCCTACAACGCTGGCGAGAGCTCCTTCCATTCCCGCAATTACAATTATTACAGCACAGCTTCTTATTTCCGGCAGCTTGTCAACCAGTCTGTGAATTCCTGCAACACCTGCATCATATATCCTTATTACTTTGTTGCCTAAAAGCTCGGCAGTAATTGCTGCTTCCTCAGCAACAGGTATATCGGATGTGCCTGCTGTTATGACTGCAATACTGCTGTCAGGACATTCCGGCTTTTTCTTCTGAACCGAAATGATTCTGGCTTCACTGAAGTAAACTGCTTCCGGAATAGCACTCTTTACGGAATTGTACATATCGCCGCTCGCCCTTGTGCCTATCACATTATTCTCCTTCCCAGCCATTATCCTGAAAATACCTGTAACCTGTTCAGCTGTTTTGCCGGCACAATAAATTATCTCAGGGTATCCTGTTCTTATTTCACGGTGATGATCAATCCTGGCATAACCGAGGTCTGTATATGGGAAAGACCTGAGTTTTTCAAGAGCCTCTTCTGTACTTATGTCTCCTGCCCTGATATCATTAAGCAGTTTTTCGAGTTCTTTTACCGTCATACTTGCTATTTTACAGGATCCATGCTCCCTGTTCTGTAACCCTCAAGGTCCAAAGATACGTATCTGAACCCGATTTTTTTCAGATCACTTACTATATGATCCCGGGCAGGATCATTTATGATTCTTTCGACATAACCCGGCATGCATTCAATCCTTGCAATATCGCCGTGCACTCTTACACGTGTTCCGGGGTATCCCTTTTCAAACAGGAGGTCCTCGGCTTTTTCAATCATCTGCAGCATTCCTTCGGTTACCGTGTTATCATAAGGTATACGGGTAAGCATACATGCCAGGGCAGGCTTGTCAAAAAACGGCAGCCCGGCTCTTTGCGCGAATTCCCTTATATCGCTTTTTGTCAATCCTGCTTCTGCCAGGGGACTTCTGATACCGAGTTCCCGTAATGCCTTCAGACCTGGCCTCATGCCCCCTGCATCATCGGCATTTGTTCCGTCAGCAACATATTCAAAGTTATTCCTCTTTGCAAACTCAACCAGTTCTGTGAAAAGTATCTTTTTACATAAATAACACCTCTTCTCCGGATTGTGTCTTATTATTTCCGGGAACTCCATATTGATTATTTCAAAATTAAAACCCTCTTTTTTTGCAAAGGCCGAAGCTTCGTTTATCTCCCTTGCAGGTACATAAGGTGTGCGGATTGTTACAGCCTTTATTCCCGTTAACCCGAGGATTACTGCCCTGTGCACAAGAAATGAGCTGTCAACTCCCCCTGAAAATGCGATAACAAATGATCCCAGTTCTGTTAATATTGAATCGAGTCTTAATAGTTTGGATTCTGTCATAACCTACGCTTTTTGCTTTTCTTAATGAGCCGGTTTCCGGCCGCCGTCCCGATAGCTATCGGGAGCCGGTCGGCGGCAATTAGTTGTGCCATAATACGATTATAAACCTCCCTGACAGGTATATTCTTTTCCGACGCTATCTTTCTGCATTCTTCAAATTCAGGCTTGCAGGATACTTCTTTCCCTTTAAAGAAGGAACGTTTTACACTGACATTGCCGTAAACAGTTTTTATTATCTCAGATTTTCTTGAAAGAGTATCCTTTCTGAATGCCAATGTTCTGATTCCAACAGTCGTAGATTCCAGGAAGATGATCTCTTTCAGGCTGTCTGCAAGTCCCTTTTCACAAATAACACTGAGTTTGTTTCCCGGCCGTCCTTTCTTCATCAGTATTCCTGAAACGAATACATCTGAAGCTCCTGCTTCAAATAGTTTTTCGGAAATGTGCTCATAGAATTCAGGATTCATGTCATCGATATTGCATTCGATAAGAAGTGCATCGTGCCCTGCAAATATTTCTTCAGCTTCCCCGAGGAAAACCCTCAGGAGGTTTGGTACATCCGGATGATCCTTATGTCCGATGCCATAACCGGTCCTTTCTGTCCTGAATGGCGGGAAATCGCTGAAACAGGTTCCGAGTGCAGCCAGTATGGCAGCACCTGTTGGTGTGGTTGCTTCAAAATCAACACCTCCCTTTCTGACAGGGATCCCCTTTATTATTTCAGCTGTTGCCGGTGCAGGAACAGGGAGCTTACCATGATCGCATTTTACAAATCCGCTTCCAAGCTCCACCGGCGAAACGAACACAGCATCAACCCTGAGCGCATTGAAGCATACCGCCGCACCAACAACGTCGATGATTGAATCTATTGCCCCGACCTCGTGAAAGTGAACCTCATCCGGTGAAATACCATGGACCGCTGCCTCAGCTTCAGCTATCTTGTTAAATATTCTGAGGCTAAGCTCCTTTGTCTTTCTATCAAGTCCGGAGTTTTTAATAATATGCTCAATATCAGAAAGATGCCTGTGCGTTTTTTTCTGTTTTTTCTGTACAACAGTCACTTTTGTCCCGTGTATCCCGTGTCTCTGATCCTGTTCAGCAACCAGGCTCCATCCTTCCAGGTTAAGTTTATCCAGCTCCTTTAAAAGAAATGATCTTTCAATCCCCAGGTCAAGCATAGCTCCCAGGTTCATATCGCCGCTGATTCCTGAAAAACAATCGTAAAATAGGACTTTCATCTTAAGCGCAGATTATATATATATGACAAATGAAACACAAGTTTGTTGCAACCGGCTAAATCACTTTTTCCGGTTTCAGGTCACTAATATAATATTTAACTGACGGACATTGGTATTTTAAAAGGATACATAATAAGAAAAAAAATCGTATTTTTCGTGCTTTATTTCAAAAGATGAAAAGAAGAGATTTCCTTAAAAGATCAGCAGGTGCCGGCCTTGCGGCAGGTGCAGCTATCAGCTTCGGAAAGTACGACAAGCTTTGGACTACATTACCGGGAAGGGCAAAATATGATATGGTTGCAGTTATGGGAGGCACACCGGTTGATATGTTTGATCTGGGCATCCAGGAGCTGGGAGGACTTGGTACATTCATCCAGAAAGGACAGAAAGTTCTGGTGAAACCAAACATAGGATGGGATGTTGTACCTGACCTTGCAGCCAATACGAATCCTCTTCTGGTTAAGAGAATTATAGAGCATTGCTTTAAGGCAGGAGCAAAGGAAGTATATGTTTTAGACCACACATGTGATAACTGGGTCAATTGCTATAAAAACTCCGGTATTGAGAAAGCTGCAAAAGATGCCGGCGCCAAGGTGGTACCGGCTAATTCGGAAAAATACTACCAGCAGGTTGAGATACCGGGAGGAGTGAAGCTTAAAAGTGCAAAAGTACATGAGCTGCTTCTTGAATCTGACATATTCATCAATGTGCCGATACTTAAGGATCATAATTCCACACGAATGACATGTTGTCTTAAAAATATGATGGGAGTTGTGTGGGACAGGGGTTACTGGCACTCAAATGATCTCAACCAGTGTATTGCCGATTATGCCTTATTCGAGAGGAAGCCTGCACTGAATATAATCGATTGCTATAACGTTATGGTAAAGCATGGTCCTCAGGGAGTTTCAAAGGAAGATATTGTGCAGATGAAATCGATGATAATCACAACAGACTGGGTTGCGGGTGATGCTGCAGCAACGAAAATGCTTGGATTGGAAACCCAGAGGATTGAATATATCCCGCTGGCACATAAAATGGGATTGGGCAATATGAATCTTGATTCACTTAATATAAGAAGAATTAAAATGTAATACCTGATGAGGTCGCTTTATTTAAGAAGATTCCGGATACTTTTTTCAGCAATTGTCTTTATATGCTTCTTCATTATTTTTGTCGATTTCACACATCTTATTCCTTCAAAATACACTGACATACTTCTTTACCTGCAGTTTATTCCTTCCCTGCTCATGTTCTATGATCTTGGAACACTTGCCTCAGCCGGTTTCGCATCAGTTCTTATCCTTGCTCTTCTGACAGGAAGAACGTACTGCTCATTCCTTTGTCCCCTGGGCATAGGGCAGGATCTGAACAGCAGGATAGGAGGCCGGTTAAGGAAAAAATTCAGAAGATATGGTTTTAAGAAACCGTTTACCATAATAAGGTACACGATTCTTGCTGCTACAGTGGTTGTTACGATCGTATGGGGTATATACATGATCACACTTCTTGATCCTTTAAGTATTTTCGGAAGGTTCATGACATACTTTGCTAAACCTGTAGTGATCATAATAAATAACTTTATAGCCGGGATTCTTGGCAAATTCGATGTTTATTCGCTGAGTAATATCCCTGTTCAGGGATTCGAGCTGCTTGCTTACTCGATACCTGTTGTGTTCCTTTTGCTGATTGCAGGTCTTTCCCTTACAAAAGGCCGTCTTTACTGCAACATGATATGCCCTGTAGGAACACTGCTCGGACTCTTTTCGAAATTATCGATACTGAGGATCAAAATAGATGAAGGCAAATGTTCAAAGTGCGGATTATGTTCAGTACGGTGCAAATCATCATGCATTGATTTTCTGAATCACAACATTGATGTAAGCCGCTGTGTTAATTGCTTCAATTGCGTGAGCGTTTGTCCTGATAAGGCTATTTCCTATAGTATTGTGACTGTAAAGACCAGGGAGGATAAAACAGATAAGGATAAAAGGAAATTCATTGCAACCTCACTTGCACTTTTGTTCGGACTTCCTTTTATTGCCAGGGGACAGGATAAGAGTGCGCCTGTACCAAAAAAGGTATCTACAGTCAAAGAGAATAAAACATATCCGGTTTGCCCTCCCGGAGGCGGATCAATAGAAGATTTCAATTCTGATTGCACTGCATGCTCACTGTGCATAACCGCCTGTCCGAATAATGTCCTTCAGCCTGCTCTTCTTCAGTATGGTGTTAAAGGCATGATGCAGCCTGTGATGGATTACCGTAAAAGCTTCTGTACATACAATTGTACAGTTTGCACTGAGGTTTGCCCGACCAATGCGCTCCGTCCGCTTGCGCTTGAAGCCAAGAAGCTTACGCGGATCGGGAAGGTTAATTTCATAAAGGATAATTGCATTGTAAAAACTGAAAAAACCGCCTGCGGCGCCTGCTCCGAAGCATGCCCCACCAAGGCAGTATACATGATCCCCTACGAGGGCAACCTTCTCATACCTGAAACCAACGTTGAAATCTGCATTGGCTGCGGTCATTGTGAGTTTGCCTGCCCTACAACCCCATACAAGGCAATTTACGTTGATGGAGTTCCTGTTCATGAGATTGCACAAAAACCTGAGAATAAGGAATCTGAAATCAAAACGCCTGTTGATTTCCCGTTCTGATAACTGAAAGGCAAGGTCTTTGCCATTAAAACATGATATATGAAACCATCACATATTGAACATATTGGGATTGCAGTAAGCAACCTTCAGGCTTCAATTGATTTTTACGAGAAAGTTTTCGGCCTTCAATGCTATAATATCGAAGAGTTAGAGGAGCAGAAGGTAAGGACCGCTTTCTTCCGTGTCGGGGAAACAAAAATAGAGCTGCTCGAATCAACTGATCCTCAGGGACCTGTCGGTAAATTCATCGAGAAAAGGGGAGAGGGGATACATCATATCGCTTTTGCAGTGAAAGATATTGAAAGCCTTCTAAAACATGCAGAAGATCAGGGCATTATGCTTATTGACAGAACACCGAGAAAAGGAGCAGAGAAGCTGGACATAGCATTTTTTCATCCCGGATCAACATCAGGAGTGCTTATAGAGGTTTGCGAGGATAAAAACCGTTAAACGATACCAGAAATGAACAGGTTGACTGCCACTGCTGGCAATGCCGGTCCGAAGGTCAGGTCAGATTGTGAGATTACAATTGAGATAAGACAAAGAGGGGGAATAGATATTGACCTGACATCTAAAGTTAAAACTCTCTACGGTGAGTCAATAGCAAACCAGTGTAATGAGATCCTGAAGTTCTTTAAGATCAGGAATGCCAGGTTAAGGATAAACGACTCAGGGGCGCTGCCTTTTGTGATATCTGCACGACTTGAAGCGGCAATAAGGAAACTGATTGATGCCGGTCAGGAATTCCTGCCTGGGATGATTAAGGAGAACAGGTATGCAACAGCACCTGACAGATTCAGGTTCTCAAGGCTTTACCTGCCCGGAAATACTCCGAGCATGATGATTAATGCAGGTCTTCACTCTGCAGACGGAATAATTCTCGACCTTGAAGATTCTGTTGCACCAGATAAAAAGGATGAGGCCAGGATTCTCGTTAGAAATGCCCTTCGCCAGGTCGATTTCAGGGGTGCCGAAAGAATGGTAAGGATAAACCAGGGAGAAACAGGTATCAAAGACCTACGATCAGTAATACCTAATAATGTAAATCTTATCCTGATACCTAAATGCGATACAGCCGACCACGTAAAAATAGTTGACACTGAGATCAAGTCAATCAGGAAAAAGCAAAAGACCGGGAATCCTGTCTTCCTGATGCCGATCATTGAAAGCGCTCTTGGAGTTGAAAATGCTTCAGCTGTTGCAAGGGCTTCTGGAAATGTTGTGGCTATAGCCATAGGGCTGGAAGATTTTACAGCTGATCTGGGTGTCACCAGGACCGCTGAAGGGAAAGAATCACTTTATGCAAGGAGCAGGCTTGTAATTGCCGCAAAAGCGGCCGGTATTCAGCCAATCGATTCTGTATTCTCTGATGTGGCAGATATGGAGGCTCTGAGACAGACTGTAATTGGTTCAAAAGCGCTTGGTTTTGAAGGAATGGGATGTATTCATCCGAGACAGATTGCTGTCATTAATGATGGTTTTGCTCCCGATGAGACTGAAATTGAAAAATCGATGGAGATAGTGATAGCATTTGAGGAAGCCGGGAAAAAAGGACAAGGTGTGGTAGCAGTCGGATCAAAGATGATAGATCAGCCGGTTGTTAACAGGGCCAGGAAGACAATTGACCTGGCGGTAAAACTTGGCAAACTCCGGGGAAACCGGATAAGTGATCAATCTCATTCAAAAAGTTAATTATTATTGTTAGAAATATGTCTGTCAGAACAGTTGTAAATGCTGCAGGAAGATCTGTCCCCCTTGAAATCAACGGTAAACCTGTCATCCCGTTCAAGGGAGCAGGCAAGCATTCACCGGAGGGCGGGAAGTATTCACCTCCCATTCCTTCATGCCGGGATTTTCCGGGTGATGGCAACAAGGTTGTCAGCTCCCTTGAAGAAGCTTTAAAGAGGTGCGGTCTGAGCAACGGCATGACGATATCAACTCATCATCACCTGAGAGACGGCGACCTGGTAAGCAACAGGATCTTTGAAATTGCATCCCGAATGGGAGTGAAGGATCTTGTATGGTTTCCTTCTGCATCTTTCCCATGCAATGATCCTGTTATAAAATATCTTAATGATGGAACCATTAACAGGATCGAAGGAAGTATGAATGGTCCGCTGGGCAGATATGTTTCGGAGGGGAGGATGAAGGGTACAGCAGTTCTCAGGTCCCATGGCGGACGGGTTCAGGCAATCCAGGATGGTGAGGTGAGAATTGATATTGCAGTTCTGGCAGCGCCTTCTGCCGATCGCTTCGGAAATGCAAAAGGAACAGGAGGCACATCATCGTGCGGCGTTCTGGGCTATGCAAAAGCCGACAGCATGTACGCAACAAAAGTAATTGTGGTAACCGATAACCTGGTCGACCTCCCATGCTTCCCGATGGAAATCGAAGGCAATTATGTCGATTATGTCGTAGTAGTCGATAAGATCGGCATCCCTGAGAAAATAGTCTCAGGAACAACAGAAATTACAAAAAGCCCCGACAGGCTTCTGATAGCTGAACTTACAGCTTCTTTCCTGGAAAAGTCAGGAATCCTTAAGGATGGTGTTACAATGCAGGCAGGAGCCGGTGGCACTTCGCTCGCTATAGCAGTATTTGTCCATCAGATTCTGAAGCAAAAAGGATGGAAATCAAAATTCGGATTCGGAGGCAGCACAAAGTATATGGTTAAGATGCTCGAGGAAGGACAGATGGGTTATATCCTTGATGCACAGGCATTTGATCTTGATGCTGTACGATCCATTGAAAACAATCCAAACCATATTCCATACCCTGTCTTCAATGCTTATAATTACCATTCGAAGGGCAACCTTACAAGCATGATGGACATAATGATACTTGGTGCAACCGAAGTGGACCTGAATTTTAACGGTAACGTCGTTACCCATTCCGACGGCTATCTTCTGCATGGAATAGGAGGATGGCAGAATTGTCTCCATGCCCGGAATGTTATCCTGCCAGTACCCCTTTTCCGCGACAGAATACCTGTAATAGTGGATGAGGTGACTACACTCTGCGGGCCCGGTGAGCTTATTGATGTTATAATTACTGAAAGGGGGATTGCTGTAAATCCGCTCCGAAAGGATCTGATCAGGAGTGTAAGGAACAGCGGCTTGCCTCTTAAAACCATCAGGGAACTTAAGGATGAAGCGGAAAGAATTTGCGGTAAGCCCGTTAAAGCCAGGTTTGAAGACAGGATAGTCGCTGCTGTAAAATGGGTCGATGGTACAGTAATTGATGTCGTAAGAAAGATAAAGACCAAATAAATCTAAACTATGGAATGCTATAAATGTGCTCTTTGCGGATACATTTATGATCCCGAACAGGGAGATCCTGCAGGTGGCATTGAACCCGGCATCGAATTCTGCAATCTTCCTGAGGACTATGCATGTCCATTATGCGGGGCAGGCAAGGATGAGTTTTTCAGTTGTGAATAGCGGTGATCTGCAAAGGGATGCTGATAATCACATCCGTCAGGAGGTTCCAGAACATCTGGACGGTTTTTACTTCAATTTTTTCCTCGGGAGTATGTGCACCCCTGATGGTCGGACCAAATGATATCATATCTATTCCTTTGAACTTCTGATAGATAAGACCACATTCAAGTCCGGCATGTATAGCTCTTATATGAGGTTCCTTCCCGAAAAGCCGATTATATGATTCACGTGTTATTTTCAGTATTTCAGACGTCATATTGGGCCGCCATCCCGGGTATCCGTCGGAATGTGAGACTTTTGCACCGGCAAGTTTCAGACATGTTTCAACCATAGCTGCAACATCATGTTTCGATGATTCAATAGAGCTGCGCTGAGTGGTGACAATAGTTATTGTATTTTCTTCGCTGAACCTTACTGATGCGAGGTTTGTTGATGTTTCTACAAGGTCTTCCATCTCCTTCGACCATGCAATCGCTCCATGAGGGCAGCATGTCAGCGAACTTAAGAGCTTTGCCTGACTGTCCTTGTCCATCACATACTGCGGAATATCAGTATCCTTAACGGTTATTTTAAGGTCTTCTTCAATATCCCGGAATTCTTCAATCATGGTTGCCTGGAAATCAGCGATCCAGCTTTTTACTTTTCCTGCTGAGGATTCTTCCACAACTATGGTGGCAAAAGCTTCACGCGGTATTGCATTTCGCAGATTTCCTCCATCAAAGCTGCGGAGGGAAATATTATATTCATTTGACAGGTTCCAGAGGATCCTGTTCATGATCTTCACTGAATTACCGTATCCCTTGTGTATCTCATCACCTGAATGTCCGCCGTGAAGACCAGTGACTGAAATGGCCAGAGCCGAAGATCCGGGAGGAATAGATTCTGCAATGAATTTTATGGTTCCGATAGTATCCATTCCGCCTGCACATCCAATAAAGAGAATTCCTTCGTCTTCAGAATCCAGATTGATAAGGATCTTGCCTGTGAAGAAATCAGGCTTAAGATTTATGGCACCTGTCATTCCCGACTCTTCGTCAACAGTAAAAAGACATTCTATCCTTCCAGCTTTCAGGTCATTATCAGTAAGAACAGCCATCAGAGAAGCAATACCAACTCCGTCATCTGCTCCAAGAGTTGTACCGTCAGCCGTTGCCCATCCATTGTTGACCAGGGGTATTATCGGATCATTCTGCCAGTCATGGGGATGGTCAGCGTTCTTCTCACCAACCATATCAAGATGGCTCTGAAGAACGACGGTCTTCCTGTTCTCCATTCCCGGGGCAGCTGGTTTGATAATCAGAATATTACCAGATTCGTCCTCCTTTGATTCGAGGTTATTTGCTTTTGCAAAATCAAGAAGGAATTTTCTTATTTTCCCCTCATTCTTTGAAAGCCGCGGTATTTTACAAATCTCTTCAAAATATTGCCAGACCGGAGAAGGTTTTAATCCCTTAAAAACGCTCATTCTGTCTTATTAATGACACTTAAGTCAGGCGACAAAAGTACTTAAAATTTCAGTAACTGATTGCATGGTTGATAAATAATTATGCTTTTAAGGGCATCCTGATTTTTTCGCTATTTTTACAGATAATATAATTAACCTGAAAAATGGCAAAACGGACTATCGTAGCTCTTCCCGGCGACGGTATAGGAGCAATCGTTCTTGAACAGGCTGTCAGAGTCCTTGATGCTGCAGGATTTGATGCTGAATATATCTATGGAGATATCGGATGGGAGTTCTGGAAGAAGGAAGGAAATCCTCTGCCTGAACGCACACTTGATCTTATTGAAAAACACAGGATTGCACTTTTCGGGGCAATAACGTCAAAACCTGATGATGAAGCCAGGGCTGAACTTGCATCTGAGATGCAGGATAAGGGTTTTACCTATTTCAGTCCGATAGTCGGTTTACGCCAGCATTTCAATCTTGATATATGTGTGCGTCCCTGCAGATCATATAAAGGTAATCCTCTTAATTTCATCAGAAGAGGCAAAGGGAATACAATTGAAGAACCTCTTGTTGATGTTGTTATTTTCAGGCAGAATACCGAATGTCTTTATTCGGGTGTAGAGTGGACCAATCCGCCGGAAAATGTATACCAGGCTTTTCTTACACATCCGAAATTCAGGCAGAATTTTGGCAAGGTACCGGCAGAAGAACTTTCAATATCATCAAGGATATTCACCAGGAAAGCCACTGAAAGGATACTTCATGCAGCGTTTAAATATGCTGATATATATGGATACAGATCGGTAACTGTATGCGAAAAACCCAATGTCATAAGGGAAACTTCAGGATTAATGTGGAAACTGGCAAAGGAGATCCGGCAAAAATCATTTCCTGGTATTAAGCTGCTCAACACCAACATTGATGCCCAGATGATGTGGCTTACCAAGAATCCTGAAGATTACGGGGTTATTGTTGCTGGCAATATGTTCGGTGATATAGCATCGGATGCTTTTGCCGGACTTATCGGCGGACTCGGTTTCGCATGCAGCGCCCAGTTTTCAGCAGATGGAATTGCAGTATTTGAACCGACTCATGGCTCAGCGCCTAAATATGCAGATTACGAGGTATCAATAGTCAATCCGGTAGCAATGATTGAATCAGCCTGCATGATGCTCGAGTACCTGGAGGAGAAGAAAATATGCGAATCGATCCGCAGGGCAATAGCAGATGTGATCAGGGAAGGCAAGGTAAGAACATATGATATGATGAAAATGCAGGGAAACCCTGATGTTATCGGGAGCGGTGCTGCATCAACAGCAGGTATGACCGATGCAATAATAGCCGCTATGAAAAAATAATACCAAATGCCACATGAAAGAAATTGTTAAGAAATTATGGCCTGAACTTGAGTGGATAAAGGATCCGCCACTGAGGGAAAAGACAGCAAGGACCTGGGAGCTTGCACTTGAAAGGAGCGTTCTCTCTGCTGAGGATCTGGAACGTATACCATTTACCCTGCTTTGCGGTCCTGAAATGAAAGTAAGTTTCATGGCTCACAAGAGGTGCGTCGTTCATATAGCAAGGGAGAGCGGTGAAAAGATAAACCGGTTCTTTGGAGACGACCTGCCTGTAAACATGGATGTGCTTATTGCCGGGGCATTACTTGCAGATGTAGGCAAGCTTCTGGAATATGAACTTGATAAGGACGGAAAAGCCTGCCAGGGAAAGTATGGCAAGTACCTGCGTCACCCTTTCTCAGGTGTATCACTTGCTGAAGAGTGCGGGGTACCTCCTGACGTATGTCATATAATTGCGGCACATGCTCATGAGGGAGATCTTATAAAAAGAACCACTGAAGCATATATTGTGCATCATGCCGACTTCATGACCTTTGAACCATTCAGAAGCCGGTTAGCCTAGTTTCATTTTTTCGACTTCCTCTATATTCCTTTCATTTGTAACTGCCTTGGCTTCATGAGTATACAGAAAATCAATCAGTTCCTGGTACCTTTCCATGATCTTGCCTCTCACAATTTTCATTGTGGAATTTATCAGCCCGTTCTCTTCCATGAATCCCTCCTCGAGAATTCCTATTGCTACCGGCAGCCATCTCTGAGGGAACATTTTTCCGTATTTGCCGTTGGTTCTGTATTCATTCACCTCGTTCTCAAGCAATGTTAATACAGCCCGCTTGCCATCCTCCGAAGCAGCTATCAGGTTCTTCTCCTCAAGGTATAGCTTCAGGGTATGCTGGTTAGGTACAATAAGAGCAACAGTATACGGTTTCTGGTTATTGTAAAGCATGCACTGGTCAATATACTTTGACTGTTCAGCCATTGTCTCTTCTATTCCTTCGGGGCTGAATTTCTCTCCGTCATCAGCTATCAGAAGGCTCTTGAAGCGGCCCAAAACATAGAGATAACCGTCACCTGACATATACCCCATATCACCTGTATGGAGCCAACCCTCCCGGATAGAATCTTTTGTTGCGGTTTCGTTTTTCCAGTATCCATGCATCACGTTTTCTCCCCGGATAACTATTTCACCTTTTTCTCCTGCAGGAAGCTCATGTCCTTCTTCATCGCATATCTTCAGGTCCATATTATTGACAAGCACTCCTGATGATCCCAGTCTATGCCTTGATGCTGAATTTGATGAAATAACAGGCGATGCTTCGCTTAATCCGTATCCCTGGTACATTGGGATCCCAAGGGCATAAAAGAAGCGCTGAAGCTCAATATCCAGAAGAGCGCCGCCTCCGATGAAATAGTCAAGTTCACCACCGTAAGCCTCACGGATCTTCGAGAAAATGATCTTATCATACAGGTCAATCAGAGGTTTCTTGAGCTTTTGAAGTCCCCTGCCTTTGTTCCATCCTTCCTTATTGTACGAGTAGGATATTCTGATAGCATGGTTGAAAAGCATCTCAGTAATCTTCCCCTTTTCCTTGATTCCTTTCTCAATGTTCTTTCTGAAATTTTTGGCAATGGCAGGTACGCTCATGAGAAGGTTGGGCTTTATCTCCTTCAGGCATATCGGCAGGTTCCTGAGTGTCTCGATGGGCGTCCTGCCTGTTTTGACTGATGCAATACTTGCACCTTTTCCCATAAATGCAAAAATCCCGCAGGTATGACCGAATGAATGGTCCCATGGAAGAATAAGCAGAGTCTTGTAGAACGGGGGGATGTCAATCAGACTGTAAGCCTGGTAAACATTTGTTACATAATTACCATGGGTAAGGATTATCCCTTTCGGATCAGCAGTTGTACCTGAAGTATAGCATATATTTGCAAAATCTGAAGGCGTGATGCTTTTAGCGACCTGTTCAAATTTTGCTATATTATCCTTTGACTCGAGCCATTCCCTTCCGGCTTTCCTTACCTCGTTGAAGTGTATCTCATTTGGAGCGTAATCTTCCTGGGTGTCGAAATGGATGATTTTTTCAATAAACCTGCAATCCCTTACAACTTCTTTGACTTTCTGGTAATGTATCGAGGAAGTAAGTATCATCCTTGATTCTGAATGATCCAGCCTGAATTTTATCTCCCCGGGATTAAGTTTGGTTGAAAGAGGTACATTCATGGCACCGGTATATAAAATGCCCAGTTCACCTATGACCCAGTTATTACGGCCTTCAGAGATCAGGCTGATCCTGTCGCCCTTTTTTATACCCATGCTTATCAATCCGGCAGCAAATTCATAGACCTGCTTCTTTGTTTCTCCGTAAGTGGTTCCCTCATATTTATCAGCTGGTTTTTCCCACAGATAAACATTGTCACTGAATTTCTCAACGCTTTCTTCGAACAATTGGATTATTGATTTCATCTGGTAGGTATTTTAGATAAACCCGGTATTTTGAATAGTCTAATATACAAAATCCATCATAAAAACAATGAATACCGGCTCTGATATCATTTGGAGGGATTTTCAATATTTTGTATATTTGAATATTGGTAAGTTTAAATTATTGAAAAGCAATTATTTATAAAACTTAAAATTATTATTATGAAACATCTGACGGCTTTGATCCTGGTGCTCATTCTTATCTCTCTTCCGGGATGCAAGTATTTCAAGGGGAAGAAATTATTTGGCAAAAAAGCCCGTGAAACTGAGCTCCTGAAGGCAAAGCAGGATAGCATCAGGGTTGCAGATTCAATTATGAAGGTTCAGAAACGCCTTAAGGCTGTTGAAGATGCCAGGCTTGATTCACTAAGACTGGCAGAAGAAAAAAGAGCCTGGGACCTGCAGCATAAGTATAATATCATAGTGGGAAGCTTTATCACTCCTGAGTATGCCAGGAGCCATGCTGAGACTTACCGTCAGAACGGCTATGATGCCAGGATTATTAAAATGGAAGGAGGAAGGTTTGATCTTGTATCGGCTGAAGCGTATGAAAGTTTCAGGAAAGCCGTTGCACGATTGCAGCAATTCCAGGATACCGTTGAAACCGAAGCCTGGCTCTATATAATGAAATAAGACTATTTTCTGAAAATTGTCGCTTCCCTGTCAGGACCTACTGAAACCATGGTTACAGGCAATCCGGTCTGACCTTCGATGAAGCCGATATACTTTTTTAGGTTCCCGGGTAAATCATTGTACTTTCTTATCCCGGAAATATCTTCCTGCCATCCGTCCATTTCCAGGTAAACAGGTTCCACCGGTGTACTGTTAAAAGGAATTTCAAGGCACTCTTTTCCATTCGACAGGTAAGAAACACAGACTTTGACAGTATCAAAACCTGACATGACATCGCTTTTTGTCATGAAGAGCTGAGTAACTCCGTCAATCATGATTGCATATCTCAGTGCAGGAAGGTCAAGCCATCCGCACCGGCGCGGACGTCCGGTGGTTGAGCCGAATTCATGACCTTTTTCCCTTAGCATATCCCCGGTTTTGTCCTTAAGTTCAGTGGGAAACGGACCGCTTCCTACTCTCGTACAATAGGCTTTGAATATTCCGAAAACCTCACCGATCTTCCTTGGTGAAATACCAAGGCCCGTGCATGCTCCTGCGCTTATTGTATTTGATGAGGTAACATAGGGATATGAGCCAAAATCGACATCCAGCATAGTGCCCTGTGCACCCTCTGCCAGAAGCTTTTTTCCTTTTGAAATAAGATCATTGATCATGTATTCCGTGTTCAGGATCCGGAATTTCTTCATCATCTCAATGCCATCAAACCATCCTTCCTCATATTCACCGAGGCTAAAAGCAAAATCATAATTCTTCAGCAGTGACAGATGACGTTTAAGATGCTGATCATAAATATCCCTGAAATCTTTCCTGAGAATTTCTCCTGCACGCAGACCGTTCCTGGCAACCTTATCAGTATATGCCGGGCCAATGCCTTTAAGTGTGGATCCGATTTTGGATATGCCTTTACTGTTTTCATACACCGCATCCAGAATTCTGTGCCCTGGTAAGATCAGGTTTGCCCTGGCTGATATGATAAGTCTTTTGACCAGCTCCTCAACAGGAGGTCCCAGGGTTTCAATTTCTTTCCTGAATACTGACGGATCGATAACTACACCATTGCCAATGATATTAAGCTTATCAGAATGGAAGATACCTGAAGGAATAAGGTGAAGAATATGTTTTACATTGTTTATTTCAAGCGAATGGCCTGCATTAGGCCCTCCCTGGAAACGGGCTATTATATCATAATCCGGACTTATTGCATCAACGATTTTTCCTTTGCCTTCATCTCCCCATTGCAAACCTAATAATATGTCAATGTTCATATCAGCTAAATATCATAATTTGAAAAACAGATCACAAGTTACAAAAATAATCAACTTGGCAGCGGGACGGTTCACAATTGTTGATAAGTGACCGGTGACTGGTTGAAATGCTAATTGTTAATAGTCTGTGATAATAGCTTATGGTTACTTGGATTTTACAAATTTGATATAGAATCGCAGGATTATCAGTTGTGTTCAGGAAGTTTTTCATTAATGCTTCAGAATATGAAAAAAACAATCAGGTTATATATTGTTATTTCACTTTTAATTTGCTTTACAGGCAAACCTGCCTTTTCCCGGCAGAGCGATGAAATGCTGTTCTATAAGCATCTTGCTATGTCGGCATGGAATGGCGTTTACTAATGAAAGCAGGACCATAACTTCAAACCAGCTTCTTCTTCAGGGGCACGGACAGCTTATCGGATGGGCTCATGGTGCCAATGGCCGGTTTAAGCACCTGCATGGATATTGCCGGTAATAGGCCTTGTCGGAGGTACTGGCCTGGGTCATGCCTGGATGAAAGATATGAACCTGACCCCTCAACAGGGAATGACAACTCTTTATGCTGCAGGACTTGGGGCCCTTGTGGGAGAAGATCTTGCGATACTTCTTCGTCCGGAAGATGCAGATTTTAATGCAGTTGATTATCTCCTTCCTTATCTTGCAGGAATGGGAACTTACTCCCTGGCTGTCACCAAGATTAAGCAGAAAAATGTCCTGCAAAACAGTCTGCCTGTTAAACAGAAAAACTCAGTATGGGATTTTGCATTTATGCCGCAATACCTTTATCTCAACAATAAACTTGTTGAACAGGGTAATCTCTTAAATAACAGGTATTTTGGGATGCAGCCAATATTCTCCGCATCCTGCACCTTCTGAGCTGTTATTTTTTCTTCTCATTAGCCACCCCGTAGATGTACAACGAATGGTACTGGGGTGTGAAGTTATTCAGCTCGCAGGCAGTCTTAATTATTTCGTTTATTCTCGGATCACAGAATTCTGTAACCTTGCCGGTCTCAATATCAATAAGATGATCGTGCTGGCTGCATTGATATGCCCTTTCAAACTGGGCTATATTCTTTCCGAACTGATGCTTGATAACCAGGTTGCAATCCAGAAGCAGTTCAATAGTGTTGTACAGTGTAGCCCTGCTTACCCTGTAGTTCTTATTCTTCATGAAGATATACAGCGACTCGATGTCGAAATGTCCTGCCCGGGAATAAATCTCATCAAGAATGGCATACCTCTCAGGTGTCTTCCTGTGCCCTCTTTTCTCAAGATACTCAATAAATATCTTTTTCACCGTGACCTTTGCGTCATCACTAATCATATCTGGTCTAATTTAAAATAATGACAAAAATATGATTTTTTTGAATAATTATTCAGTGAAATCTTCAACCCTCTTTACACTCTCGATCCCCTTTATATTAGAGATCTTCATAATCAGGTTGTTAAGGTCTTTTGTATGGTGGACATAGATATCAATGATTCCTGTAAATATGCCGTCTTTGACCGAGAAATTAACATTTGTCATGTTGACTTTCAGCTGTGACGAAATGATATTTGTGATCTCGTTTATAAGACCTATCCTGTCAATACCGCTGAGGTTTATTCTTGCAAGGAATGACACAAGCTTATGAATTGCCCATTTTACGGCAATGATCCTGTTCCCTTCATTTGACATCAGCCTTATCGCTACAGGACACTTAGGCTTATGTATCACAATAGGTCCCTCGGGAGAATGGTATCCCACTACCTCATCTCCCGGAATCGGATTGCAGCATGCTGCTATTTCATAAGACTGTTCGGCATTTTCAACATTCTCCCTGAGAAGGAATGGTACATTTTTATTTATTTCCCTGGATGCCTCTTCCGGTTCTCTGGCTTCTTTCCTGGATCCTATGAACTTCAGGTCCCAGTATTTGATAACACTCTTTGAAGTTGTTTTTTTCAGTATTTTTTTCAGGTTATCCAGGTTTATGATTCCCAGTTCAATTCCTGAATAGAGCTCATCCTTATTTGTCACGTCATAAGCGACAAGAAGCTTCTTGAGTATCTCTGCATTCGGAGTCACGCCAAGCTCATTAAGCCTGCTTTCAAGAGTTTCCATCCCTTTCTGCACCCGGTTTGATGTCTCTGCCCTCAACGCATCCTTTATAGCTTCCTTCGCTTTTGATGTCCTTACGTATGAAAGCCATTCCTTGTCAGGTTTTGCTATATCCGACGTTATTATTTCAACCTGGTCGCCGCTCATCAAAGTTGCATTGATCGGATTTAGCTTATAGTTTATTTTTGCACCGATTGCCTTATTTCCTATTTCAGTATGGATCTCATACGCAAAGTCGAGTGCTGAAGCACCTTTAGGGAGGCTTACCAGAGTTCCTTTCGGGGTGAATACCATTATTTCGGATGAAAAAAGATTCATCTTGAACTCATCAAGGAACTCAATCGGGTCCTCAAGCGGATTCTCAAGCATAGTCCTGATCTTCTTGATCCACCTGTCCAGCTCACTCTCCTGAGCCCCGTCGCCCTTGTATTTCCAGTGCGCGGCATAGCCTCTTTCTGCAATCTCATCCATTCTTCTGCTCCTGATCTGCACCTCAACCCATTTACCGTCAGGTCCCATTACTGTCAGGTGAAGTGCTTCATATCCATTGGGCTTTGGACGGCTGACCCAGTCACGGAGCCTGTCAGGCTTCGGCAGATATGAATCGGTGATCATTGAATAGATGTTCCAGCACTGTGTTTTTTCAGGAATATCAGGCTTTGGTTCAAAAACGATCCTGACTGCAAGAACATCATAGATCTCCTCAAAAGGAACGTTTTTCGACTGCATCTTTTTCCAGATAGAAAAGACCGACTTCGGACGGCTGCTGATGTCAAACTGCAGACCAGCATCTGTCAGCTTGTCAATTATCGGAAACGAAAATTTGTTAAGGAAGGCAAGGTACTTCTTCTCGCTCAGCTTAAGCTTTGAGGCTATTTCTTCGTAGATCAGAGGCTGCCGGAATTTAAAGCTAAGGTCCTCAAGCTCGCTTTTTATGGCGAAGAGTCCCAGGCGATGTGCGAGCGGGGCATACAGAAAAATCGTTTCTCCCGCCAGCTTCATCCTCTTGTGCTCCGGAAGCGATTCAAGGGTCCTCATGTTGTGCAGGCGATCGGCGATCTTTATTAGAATCACTCTCATGTCATCGGAAAGCGTCATCAGCATTTTCCTGAAGTTTTCAGCCTGCATCGATGATGAACTTTCCTTGTTATAGGTACCTGATATCTTTGTCAGGCCATCAATCAGGCGTGCAATCTTCGGTCCAAAATCCCTTTCAACATTTTCGAGTGTGTAATCGGTATCCTCAACGACATCATGGAGCAATGCCGTTGTAATTGATCTGGCTCCCAGTCCGATCTCCTGGTTTACAATTTTTGCAACTTCTATTGGATGCAGAATATAGGGTTCTCCTGATTTCCGGCGCATGTTCCAGTGAGCTTCATTGGCTATTCTGAATGCCCTGTCAATCATCTCCCTGTCGCCTTCCTTGTTGCATCTGAGAAGATTATTCACAAGAGATGCATATTCATCCTCAATACGTTTCTTATCCTCCTCGTCAAAAATATCCTTGTTACCCATAAATATTAAGGTGCAAGTTACAAATATAGCTTTATTAGTCTAATCTTGAAAAGGATAACCGGTGCAGCCGGATGCATTCAGTTGCCAGGTCTGAATACTGTCACGGTGCCTGTTCGGAAAACTGATTTGCCTGACGGAGTCCTTGCTTCAAGGAACCAGAGAAATACCCCTTCTGATACCGGATCGCCGCTTTTCGTGCCATCCCACTTTTGGGTATGATCCCTGGTCTCAAATACCGTTTTCCTTTTTAAATCAGTTATTACCAGGTGATAATCAACAGGGGTGAATGACAGAACCGGAGCAAAAAGATCATTGACAAGATTGTTGTCAGGAGTGAATATATCAGGAACGGTTATTCTTTCAGTCACAGGTGTACATATCTCCTGTGAGCGGCTCTCTCCGGGATCTCCATACGGATTTGATCCCTCATAAGCCCTTATAATGAAACAGACCTCATACCCGGAGACCTCGTACATAATATCTGAATAAATCACAATAAAAGCAGTATCAGGGGGCAGAATCGAATACCTTTCTTCATACTCCATTCCGGTTTTAATAAAGACCCTGTATTCGTTAACAGTTCCATTCCACTCTTTATAGGGATTCCAGGCAAGCTTTATATCATTTTCAACCTGGTCAAGCGACAGCACTATGTTTGACGCAGGATTTGACACAGTTATTGCCACATTGCAGTTATTGACCGCGGAAAGCCTGTAATAGTTGACCTTGCTGATGTCTGCCTGGGCATCAGCGTACAGGAACGACTTTGCATTGCCTGTAAACTGATAGATCTGACCATATGAACCTGATGAGCCGGTCTTTCTTTCAAGGCTATATGATTTTGTCTTAGAATCCGGATCAATCCTGAAGGATAACAGGATCTCATTTTCAGGACTGATAGTCGCATATTCGGCATTGATCCAATGAGGAGGTCTTTGCATCCTTGTAGAGAGGCATCTTCTGTTTGAAACTGATGATAAGCCTCCTTCAAGGTTTGCCCTTATAACGAAACAATATTGTGCATTAACGGTAAAATCGCTTAAAATGAAGCTTTT
>CAZGGZ010000044.1:0-26770 GCA_964525415.1 uncultured Rikenellaceae bacterium | reverse complement strand
ATAAATCCAATTAACCCTTCAGTGATGCTGCAAAACTCTGTGTCAGACTGAAACCTGATTCGTCAATTTTAAATGTATATGCGTCAATTGTCGATGAGAAATAGTTGAACGCAAGAATTGAAAGGGTTGACCCTGTAATACCAAATGCTGTGTTGACAAGAGCTTCTGAAATACCCTGTGACAGAGCAAGTGCATCGGGTGCTCCGGACTGGGCAAGAGCTGCGAACGCACGGATCATGCCAAGCACCGTTCCGATAAGACCGATAAGCACTGAAACTGAAGCAAGAGTTGAGAAGATAACCATGTTCTTTGAAAGCATCGGTAGTTCAAGAGCTGTAGCTTCTTCAAATGATTTCTGGATTGAAAGAATTTTCTGGTCTTTTTCAAGTTCTTTATCCTGCTGGAGGCTGCGGTAACGTGACAATCCCGCTTTCATGACATTGGCAAGAGAACCTTTCTGCTTGTCACACTCTTCAAGAGCTTCTTCAATCTTGTCTTCTGAAAGCAGTGTTTGAAGTTTACGAACAAATATATTTATTCTGCCTTTCCCTTTTGCCCTTGAAAGAGTGATGAGCCTTTCAATTATGAAAATGATAAGAACCAGAACGCAGGTCATAAGAATAGGAACAATAAAACCACCTTTGTAAATAATTCCCAGGAAGTTTCCTTCCAGCGCATGGCCTTTAGGATTACCTCCTTCGAAATTTATCGGATTACCCATTACATTGACAAACAATAAATAGGATACCACAAAAGCTATTAAAATAGCACTTGCTGCGAAAATATTCTGCAGCGCATCTTTGAACGTACTTCCTTGTTTACTCATTTTTATCGATTTGTTTAGGTTTAAGATTTAACAATTCGCAAATATATATATTATCAATTGTTTTTTTCAAACAATGTAATAAATTATTGTTAACCTTTTTGAGAAGTTTATTTACTATCCTCAATCAAAAAGACCGCCAGACAGCCCGATACCCCTATACTTTTTACCTGAATTTACTTCAGCGCAGACTTAACCTATTTTTCAAGTGAAACGTTATATACTCTCGACTTAGTTATCGGTACTTCTTTTGTTGTGTATCCTTTAGCGCTGATTATCAGTATTTCAGAGCCCTGAGGAATTTCGAACTTATATTCACCCCTGGTATTGGAGAGGTTTTCTGCTGCTGTATCCTTTACCCTGATTGAGGCATAAGGAATTACTGCTCCGGTTGCAGCATCTTTCACAACACCTTTGATCTCGTTGGGATTGATACCTTTCCTGACAGAAGCTTCAAATTCATGTATATAATTTATCTGGCTCTTTGCTGAAGCATTATTCGGATCTATTGCAAGGATTTTATTATATGCATCAGCTGCTCTTGCCAGGATAGGGAGCCTTCCTTCATTAGTCTTTTCATTGGAAGCCATTCTTAATTCAAGCGATCCAAGTCCGTTGTAACCCCTTATCCTGGCATCTTTGTTATCCGGGCTCAGATTGATCATCCGGTTATAATAGTCTTTTGACTGGCTGTAATTATCCGCCATCATATGGTAATATCCAAGGTAACCGCATGCTTCAACCATTTCCCCGTCATTCTTCAGAGAATCTGACTTGGAAACATTAAGAACCTTTTCAAACTTCGGTTTTGCCAGTCCCAGCTTTGAATCAGGATCCATTTTTGAATATGTCCTGGCGATCCAAACAAAAGCCGGAATGTGATCGGTCCATTTCTTCAAAATAACATTGAAGACTGAATCCGCTGTTTTGTATTTTTCACCATTATAATATGCCCTCCCGATCTGCATGTATTCTTCGGGCTTTTCATTGGCAGGATTGATAAGCTTGACCCATGTTCGGGCAGCTTTGTCATAGCGCCTGTTTGCATAATAATTACCAGCCATTTCACTCAGCACACTTTTGTCCTGCGGTTTCATCTCAAGGACTTTGGCATACTCAGCAAATCCCATATCAAGCTCCTTTTCTGCCCTGGCAACATCAGCCTTCAGATTGGTTACCTTAACGGTAAGATCATCGACTGCAGGTTTTATCTTCGGCTTATTAGCTGCTGAAGCAGATGCATACCTTGATTTTTCCCTGTCCAGTTGCTGCTCAAGGTTTGCCAGCTCATCAACTAATTTTGGGTAATTCTGATTCTTCTTCATCAGTATCCTTGCCAGGTAGTGATGGTCTTTCCACAATATTCTTTCCTCAGAAACTGTTTTGAACAGTTCTTCCATATATGAAAGAGCTTTACTGTAATCGGGATTTTTCATTTCATAATAGGAATAACCTGCAAGACGGTTCAGGAATGACCTCGATTTATCAATAGCAAGTATCTCCTCAACATTCTTGATCACTTCAGGATAGTCACCTGCATAAAAGAGAGATGTAACATATCTTGTCTGGGCCGGTATATTGCCGGCACTCAGCTCAAGGTACTTCTTATAATTTGCTTTTGATTGCTCAAGTCTCTGTGCCATCCAGTAAAGCTGTCCAAGTTCCCTGTATGCCGGAGCATAATTGGCATCAAGCCCTATGGCTTCCTCAAAATAAGGTCTGGCAGCTTCCAGACTCTTGCCTCTCACATAAATGCTCCCTATTTTCATAGCAGCAGTAGGTGAGGTGGGATCAGCAAATTGAGCCAGGTTATAATTCCTGATTGCATTTGAGCCGTCATTTGCCAGAATATAGATATCTCCGGTTATAAGGAAGATTTCAGGATTTTTTGGATCAATCTTAATAGCATGTCTTATTAACGGAAGTGCTAAAGATGTATCAACTTCCCGCTCACTATAATCAATATATGATTCGGCTATTTTAGCCAGCGCAAAAGCATATTCTTTGGCAGGCGGGACTATCTTCTTGATCTTTTTATAGGGGAGAAGGAAACTTCTTGCTTTAGTACGCATCTCATCAGCAGTTTTGTTATCTCCCGTAAGGAACGCAATTTTTGCAAGTCCTGTATAGTTGAGCGGAT
Source organism: uncultured Rikenellaceae bacterium (assembly GCA_964525415.1). GTDB lineage: Bacteria > Bacteroidota > Bacteroidia > Bacteroidales > VadinHA17 > LD21. Next base: position 23,807 of record CAZGGZ010000044.1, on the reverse strand, counting down.
CATTTGCATTTGCATTTACACCTTTCTGGAAAATATCCTTTGCTTTATTCATGGCAAGTGTAAACGAGTTGGATATAGTATCCGAATAGTATTCAAGAATTGCATTCTCGCCGAGATAGAAATAGTATTTGCTGTTTGAAGGTTCTTTCTGAATCAACTGCTGAAGCATCTCACCGGCTCTATCGTATTGCTCGCTTTTTGTCAGCAGCAGCGATGTATTAAGGTCCTGAGCATAATTATTGATTGTGACCATTCCTGCCAGTATCGCTGTCAGAATCAACCCCTTTTTCATAAATGAACGTTTCATAACTGTTTTTTTATTTTGGACTCAATTATACAAATTTTTTCAAACTTTTAAGTTATTTGTTCTATATATTGTTTGTATTGTCTTGTTTCTTGTTTCTTGTTTCTTGCTTGTTTGGTCTTCTTATTCCGTCTTCATCTGTATCAGTCTAATAGGCATTGTAGCCGGAGCCAGTCCGGATTTAAGAACTATTCTCTGCCCCTGTTCTGCCGTTACCCATTGAATAAATCCAGAACCAAGACCGCTGAAAGTCTCCCGCGAAATAAGGAATACTTCTCTGGTAAACGGATATTCTTTGGTAACAATGAATCCCTGGTCAGGTCTGTAGTACGATCCGTCATTAATATACTGCCGGGATACTCCCAGCACATTAATCTTCTTGATATATTTCACATTCTGCGGATCGTCCTTATCGCTTATCCAGTTCTTGCTGACAATTCCGAGAGCGTCAGGATTTCTGGAAACGAAATCAATGACCTCCAGATTGCTGTTCACAGCAAAAAAGTTAACCGGAAGACTTCCCTTTATCTCAAAAAGTTCCTTGAAATACCTGATATTTCCCGACTTTGTATTATCGAAGATGATGCGGATGCTACCCAGCTTTGATTTTGGATCAAGATCTTTCCATTCGGTCTTTACTCCGAGAAAGATATCTCTGATATCGTTATAATTGACCAGCGTATCATAGTTTCTCCTGTTTGTAACCAGGGCTAGTGCATCCCAGGCAAAGGTTATAGTTCGTGCAACTATAAGTGTATCTCTAAGATACTGTATCTGGTCTTCGGTAAGCCTTTTACTTGTTACGATCACCTTGACTGAATCATTCATAAAGTCATTGATTACATCGAACTCCGGCTTGTACAGAGGTTTGATCCTTGCATTTAGATACAACTGTGTAAAAGTAAAGACCTCAGTATCTACCAGAGGCTGGAATGACTCATCAGCAATAATCTTGATGTTGCCCCTGGTAGGAGTTTCATCTGATCCGGTTGTCCCGCTCTTGCAGGAACTGAAGGTTATTATCAGTCCAAGAAAAAAATAGCGCAAACCTGAAAGGAAGCTTTTAATAAATGATCTGTTCACTTTAAGTCTGTTGGCAGCAAATAAGTTACGGCACGCAATATTAATAAAATTTTTAATAATTGTTGTCATGATCATACCCTGTTAATTTTATTAAACGTATCATACTCACTACCGCAAAGTATGTGCCAAGACATGTCTCAGTGCCTGCTATTTTTACGGATAGGAACAGAATCAATCTATGTCAGTGTCTTTGGTAAAAAACAGCTTGTAAATACTTACAGAAGCTCTGTAGAACCTGTAAAGGCCATAAAAGAGAAACGTTCCGCCTACTATAATCAGCAGTGCCCTGTCTACCTTAAAAAAATCAGAAAAGAACAGGAGGAATATCCCCGCGCCCAGGTAAAATAAAGCCATAAAGAACCTGAGTATAGCCTGCAACTGCTGAAGCATTTTACTGTCTTCCATATCACAATCTTTCTGGCGCTAAGAAACAAAAATTCAGATAAATATCAAAAGCTAAAGAAATATGCAGGCATCACCGTAGCTGAGAAACCTGAATTCATTCTCCATGGCATAAGCGTAGATCTTCTTCCACTCATCACCAACATATGCTGAAATTAAAAGAAGGAGACTGCTTTTTGGCTGGTGAAAATTTGTGATCATGCCATTTATAACCCTGAACCTGTAACCAGGGACTATCATGATATTTGTGGAAGCCCGGATAAATCCATGTTCCCTTTTGTCAATGATATTCATAAGCATTCCAAAAGATTCCTGCATGCTGACCTCCCTTTCTTCATCCACCCATTCCCATTGATCAACAACAGGTATATTATCAAGGACACCCTTATTGTTCAATGCTTTCACACCAAGCCAATACAGACTTTCAAGTGTTCTTACGCTTGTTGTGCCAACTGCAATTCTTTTCCCTTCAGCTTTAAGAATAGTTCTTAGTTCTTCACGGTTTATATGAAAATGTTCGCAGTGCATTTTATGCTGTGAGATCTCCTTTGCTTTAACCGGCTGAAAAGTACCAGCCCCGATATGCAGAGTCAATTCAACAGATCTTATCCCCTTTGCAAGAATATTTTTCAGGACATGAGGTGTGAAATGCAAGCCGGCTGTTGGTGCAGCAACTGATCCGTCATTCTTTGAATAAACGGTCTGGTACCTGATATAATCATCCTTCATATCTTCCCGCCTGACATATGGCGGCAGGGGGATATGTCCCAGGGATTCAAGAACTTCTCCGAAAGTTATATCAGAAGAATTCCAGCTGAAGCGGACCTTCCATGCATCTCCGACAGGTTCAATTTTTTCTGCCAGCAGCCTGTAATTTTTACCTTTGTGCATAAAGCCAGATGTCATGGCAACAGATTTCCATTTCTTCAGGTTCCCGACCAGGCATTTCCATTCCACAGGTCCAGAGGAGCTGAATGCCATTCCGTATTCGGGCGGAGACAATGGTTCAAGACATAGGATCTCAATTACCGCTCCTGTCTCCTTGCGGAAGAGAAGCCTGGCCCTTATTACTCTCGTATTGTTAAATATCAGGAGTGAATCATCAGGCAGACAATTATGAATATTTCTGAAAATATCTCCGGAGATAATACCTTTATTATATATGAGCAGTTTTGACCTGTCTCTTTCCTCAGCCGGGAACTGCGCAATCCGCTCCTCAGGGAGATCATAATCATAATCATCAATATTTATCTCCGGAATTCTTTTCATTACCGTCTCACCGTTGTACCGTTGTACCGTTATACCCGTTACAATAGCATGCAAAATTATGAATTTTATATCTAACCTTATTCAGGGGGATTTATTACCTTTGCACCGCAGCAGGCTGTTCCATCGTCCCGTACTGAGCGTAGCGAAGTCGGGAAGGAAAGTCCGGGCAACACAGAGCACCATGCTTCCTAACGGGAAGATATCCGCGAGGGTATTGAAGTGTAACAGAAAATAACCGCCCTGAGCGTAGCCGAAGGGAAAGGGTGAAAAGGTGAGGTAAGAGCTCACCGGTTCCGGAGGCGACTCCGGAAGCCGTACACCATATGGGTTGAAAGACCATGTATACCGGCTCCAAGGGCTGCTCGTCCGATGCCGGGGGGTAGGTCGTATGATCCCGACAGCAATGCCGGGGCAAGATAAATGATGGAATTATTACAGAACCCGGCTTACAGGCCGGCTGCAAAAAATAAAGGGACGTAATCAAATGCGTCCCTCTTTTTATATTATTCCCCTTAATATTGGGTTTTAACGCCCCTTCAGAGCTTGCACTGAGCAGAGCGAAGTGGTGGATGGGGGGTCATTTAGTTTTAAACACCGAATCATCAATAGGTATATCAACCTCCACTTTTGTAAAGGTGGTAATGATCTCCATTCCGCTCACAGTTGACGTTGTCTTCATTGGAAGAAAGACTCCGTCATTATCCTTATAGTCTGACGGAACAGATTCCATCGTCATCGCCATTCCTCCCTGTGTTATATCGGTGGTTGTCTTTAAAATGAGGTAATCAGCTTTGTCTATAAATAAATATGCCGAAGTCCCTCCGGGCAGGCCGGCTTTGATTTTAAAAGCAGGTTTCCCGCTCACATCTTCTTCTCCTTCAAGAGTCAGCTGACCATTCTTCAGATATTCATCCAGATAGTTAGTGAAAATATTGCTTTTCTGTATACTTGTCACCTGATCGGCAGTCATTTCAACAGGATCTGTAGAACCTGTCATCGGATTGACAGAGTATCCCTTTTCTCCGTCAAATACCTGTATCATCTCCTGTCCTCCCATGTTGGTGACAGTCTTGATCTTATTCGGTTTTTTCATCCACATTTCCATCGGCATCTCCATGCCCATCATCGACAAGCTGGCAGTGATCTTAATAGTCTGCTTGCCTGAAACCTGATCCAGCTTATTTGCAACCGCATACTTTTTTACGATCTCATCAAGGGACTGGGCATTAATAGCAGCAGCTGCTAAAAGACATGCTGTAATAAAGAATAATTTTTTCATAAAATTTAGAATTTGATGTTTAAGAATTAAATGAATTTATCGTTTTTCTGAGTGCAGCGAGCTTGTTTAATAGCTGATCCATGTCACTCATATTTAGCATATTAGCTCCGTCGGACTTTGCAGATGCCGGATCAGGGTGCGTTTCAATAAAGATGCCGTCAGCTCCGACACTGATGGCCGCTTTACCTATGGTTTCGATCATCTCAGGTACTCCTCCTGAGACACCTGCCTCCTGGTTAGGCTGCTGCAATGAATGAGTGATGTCCATGATAACCGGAACCCCGATTTTCTGCATGATTGGTATATTCCTGAAATCCACCACAAGGTCCTGGTAACCGAACATATTGCCGCGGTCTGTCAGCATAATGTTGGAATTGCCTGAATCCATAACTTTTTGAACAGCAAATTTCATTGATGATCCTGACAGGAACTGGCCTTTCTTGATGTTGATCCATTTTCCTGTATTTGCAGCAGCTACCAGCAGATCGGTTTGCCTGCAGAGGAATGCAGGGATCTGCAGAACATCAACATAATCGGCTGCCATTTCAGCTTCTGCAGGATTGTGGATATCGGTTATAACCGGTATAGAGAATTTCTCCCTTACCCGGGCAAGGATTTTTAGAGCTTTTTCATCTCCTATACCTGAAAACGAATCAATCTTTGACCTGTTTGCCTTTCTGTATGATGCTTTAAATACGAATGGAATCTGGTATTTCTCTGACAGTTTTACTAAATGCTCTGCAATTTCGAATACAACACTTTCACCTTCAACGATACAAGGTCCTGCAATTAAAAGAAAATTACCTGTCTTCCCGTACTTCAATCCGGGAATATTTTCCGCCTTTATATTCATTCCATCGTAAAGTTAAAAAAATAATCAAATATTGTGCCGCATACAAAATCAACCGTATAATCTTGATCTTTTAGCATCGTTGAGCCTTTGGACCGTTGTGCCTTTGCGCCGTTGAGCCTTTATTTATGTATTATCGTAATCGTATATATCTTTCCACAGATCGCTGAGTCTTTTTCTTATTTCGTCTTCCTTTGGATTCTTTCCAGGCTCATAAAATATGCTGCCCTTCAGCTCTTCAGGAAGGTAATTGTCAGGTACAAAATTGCCTTCATAGCTGTGAGCATACTTGTAATCCTTATGGTATCCCAGATCTTTCATAAGCTTTGTCGGTGCATTCCTGATATGCAGAGGTACGGGTAAGTCGCCTGTATTGCTAACGGCTTCAGTTGCATTTTCAATAGCCATGTACGACGCATTGCTTTTCGGAGATGTTGCAAGATAAACAACGGCTTCCGAAAGTATTATCCTTGATTCCGGCCACCCGATAACATTTACTGCCTCAAAGCATGTCTGTGCCATCAGCAATGCGTTGGGATTTGCCAGCCCTATGTCCTCGGCAGCAAGTATCACCATCCTTCTTGCTATAAAGAGGGGATCCTCACCGCCTGCAACCATCCTTGCCAGCCAGTAAACAGCAGCATTGGGATCACTTCCTCTCAGCGACTTTATGAAAGCTGATATAATATCATAATGCTGTTCACCATTCTTGTCATACAACGCAAGATTTTTCTGCACATGCGTCAGCACCTTTTCATTTGTTATTATTATTTTACCTGAACCGGCTGTATCAGCCTCTGAAGCAACTATGAGTTCAAGCGCATTATAAAGTTTGCGCGCATCTCCACCAGAGAAACGCATAAGAGCCTCATATTCAGAAATTACAATGTCATATGTAACCAGGTAGATGTCCTTTTTCAATGCTCTTTCCAGCAATTCCATCAGCTCATCCTTGCTCAAAGGATTCATCACATAAACCTGGCAGCGCGAAAGAAGAGGGGAGATAACCTCAAAAGAAGGATTTTCAGTAGTAGCACCGATAAGAGTAATGATTCCCTGTTCCACTGCACTCAGCAGCGAATCCTGCTGCGACTTGTTGAAGCGGTGTATCTCGTCGATGAACAGGACCGGATTCGGCTGGTTGAAGAACTGCTGTTTCTTTGCCTTCTCTATAGTCTCCCTTACATCTTTCACCCCGGAATGAACTGCGCTCAGATGAAAGAACGGACGCTTAAGGGTATTGGCGATTATCCTGGCAAGCGTTGTTTTCCCGACTCCCGGGGGTCCCCACAGGATAAATGATGGAATATTGCCCGATTCAATTGCCTTTCTTAATACTGCATTTTTCCCGACAAGATGATCCTGTCCGCAAAACTCATCAAGGTCTTTCGGTCTCAGTCTCTCGGCCAGCGGTTGATTCGACAGCATAAAATAAAATTTCCGTAAAAGTAATCAAAATAACCAGTATCGAGGAACCAGGAACCAGCAACCAGCAACTAGTTTTTATTTAAATGCACCTCTTTTAATAAATTTGAAGTCTTAACTAATATCATTATGAAAGTACACTATATACTTTATGTTGTTTTATTGATTCTTTGTTACTGCGCTTGTACCACGGGGCATGAGAATAAGCCGGTTTACGAGGGTCGTAATATTGTATCGGATCACGGGATGGTGGTTTCAGCGCATCCTCAGGGTTCCCGAATCGGTGTTCAGGTACTGCAGGAAGGGGGGAATGCAATTGATGCTGCTGTCGCCACAGGATTTGCACTCGCGGTCTGTTACCCTGAAGCGGGAAATATAGGCGGTGGTGGATTCATGGTTTTACGGAAAAGCGATGGTTCATCTGATGTGATTGATTTCAGGGAAAAGGCCCCTCTTGTTGCCTCAAGGGATATGTACCTGTCAGGTGACGGAAATGTGGTCGAAGGGCTGAGTACCGAGACCCACCTTGCTGCAGGTGTGCCTGGCTCAGTTGACGGACTGATAAGAATACATTCAAAATACGGAAAACTAAGATTTCGCAAAGTTATCCAGCCGGCAATTGACCTTGCACGTAATGGTTATTCACTTACTGAAGAACAGGCACGATCGCTGAATGGTAATAAAGAATATTTCATACAGAAGAATAAGAATATTCCTGAATTTGTGAAAGACTCGTTATGGAAGGAGGGAGATGTACTGAAGCAGGAGGATCTTGCTTGTACCCTGGAAAGGATAAGGGATTTTGGCCGTGATGGATTTTACTCAGGAAAAACGGCAGAACTTATGATCACGGAGTTTAAAAGAGGCAACGGAATAATAACACAGGAGGATCTGGATAGGTATGAATCACTATTCAGGAAACCACTTGTTACAGAATACAAGGGTTACAGGCTGATCACTGTTCCTCCCCCTTCAGGTGGAGGTATAATACTGTTCCAGCTCCTTGGAATAGTTGAATCTTACCCGTTAAGCGAATGGGGATTTCACTCTGTAAATGCAATTCATCTCATAACGGAAGCAGAGAGAAGGGTGTATGCTGACAGGGCTGAATATTCAGGAGATCAGGATTTTGTAAATGTTCCGGTTGAAGGATTGCTCGATAGTGAATATCTGAAGGGACGGCTTGATGATTTCGATGAGACCAGAGCTTCATTATCGTCTGAAATAAGCGCAGGATCACCTGAAGGATACGTTGGTGAAGAGACGACACACTATTCAGTGGTTGACGGATCAGGCAACGCTGTAGCTGTTACCACTACACTGAATAATATTTACGGAAGCAGTATAATTGTTGATGGTGCCGGATTCTTCCTGAATAACGAGATGAACGATTTTTCTGTTAAGCCCGGAGTTCCAAACATTTTTGGTCTTACAGGAGGTGAAGCCAATGCCATAGAACCCGGGAAAAGGATGCTCAGTTCAATGACACCAGTAATTGTTGAAAAAGATGGAAAACTTTTTCTTGTCGCCGGTTCTCCGGGCGGATCTACCATCCCGACATCAGTATTTCAGGTTATTATAAATGTTATTGATCACAATATGGACATCGGGGAAGCCGTTGATACAGGGAGGTTTCACCATCAGTGGCTGCCCGACTGGATAAGCTACGAGGAGAACGGGATCGACAGTCTTACTTTGTTGAAGTTGAAACAGATAGGACATGAGATCAAACCGCGCCAGGCTATCGGAAGAGTCAATGCGATACAGATACTGCCCGATGGCAGCATGAAGGGCGGGGCAGATAAGAGAGGCAATAACGCAGCTTCCGGTTACTGACAGTTTTGTGGTTAAATAATTTTTACTAAATTGCTACAAATTTATTTTCATTAGAAAAAATAAATTAATACATTTAACAATTGATTTTGAGTTTTTTTGCGATCGTGTGATATACTTGAATACTTTCAGATATTAATTCAGTTATGAAAAAACCTCTGCTTATTGTAATTATTATCCTGGTAGTACTTCTCGCTCTGCCGGTAATCAACCTGCTCCGATGGACTTTTCAGACCAAAAAGCCCATGGATATAATTATTGTCGACAAAACTGTCTCATCATTTGAAAGGGAAAAGCATAAATCACTTGACTGGATCCTGACAAATGACAGGTTTGTCAAAAAAGATAAGAAAACAAGCTATTCATCCAGGAATGATTATTACGGTTTCGTTCCTACCAGGCCAAAAAAAGCAAGACTTTGGGATAGAAATGAATATCGTCTGGCCGACCTTATCAATATTGCAGAAAAAACAGATGCTGTATATTTTGCAGATACTTACGGAGTATTTTTCAATGACTGGTATCAGGGAATAAATAAAAGCCGCAGATCACGCAAACTTTATGGCGGATTGAACAGCAATGATAACTTCCTGATCAAGGAAATGAAGGACAGAAATAAGCTTGTTATCCTTGAGTATAATGCTTTTGACTATCCAACCCCTGAATACGAATCTTACAGAATACAGGAAAGATTGGGTATCAAATTCTCAGGATGGACAGGAAAATACTTCACCTCACTTGATACTCTGAGCGAGAATTTTCCTGTATGGATGACTGCTATGTACAGGAAACAGTATAAGAAACCCTGGACTTTCAACAAACCCGGTGTGGTGCTTCTCCGGGATAAAGCAATAATTGTCCTTGAACAGGGAACACATCTGAGTGATTCTCCTGTGCAGATTGTAACAGATTCCGCTTATTGTGCGAAATATAATGTCCCCGGATCAATAGCTTTCGACCAATGGTTCGATATTGTTGATCCGCGTGCAAATATTGTAATTTCAAATTTCACTATAGGAACAACAAATGTCGGAGATACGCTGCTGGTGGAATATGCACTGGATAATAAATTCCCCGCAGTTATTCAGGATCCTGAGCTACAGAGAACTTACTATTTCTCAGGTGACTTCACAAGTGCAAATATTCCTGTATGGACCTCTAAATTTAAAGGGGTTGACAAACTGAAAGGTATCATCTATTCCAAGAAACCTGATGATTTCAGAAGGTTCTTCTGGCTTTATTACAAACCTCTTATAACAGGAATATTTGATGATTATTACAACTCAATGACAGCAAAATAAGCTTCATTTCAGAATATTGTAAAAGTACAGGTAAGAATAGCCTGTACTTTTTTTATATCACTACCTGCATTACAATATTACAGAATGAGAATATCCATTATTCAATTTGATATAAAATGGGAGGATAAACAAGCCAATTTCAGGCTGATTGAAAATCTGTTATCTGCCCTTGATTCCGCAACCGACCTTGTTATCCTTCCCGAAATGTTCACGACCGGTTTTTCAATGAATGCCCGGAAACTATCTGAAAAGCCTTATTCCGGGACATACGAATGGATGATCCGGACTTCCGCTGAAGGTAATTTCGGCCTTTGCGGCAGCTATATAGTCAGAGATAATAATCTTTTTCATAACCGGTGGATACTTGTCACTCCTGATGCAAAATCCTGGTCATACGATAAAAGGCATCTCTTTATCATGACAGGCGAAGAGAAGGAATTTACACCAGGTAACGAAAGGGTGACTTTAAATTTCAGGGATGTCAGGATATGCCCGAATATATGCTATGATCTCAGGTTCCCGGTTTGGAGCAGGAACAGGAATGATTATGACCTGCTGATCAATTCGGCCAACTGGCCGGAAGCAAGAAGGGATGTTTGGATCACATTGCTTAAAGCAAGAGCTATTGAAAACCAATGCTATGTAGCTGGTGCAAACAGAGCAGGGATCGATGGAACAGGTATCAAATATTGTGGCGATTCAATGATTATCAGCCCGAAAGGAGAGATCATTGCGTGCGGCGAAGAACACAGGGAATGTATAATTACTGCAGATATTTCCATGAACGAGTTATCTGATTTCCGTAAGAAATTCCCCGTACTCAAAGATGCTGATGATTTTACTTTAACTAATTGATTTCTGCGCCCTGCGCCCTGAGCCATTAATCCTTCAATGCCTTGTACAGTACCTGAACCGGATGCATCGCAATTCTTCCTGTTCCATCCTTTATATGATGCCTGCAGCTTGTTCCAGGAGCTGCAATAATTACATCCTCACCTGCTGCCCTGACTGAAGGGAACAATACCAGCTCACCGATTTTGTTTGCAAGGTCAAAATGTTCCTTCTCATAACCAAACGATCCGGCCATGCCGCAGCAGCCTGAAGGAATCTCAGTGACAGTATAATTAGCTGGTATTGAAAGCATTTCTATCGTGCTTGCAGAAGAAGAGATCGCCTTCTGCTGACAATGTGCATGCAAAATAATCTCATTTCCGGAATCTACGAATGCTTCCCTGGTTATTCTTCCGGAGCGAAATTCGCGGGCAATGAATTCATCGATAAGAAAACTGTTTTTCGCGATTTTTAAAGCATCTTCTTTAAGATCATCACCAGCCAGTTCGGGATACTCATCACGGAATCCGAATATGGCTGAAGGTTCTATTCCTATAAGAGGCAGATCATCATTGATAATTTCAGAAAATACCATGATGTTCCTTCTGATTATTTTCCTGGCTTTCCTGATTAATCCTTTTGAAAGGTAAGTTCTTGCACTTTCTCCATGGTCAACGACTGTTACCTGGTAACCTAACGATGACAGCAGTTTAATGGCAGCAATTCCTGTTTCAGTATCATTGAAATCAGTGAACTCATCAACGAAAAGGCAGACCTTCCCTTTCAGTTCCTTTGGGTTCAGAGAATCCAGGTTTATCCTGATCCACTTCCTCAATGTTGTCTTATATAATAAAGGTATTGATCTTCCGGGTGCAACGTTTATTGTCTTTTTAAGTACCCATGAGGTTATTCTGTTACTGATAAAGAAATTAAATATAAAAGGAACAAAAGAGCCCATTCTATTTATTGCGGTGATATATGCTATCATCCTGGTTCTGAGAGGTATTCCATGTTTATCGTGCCAGTGTTGAAGGAATTCGGCTTTTAGTTTGGCAATGTCTACCTCTGAAGGACACTCTGATTTGCATCCCTTGCATGAAAGGCACAGATCAAGTATTTCATAGATCTCCTTATGATCCCATGGATTTTTCTCATCAGCAGAAAGGAATTCCCTCAGGATATTGGCTCTGGCCCTTGTGCTGTTTTTCTCTTCACCTGTAGCCATAAAGGAGGGACACATTGTTCCGCCGATAACACTGGTTTTCCGGCAATCACCTGATCCGTTGCACTTTTCTGCAGCCCTTATGACACCGTCAGCAGAAGAAAAATCAAATATTGTATTAATTTCAGGGGTCTTTTTCCCGGGTGTATACCTCAGGAAGGTATTCATTTTTGGTGTATCGGTGATCTTGCCGGGATTAAGGATATTATTCGGGTCCCAGGTTTTCTTTACCTCTTTAAGCAGATTATAGTTATACTCACCTAATATAAGCGGAATAAACTCGCCTCTTAACCTTCCGTCACCATGTTCACCGCTCATCGAACCCCTGTATTTCCTGACCAGCTTTGCCGTTTCAATTCCAAGTGTTCGGAACAGCTCTGCGTCTGCCGGATCCTTTAGATTCAGTACAGGCCGAATGTGAAGTTCTCCGGTTCCTATATGTGCGTGGTAAACCACCTCTTTGCAGTAAGCCGAAAGCATTTTTTCAAAATCAGCAATATATTCCGGCATCTGCTCAACCCGGACAGCCGTATCCTCAATAAGCGAAACCGGCTTGGAATCTCCCTTCATGTTTGCCAGAACTCCGAGACCTGCTTTCCTGAGATCCCACACCCTGGATATATCCTTTCCTGTCACTATCGGGTATGAATAACCATAACCTGCTGATATTAATTCATTTATCATACCTGATGTAACCTTGTCTATCTCTTCAGGTGTCTCCCTGACAAACTCCACAATTACAATAGCAGCAGGTTTGCCATCAAGGAAAAACCTGTTCTTTCTCTGGCTGAGATTATTTTCCGTAAGTTCAAGTATCTTGTCATCCATCATCTCAACTGCCGCAGGCTTGTATTTCAGCGCTATCAGGTTAGCAAGGAAAGCATCATTGCGTTTTTCAAGATGAACGCATACCAAAGCCTTGTTTGACGGTGGCAGCTTAACCAGATTAAGTCTTATCTCGGTGATAACTGCCAGGGTGCCTTCCGACCCTGCAAGCAGTTTACAGAAACTGAAAGGGACATCCGAGCTCTCGTCAAATACCACGTTGTTCAGAAGGAGATCCAGGGCATATCCTGTATTCCTTCTGGGTATAAGCGGATCGGGATAACCTTCAAGGATATTTTTCCTGTTAACTGGATCATTAAGAAGCTGCTTTATCTGCCGGTATATGCTTCCTTCAAGATTCTGAAGGTTGCATTTCCTCTCGAATTCCTTCCTGTCAACCTGACCAAAAGCTGCCTCGCTTCCATCACTGAGAAGCGCCTTCAGTTCTATTGTATGGTCCCGGGTCGATCCGTAAACAACAGAATGAGTTCCGCAGGCATTGTTACCTATCATGCCTCCTATGTTGCACCGGTTTGAGGTGGATGTCTCAGGTCCGAAAAATAATCCTTTTTCCTTCAGCTTTAAATTCAGTTCATCAAGCACTACCCCTGGCTGAACCCTTGCCCACATCTCCTTCTCATTTATCTCGAGTATTTCCTTCATATATCTCGAGATATCGACAATAAGTCCTGAACTGACAACCTGACCTGCCAGTGATGTACCGGCTGCTCTCAGAGTAATACCTATTTCCTCTTTTACTGCGAAACAAAGTATCTTTTTCAGATCCTCTTTGCCTTTCGGCCATATTACAGCAAGCGGAATTTCCCTGTATGCTGAAGCATCGGTTGCATAAATGACTTTAGTGATAATGTCATACTTAAGATCACCCTCAAGAATGTTTCCAAGGGCATCAAGCTTTTCGTAAATTGTTTTAGTCTCCATGTTTTTCGCGATGCTAAAATAGAAAAAAACATAATGCTGAGAATAATCATGTTTTCCTGAATTGCATTTTAGGATTTTTTTTTCGTACATTTAGAAACAGTTTTCGAACAAATTAAAATTTTGATACACAATGGAATTATTGGATAGCATAAAACAAAATGCCCGGAAACATAATAAAAGAATTGTTCTTCCTGAAGGAGGCTATGAAGAACGCAATATAAAAGCAGCTGATATAGCACTTGCAGAGGAGCTGGCACAAATAATCCTTATTGGTGATCCTGACGAGATAGAGAGCCATGCTGCTAAGTTCGGCTTAAAGAACCTTGGAAAAGCCAGAGTGGTGGATCCCAGATCGCACAGCAAAAAAGAGCAGTATGCTGATCTGATGGTTGAGTTGAGAAAAAACAAGGGAATGACCAGGGAAGAAGCCCTCAGGCTTATTGAAGATCCTTTATATCTCGGTGTCCTCATGATAAAGAGTGGAGATGCCGACGGTGAGGTATCAGGAGCCGATCATGCCACAGGTGATGTTCTAAGGCCGGCATTCCACTATGTAAAGACCGCTCCCGGTATTTCGGTTGTTTCAGGTGCTTTCATAATGATACTTCAGGATAAGAGCTTTGGCGATAACGGTGTTTTGATTTTTGCCGACGGTGCAGTACATCCCAATCCGACCGATAAGGAACTTGCTGAAATTGCAGTAGCATCGGCAAGAACAGCAAAGGTCCTGGCAGGTATGGAACCCAGAGTGGCCATCCTTAGTTTTTCGACAAAAGGAAGTGCAAAGCATGAAATGGTCGACAAAGTCATCAGCGCTACAAAGATTGCCCAGGAGATGGCTCCTGAATTCATGATTGACGGAGAGCTCCAGGGAGATGCTGCACTGGTTGAATCAATAGGGATAAAGAAAGCGCCGGGAAGCAAGATCGCAGGTAAAGCCAATGTGCTTGTCTTCCCTGACCTTAACTGCGGAAATATTGCCTACAAGCTCGTTCAGCGGCTGGCTCACGCCGAAGCTATCGGGCCAATACTTCAGGGCATGGCTGCCCCGATAAATGACCTTTCGCGAGGATGCTCGGTAAGCGATATTGTAAGCATGATCGCTATCACAGCAAACCAGGCTGCAGGTATCAAATAAACTAAAAGAATTCAAAAACATATTCATATACAAATGATCATCCTTGTTTTAAACTGCGGGAGCTCTTCAATCAAATACCAGCTGTTCGATATGTCAGACGGGTGTGAAATGAAAGCAAAAGGACTTCTTGAACGTATCGGACTTAACGAAAGTATCGTGACTCATAAACCTACGGGAGGTGAAACATACAAGGTCATTACAGATATACCCGATCATACTACCGGCATTAACCTGGTTATGGAAGTGCTTTGTGATCCCGGTCACGGAGTAATTAAAAATGTAAATGAGATAAAAGCCGTGGGTCACAGGGTAGTTAACGGAGGAGAGAGTTATAAGGAGAGCGTTCTTATTGATAACGATGTCAAGAAGAATATCGAAGCCTGTATTGAACTGGCTCCGCTTCATAATCCCGCCAACCTTAAAGGTATCCTTTCTGTTGAGAAACTCATCCCCGGAGTACCGCAGGTAGCAGTCTTCGACACTTCTTTTCATCAGACAATGCCTGACTATGCATATATGTATGCCCTGCCTTATGAATACTATGAAAAGTACAGGATACGGAAATACGGATACCACGGAACAAGCCACAAATTTGTTGCATACAAAGCTGCAAAACTGGCAGGCAGGGACATAAAGGAACTTAAGATAATCACCTGTCACCTTGGTAACGGAGCATCCGTAACAGCAGTACAGAATGGCATTTCGGTCGATACCTCTATGGGATTCACTCCTGTTGACGGACTCATAATGGGAACGCGAACAGGAGAGGTTGATCCGGGAGTCCTGGTATATATTGCTGATAAAGAGCATCTTAATGTTACCGGGGTCAACAATATGATAAACAAGAAAAGCGGGGTCTTCGGGATATCACAGATATCCTCGGATATGCGCGACCTTGAAACAGCAGCAGAAGCCGGCAATAAAAAAGCAATACTTGCCCTTAAAATGTATGCATACAAGGTAAAGAAATTCATTGGATCATACTGTGCAGCCATGAATGGAGTCGATCTTCTGGTGTTCACCGGAGGGATCGGCGAGAACGATTTCAACATGCGGAAGATGATCTGCTCGGATCTGGAAAGCCTGGGTATTATATTTGATGACGCAGCCAATCATGGATCAAGGGGAGCCGATCTTGTTCTGTCAAAACCAGGATCAAAGGTCACAGTAATGTCTGTAACTACCGACGAGGAATTTGTTATTGCATCTGATACCCGATTTATTGTTGAACACAGTAAAGTGTAAACTATGGTTTTAAAAAGCCTTTCTGACCTGAAGAACATTGTCGCCGGCGGACCACGGAAAAAGCTTGTGCTGGCAACCGCTCAGGATCAGCATTCACTGGGAGCCGTTGTAAGAGCCTGGAAAGACAATATCATTGAACCTATACTCATAGGTGACAAGGAGGGCATCCAGAATATATGTGCTGAGAATAACTATGACATTTCCGGACTCAGGATCATCCATGAACCTGATATTGAAATGGCAGTGGAAATGTCTGTTAAAATGGTCAGCAATAAGGAGGGAGATGTCCTTATGAAAGGTAAAGTCGGTACATCAACCCTGCTGAAATATGTTCTTAACAGGGAATGGGGACTGCGTACAGGAAACCTTCTGTCACACTTCGCCCTCTTTGAAGTTGAAACATATCCCAAGGTTATCGCAGTCGCCGATGTGGCAATGAATATCGCGCCTAATCTTAAGGAAAAGATTGCCATAATCAATAACTCAGTAGGCTGTCTGATAAAGCTTGGTTATAAAATGCCGAAAGTAGCTGTACTGGGTGCAGTTGAAATGGTTAATGAAAATATGGAAGCCACCCTTGATGCCGCACTGCTTTCCAAAATGAATCAGCGCGACCAGATCAAGAACTGCATAATTGACGGCCCGCTTGCTTTTGACAACGCTGTAAGTCTCGAGAGCGCGCGCCATAAAGGAATAAGAAGCGAAGTTGCTGGAGATACCGACTTTCTTCTTATGCCCGACATAGAAGTGGGCAACGTGCTTTACAAATCACTGGTTTTCTTTGCAAAAGCCAAGGTCGCTTCAGTGATCCTCGGTGCCCTGGTCCCTATAGTGCTTACTTCAAGATCTGATTCAGAACAGGCAAAATACGACAGTATCCTTCTCTCCGCTGCAGCCAGCAAATAACACAGCTATGATCAGATCCCTTGATCAGATGGTTGAAAAAGTGCTTTCACTCGGAAAAAAGCACACTATTGCCGTTGCCTGGGCACAGGATCTAAATACCATCGGAGCTATTGACAGATCAATAAGCTCCGGACTGGTTGAGGCTGTAATGATAGGAAACAACAGCGAAATAATTGAAACCTGCCGGAGAAACAGAATTGATCATAATAAGTTCAGCATCATAGATATTGATGATGAGGTAATGGCTTCAAATGAAGCAGTAAGACTTGTCAGAACCGGAACAGCGGATATTGTGATGAAAGGACTTGTGGGTACGGATAAGTTCCTTAAGGCAGTTATGGACAAGGAGACAGGAATCATGCTGCCGGATGCAGTTCTGAGCTATGTTTGTGCAATAGAAATACCCGAATATCATAAGCTTCTGTTTGTTACTGATCCTGCTGTAATACCATATCCTGGCATTGAACAGAAGACAGCTATGGCTAAATATGCGATCGAAATGACTGAAAGGTTCGGAATCGTCAAGCCCAAAATTGCACTTATAGGAGCATCCGAAAAACCAAGCCGCCACTTTCAGTATTCCATGGATTACACGGAAATGTGCAGAATGGCTCAGAACGGGCAAATAGGAAATTGCATCATGGACGGACCGCTGGACCTTTTCCTGGCGTGCGATAAAAAAAGTATCGAGATTAAGGGTGTTAATACTCCCGTAGGCGGGGATGCTGATATTCTTTTATTCCCTTCGCTTGAATCATGCAATCCTTTTTATAAGGGACTTATGCTGTTTGCAAAGGGGGAACTGGCAGGAATTATAAGAGGAACCGAAAAACCGGTAGTGCTTATGTCACGGAGCGATAGCGAAAAATCAAAATTCTATTGCATTGCGCTGGCCTGCCTGATGTCATAAATAAAGATAATTAAGGGAATAATATTCTTCGTATGGTAAAAAGGCTCATACTGGTAATAAATCCGGGCTCCACATCAACCAAGTTTGCACTTTTTGAAGAGGATGAACTGGTTTTTGAAAAGACTCTGGCTCACAGTCACCGTGAAATATCGGGCTATGAGAAAATTACTGACCAGTTTGAATTCCGTAAAAACCTTATAATAGATGAACTCGAATCAAGGAGTACCGACCTTTCAAGGATAGCGGTCATAGTAGGCAGGGGAGGTCTTGTAAAGCCAATTGAATCAGGGATATATGAGGTAAACGACAGGATGATAGCCGACCTTAAGGCAGGTCTTCTCGGACAGCACGCAAGTAATCTTGGCGGAATAATTGCACATGATATTGCTATGGCTTTGCCGAATTCAAAAGCTTATATAGTTGATCCGGTCGTGGTCGATGAACTTCAGCCTGTGGCAAGGATCTCGGGACACCCTGAGATTGAAAGAATATCCATTTTTCATGCCCTTAATCAGAAAGCTGTGGCAAGGATGTATGCGGCATCTGTCAGAAAAAAATATGAGGAACTTAACCTGATAGTAGCACATATGGGAGGAGGAATAAGCATTGGAGCTCACAGGAAGGGAAGGGTGATCGATGTCAATAATGCGCTTCATGGTGATGGTCCCTTTTCTCCTGAACGATCAGGCGGACTTCCTGCAGGACAGCTTGCCGACCTCTGCTTCAGCGGAAAATATACCCATGCTGAAGTAAAATCAATGATAACCGGAAAAGGAGGTATGGTGGCTTACCTCGGAACGAATAATTTCAGGGACATATGTAAAATGGCAGAAGATGGAGATCAGAAAGCTGTTCTTATAAGGGATGCGGCTGCTTATCAGATAAGCAAGGAGACAGGAGCCATGGCAGCAGTTCTTAAAGGGAAAGTCGATGCTGTGATCCTTACAGGCGGTCTGGCTTTCAATGAACCATTTGTCAGCCTTATCAGATCTATGATCAGCTTCATCGGGAAGGTAGTGGTTTATCAGGGAGAGGATGAGATCAAATCATTGGCATTTAACGGATTATTGGCGCTGAAAGGTAAGATCGGGATAAAGATATATAAATGACATTTATTCAGGGATCACTGAATGAAACAGGTATCACCTTACCGTTGAAGAACCTGTTCCCGTTCAATGCAAAATACACGATTAACTGAGCCATCTCCTTTGCACTTACAGGAGCTTTAAGCCCCGGAAAAGCCTCCTCAAACATTTCAGTCTGAACAGCCCCCAGAGCCAGACAGTTGACGGCAATGCCGGCTTCACGGAATTCTCCGGCCAGGCACTCTGAAAGGCACGACAAGGCAGCCTTTGAAGCACTGTAGTACGACATTCCCCTGTATTTCGAACTTCCCTGGTATCCTCCCATACTTGAAATATTCACTATGTGTGAGCCCCTTTTCATTATCGGTTGAAGCAAACATATCAATGAAGCAGGACCAAAAAAATTGGTTTCCATCAGTATTCTTGCTTCCTTCTTATCGAAATTCATAAAATCCGTATGAATAAGATAACCTGCATTGTTTATCAGGATATCCACCTCGCTGAAGCATCCTTTGACAGCTTCCAGAAATGGTTTCTCGTAGTCATCAAATGCAGCCATGTCAGTAACATGGGTGAAGATATTATCATGTTCAGATCCTGTTGATAACTGCCTGAGAGAGTTACTGTTCCTCCCGGTCACAAGAAGTTTGCTGGAGTTGTCTTCTGCCAGCAGCAGGACAATTTCTTTTCCAATGCCCCTGGTTCCGCCGTTGATAATGATGTTCATTCTTTTACGGATATATTAAAAGGTGAGTTTTTTTCGTTTATTTGTATTGGTCACATCTCAAAGTTACAAAATGTAATTATGGTTCTCAATCATTATCCTCCGGATTTCAGAAGGTTGAGTTTTGCCGGAGTGTTTCTTCTGCTGATTACGGTTCAGTGTGCTCAGGCACAGAGAGTGGGAAGCGAGCCTCCGCCTCTGAAGGAACGGCTGTTCTATGGCGGCAGCTTCGGATTGCAGATTGGAACCATAACGGATATTGAGATATCCCCGATAATAGGTTTGTGGGTGCTTCCGAGACTGAATGTTGCAGCTGGTCCGAATTACAGGTTCTATAAGGACCCGGCGGGAAGGACCGATATTTACGGGGGGAAGGGATATACAGAGTTTGTCCTGATAAAGGATATTAATTCAATAGTGCCTCTGGGGATCAATATGGGCATATTCTTTCATTTTGAGGACGAATTTCTGAGCCTCGACTCAGAATTCTGGAATATCTCAACTGCAACCTCAGAAAGATACAATATCAATACCCTTCTGGCTGGTGCAGGATTAAGCCAGCCGATCGGAAGGAGGTCTTCGTTAAATATGATGGTTCTGTGGGCGCTGAATGAATCAGAGTACAATATTTACAGCACTCCTGAATTCCGGGTGTCGTTTACCTTTTAACCATAACCTTCCCAGAATTGAATATTTGCTCCTTCTGGAAGGATTCCTTTCAAATAATCATAATTTATAAATTAATGGAGTGGGGGACAGTACCTCCAGACCGGCCTCTTTTTCTGACGGTCTGGAAAAACAGCACATTTACAATTGTAAACCACTTTAACATTGTAAATATGTACACATGTAACTAAAAGTAACACCTTATTACTTTACATATGTAAATAATAATTCATAATATTATTCAGATTCATAAAACACAGTTAATCAGCATAAAGAGTGCGCTTATATGGGCATTTTGATAAGGAAAATCATTGATTTAAATCAATTCAGCTTCACAAAAGTTTAGAATACATCCATAACGTGCAATATACCAGATATATACAGTTCTAATCTGTATAAATGCATTAGATTAATAATAAATATATATATTTGGTTATCAATTGTTTACATATAGATACACCAGATACAGATTTATTGCAGTATCATAATGTTACTAATGTAAATACATATATTTACATATGTAATTTATTTTTGATTTACATTTGTAATTAGATTATAGTCATATGAAATCACGAATTGAGGAATTTCTTAAAGCAGAAAACAAAACTTCTGCTCAGCTGGCAGAGGAGATAGGAGTTCAGCCTTCAGGTATTTCACATATTCTTTCAGGCAGAAATAAGCCAAGCCTTGATTTTGTTCTGAAAATGCTGGAAAGATATCCTTTCATATCAACTGAATGGCTGCTGTTTGGTAAAGGTAGTATGTACCACGAGGCTTCAATGCCGACATTATTTGAAGAATCACATAATAATTCTTCAGATATTGAAAGAGCTGAAAATCAGATTAATAATTCTGTCTCTGAAATGAAAATGCCAGGTGATAGCAAGGATATTGAAGGTCAGCGAAAAAAGAGCAGACTGACAATAGAAAAAATTATTTGGTTCTATTCCGATAATAGTTACCGCGAATTCGTGCCTGGGGAGAATTGAATGATGATTTCATAGAATGCTCTATTAAAGCTATATTTGCCAGAAATATCCCCCGATGGCAAAACGTATTGAATTTCTTAAGGTCATTGATAATCAGCACCTTAATCAGGAGATATTTATACTTGAGCTATCAGGAAAGGAAAAACTACCGGAGATGTTGCCCGGGCAGTTTGTAGAAGTAAAGATTGAAAGTAGTCCTGATACATTATTACGCCGGCCATTCTCTGTGCATGATGTGAACTATGGGCAAAATACATTTAAGCTGCTGATCCAGATTGCAGGAAAAGGAACAGAAGCATTATCACGGCTGAATAAGGGAGAATACCTGAACCTGGTTTATCCTCTGGGAAATTCGTTCAGCATTCCCGGGAAAGAGCAAAAGATACTTCTTGTGGGCGGAGGGTGTGGTGTAGCACCTCTTCTATTTCTTGGCAAACATCTGAAAGCCAATGGTTTCAATCCTGATATCCTGCTGGGATTCAGAAATAGCGAACGGATTATTGAGTATGATGAATATATGAGGATCGGCAGGGTCTTTTTGTCTACCGAGGACGGATCACGCGGAGAAAAGGGTTTTGTGACTGATCATCCTGTTCTTTCTTCAACAGACTATGACAGGGTCTATTGCTGCGGTCCTGAAGCTATGATGAAAACTGTCGGTACTTATAGCAGTGAGAACAACATTGAATGTGAGGTATCACTTGAGCACCTGATGGGATGCGGTATCGGGGTATGCCTGTGCTGTATAGTGGCAACTGTCAGGGGAAACCTGTGCACATGTACTGACGGTCCGGTTTTCAACATAAAAGATCTGAAATGGTAAAGCTTGATTTCAGGATAGGAGATCTTCACTTTAAGAATCCCGTGCTTGCAGCTTCGGGTACTTTCGGGTATGGTTCGGAGTTTGACGATTTTATTGATGTATCAAAGCTGGGCGGTATCATCGTGAAGGGAACAACCATTGAACCAAGGGAAGGTAACGCTTATCCCAGGATGGCTGAGACTCCCTCAGGTATGCTTAATGCTGTCGGCCTTCAGAATAAGGGTATTGACTATTTCGAAAAGAAGATCTACCCTCATCTGTCAGCATATGATACCAATGTAATTGTTAATGTTAACGGCAGCCATCTGGAAGATTATGTCGCTCTGGCTCAAAGAACTGATGCTCTTAAGAAAATACCTGCTATCGAGCTTAACATCTCTTGTCCCAACGTGAAAATGGGAGGAATGGCCTTTGGCACGAATCCGCTTACTGCCCGTGATGTTATAAAAGCAGTAAGAGCAGCATATTCAAAAAAACTCATTGTCAAGCTCTCCCCAAATGTAACTGATATCGTTCAGTTTGCACGAATTGCGGAGGAGGAAGGTGCAGACTCGGTTTCACTGATAAATACCCTTGTGGGAATGGCTGTCGATATCAGGAATATGAAGCCATCACTCTCCACAATAACCGGCGGCCTTTCAGGTCCTGCTGTAAAACCGGTAGCACTGAGGATGGTCTGGCAGGTTGCAAAAGCTGTTAAAATCCCGGTAATCGGCGTCGGTGGCATCATGAATTCTGATGATGCAATCGAATTTTTCCTTGCCGGCGCTTCGGCTATCCAGGTAGGTACTGCATCATTTATTGATCCCAGGGCTTCAGTTTTGATCCTGGAAGGAATTGAGAAGTATCTCGAGAACAAGGGATTCTCAGACATTAAGGAAATAATAGGCTATATTAACAAAGCCTCCTGATACAGAACAAAATGGTTATTTCCTGATAATCAGCCATCTTTACTTAATATTTTGTAATTTCCGATAAAAATTACTATCTTTTGCTTGAATATTTTCAGTATTTTCAGCAAAAAGTATCATTTTATTAACCAAATATTATAAAAATGTCAGAAAGCTTGCAGATCGATAATCTCGACAGGAAGATCCTGGATATCATCACAAAAAATGCCAGGATACCCTACCTTGAAGTAGCAAGGGAATGTGGTGTTTCAGGAGCAGCTATTCATCAACGCGTTCAGAGGCTAATGCGGATAGGAATCATTAAAGGATCAGAATTCAAGGTCGACCCGGTATTGGTAGGATTTAAAACATGTGCCTATATAGGTATTTTCCTTGAGCATCCCGGACATTTCCGTGAGGTTGTTAAGAAATTCAGGGAAGTTCAGGAAATTATTGAATGCCACTATACAACTGGCAATTATTCCCTGTTCATTAAGGTATATGCCAGGGATAATGAACATCTGAAAACGATCCTGACCGACAGGATCCAGAACATTCCCGGTATACTCCGGACAGAAACGCTTATTTCGCTCGAGGAATCAATAAACAGGCAAATCCCCGTTCTGTCAAAATAATACTCTTTCATGAAGAATACTAAATCGTTTTACATTCTGGCAGGAATTGTCATGATGTCATTCATGATTTCCGGTTGCAGCCAGAAGGCTGATAGTTTTTCCAGGGGTGTTGGAATTTACCCGGGCAATCCGGAAGAAGATTTTTCCCCTGCACTTGTTGCTGATAATGCTGATTACCGGAATATTGCCAGACTAAGATCTGCCTGGCATTCATCTAGCTATGATTATAA
>CAZGGZ010000043.1:24270-27273 GCA_964525415.1 uncultured Rikenellaceae bacterium | reverse complement strand
CCTTTAAATGCAAGGATTATTTCTGCACCCGACTCATCGGCAACATTCCGTATAAGAGAAAGATTCTTTCGGAATCGCTCCTCATCGATTATATAGCATGGTGAAGGTATTTTAGAATAATCTATCATTCACATTCTTATATTCTTGACCCACCCCCAACCTCCCGCTTCACTGAAGTTTCGCGGGACAAGCTCTCCCTGGAGGGGATTTTTGATTTGCCGTTGTGCCATTGTACCGTTGTACCTTTGTACCCTACAATTCAAGATCTATATTATGTTGTTCCACCCAGGGTAATCCGAGAAGAGTGAGCTGTTCCATGAAAGGATCAGGATCAAACTCCTCAACGTTGAAGACACCTGGTTTTTTCCAAATTCCCTTAAGGTACATCCTTGCGCCTATTGCTGCCGGAACACCGGTCGTATAGCTTACAGCCTGAGTGCCTGTCTCCTTATATGCTTCCTCGTGATTGCAGTTATTGTAAATATAATAAGTATTTTCCTTTCCGTCTTTTATTCCCTTTATCCTGCAGCCTATGGAGGTCCAGCCTTTGTAGTTCTCGCCAAGTTCGCCGGGATCAGGAAGAACAGCTTTCAGAAATTTAATAGGGACTATTTCCCTGCCATCAAACATCACAGGTTCAATACCTGCCATGCCGATATTCTGAATAACACGCAGGTGGGTCAGGTACTCCTGTCCGAACGTCATCCAGAACCTGGCTCTCTTCAGCGCCGGGAAATTCTTCACCAGCGATTCCAGTTCCTCATGGTAGATAAGGTATGATTCTTTCGGACCTATCCCCGGATAACTGAGAGGCTTATGTATCTGATGGGGCTTTGTATAAATCCATTTACCGTTTTCCCAGTATTTGCCTTTCTGGGTCACTTCGCGGATGTTTATTTCAGGATTGAAATTGGTGGCGAAAGGTTTTCCATGGTCTCCCGCATTACAGTCAACTATATCGAGGTAATGGAGTTCATCAAAATGGTGTTTGGCAGCATAAGCAGTAAAGACAGAAGTAACACCGGGATCGAAGCCGCATCCAAGGATTGCTGTTATCCCGGCTTTCCTGTATCTGTCCTGGTATGCCCACTGCCAGCTGTATTCGTATTTAGCTTCTTCGAGAGGCTCATAATTGGCAGTGTCAAGATACGCGACACCGGTCTCAAGACAGGCGTCCATTATATGAAGATCCTGGTAGGGAAGAGCCACATTAACCACAATATCAGGATTATATGATCTGATCAGCTTCACGAGCTGGGGAACCTTATCTGCATCAACCTGAGCGGTCTGAATACGGTTCTTTCCAATCTTTTCAGCAATGGCATCGCATTTTGATTTTGTACGGCTCGCCAGCAGTATTTCGCTGAACACATCGGGAAGGGAAGCCATCTTATGTACGACAACTGTACCGACTCCGCCTGCTCCTATTACCAAAACTTTTCCCATACAGCCTGATTTTAAGACACCAAATACTTTAAATCCGATCCCCTGGTCTGCTTCAAATATAGCATTAAAAAATGACCATTCAATGGTTTATTCGCTATTCAGTTCCATGGTGATCTGTACTCAAAATAAATCTGATTATCTTTAAAAGGTTATTATGCCAGTAATGAAGCTGATCAATCCACTGATAATACTGAGGATACTAAGCACCATTCTGCTGATTGAAACAATCTCATTCCTGATAAGCTTGCCGGTAGCTATCATCTATGATGAATCAGTGTTTCCATTCATTCTGTCATCAGGAATAACCGGAATTTCTTTTCTTATTCTCAGGTTAGTCACAAAAGGTACAGACTTTAATAAAATGAGCAGCCGGGATGGCTATCTGGCTGTCACGCTTTCATGGCTTCTTTTTTCGCTTATGGGTGCGCTACCCTATCTGATCAGTAAAACCATTCCTTCATTCATTGATGCATTTTTTGAATCTGCCTCAGGATTCACAACAACCGGTGCTTCAATACTTACCGACATTGAAGTCCTTCCATATTCCATCCTTTTCTGGAGAAGCTTCACTCATTGGATAGGAGGACTTGGCATTATAGTTTTGGTAATTATCATCCTGCCTTCGTTAAATATATCCAGTCAACAGTTATTGGTGCTTGAATCCTCAATGAAAGAAAAAATACATCCCAGGACAAAAGCAATCGGATTCAGGCTGTTAATGATCTATCTCGGACTTACAATAGTTGAAGTTCTCCTGCTTAATCTTGGAGAAATGGATCTCTTTGACAGTATATGCCATACGTTCGGAACAGTTGCTACAGGTGGATTCTCCACTAAAAATGCAAGTATTGCCGCATATTCTGCCTATTCCCAGTATGTGATAGCTGTCTTTATGTTTTTATCAGGTATAAGCTATGTGGCTTATTATCATATTATTAAATTTCAGTTCAGCAAAGTAAAACATAATGAGGAACTATGGTTTTATTTAGGAACAATCATCATTTCTGTTTTAATTACCATTGGAATATTATTTTCAAAATCAACTGCACAACCGGAACTAATATTCAGGGAAGGCCTCTTTCAGGTAATTTCAATTATCACCACAACCGGTTATGTTACTTCTGATTATTTACAATGGCCGCCTGCGGCTACCATCCTGTTATTTATACTGTTATTTGCAGGTGCAAACACAGGATCGTCCACAAGCAGTATCAAAATGGCAAGGCATCTCATTGTAATCAAGAATATCAGGAATGTTTTTACAAAGCTTTTACACCAGAATGTCATCACACAGGTAAAGCTGAACGGGATGACTCTTTCTGATAAAGTCAATAACTCGATAATTTCATTTGTAATACTCTATCTGTTCATTTTCCTGTCGGGTACGGTAATCATAATTCTTACAGGTCTTGATCCGGTTACTTCCGCCAGTGGTGTAGCGTCAACACTGGGTAATGTCGGTCCGGCACTTGGGACTCTGGGACCGATATGCAATTATTCGCATATTCCGGGAACCAGCAAGTTGATTTTTGCCGGGCTGATGATCATCGGCAGGCT
>CAZGGZ010000043.1:15955-24170 GCA_964525415.1 uncultured Rikenellaceae bacterium | reverse complement strand
TATATTTGTATCCGGTTTTTCACCGGGGAAATGAAACTTATAAATCCTTTGATTATCCTCAGGATCCTGAGCACAATTCTTTTAATTGAAAGTATCTGCTTTTTATTCAGTGTTCCGGTCGCCCTGATTTATGACGAAAAAACTTACCCATTTTTATGGTCATCACTTATAGCTTTCATCATTTACGGAATATTCAGGGTAGCCAGCATTAATGCTGATACAGATAGAATTACAAACAGGGACGGATACCTGGCTGTTACACTTTCATGGCTTGTATTTACCCTGATCGGATCGTTGCCCTACCTTATCAGCGATACAATTCCTTCGTTCATAGATGCATATTTTGAATCCACATCAGGATATTCAACAACAGGGGCATCGATACTTACCGATGTTGAGGTTCTTCCTTATTCAATACTTTTTTACAGGAGCCTGACTCACTGGATAGGAGGCCTTGGTATTATAGCACTTGTAATTATTATCCTGCCTTCACTTAAAGTTTCAGGATACCAGCTTTTCAGCCTGGAATCTTCAATAAAGGAGAAGATCCATCCGAAGACACAAGCTGTGGGAATAAGGATCCTGATAATATACCTCGGGCTTACATTTGCTGAAATAGTTTTGTTGTGGATGGGTGATATGACTCTTTTTGACAGCGTCTGTCACTCATTCGGAACTATAGCGACAGGAGGATTCTCAACCAGGAACAACAGTCTTCAGTTCTATTCAAATTACAGCCAGTATGTTGCTATGACATTCATGTTCCTTGCCGGAATAAGCCAGGTTGTCTATTATTATCTGTTAAAATTCAATATAAAGAAGGTAAGGCAGAATGAAGAGTTATGGGTTTTTTTCACTGTAGTCCTGATTGCAGGAGCGATAGCAACTATTATTCTTCACTCCAGTTCCACCAGAACATTCGAAGAAGCATTCAGGGAAGGATATTTCCAGGTGGTTTCCATCGTTACCTGTACAGGATTTGCATCAGCGGATTATCTCTTCTGGCCGTCAGCAGGTCTTCTGCTGATCTTCATACTTATGTTTGCCGGCGGTATGACGGGTTCTACCAGTGGTGGGATCAAGATGGCAAGACATATTATCATACTGAAGAATATCAAGAGTGCTTTCATCAGGTTAAATCATCCTAAAGCGCTTGGATCTATAAGGTTTAGCGGAAGACTGGTCACAGACAGCCTGAATAATACAATTATCTCATTCATATTTCTCTACCTGTTTATTTTCTTCATAGGAACTCTCATAGTAGTTATATCAGGCGTGGATCCGATAACATCTGCCAGTTCGGTAGCCACCTGCATGGCCGGTATTGGCCCGGGGCTTGGCTCAGTAGGACCAATGAACAATTATGCACATATGACTGAAATCAGCAAGATAGTCCTTAGCTTTCTGATGATCATCGGCAGGCTTGAAATAATAACAGGATTTGTCTTGTTCAGCAGGTCGTTCTGGAGAATATAACCGGCGTGCGGTTACCGGCTACCGGGAAAAACGAGGACCAGGAACCGGGCACCCAATAAACTATTCTCCTTTAAGCAGTTCTCTTGCCTCAGCCAGTGTTTCTGGAGTGCCTACATTTACCCAGTAACCGCTGTCATCCCTGAATGTGATAATCTTATGTGATTCTGCGAGGTGCAGATAAAGAGCTGTCATCGTGTATACACCATCGCTCATATAGTTGAATATCTCCGGCTCAATAATATGCCTGCCTGAAAAAGCTATTTCGGATAAAATCTCTGTCTCTTCACAGGCAATGATTCTTTCCCCTGTGGATTTATTGATCCAGCCTTTCATCAGGCCATTCTGATCAACAAGCAGATATCTTTTGCCCTCGCGGTTCCTGACAGCAAGTGTTGCCAGTCCCTTCTTATCACAATGGTACCTGTAGAGAGCACTGAGATCAAGATCTGTAATAGTGTCTGCATTGCACAGGAGGAAAGGATCCCTGTCAAAAAAAGCCTTTGCTTTATAAAGTCCGCCGCCGGTCTCGAGAAGCATTTCCCGCTCATCTGAAACAGTGATCTTATATCCGTATTTTATCAGTCTGTTTATTTCATCCTCAACCATATCTGCGAGGTAATGAACATTAATAATGATGTTGTCAAATCCTGAAGCAGAGCAGTTTTCAACCGCAAGGCGCAGGAGGCTTTTCCCGTTAATATCAAGAAGGACCTTGGGGATTGTTCCGGTTAACTTACCGAGACGTGTGCCTTTTCCGGCTGCGAGTATCATTGCTTTCATGAGCAGAAGTCTAAATTGTCCTTTCAGCAAGCTTCCTGAACAGCAGTGATTCAGGTATTGACCTGACAGTACGGTATAATTCAGGCAATGCAACATGCTTTTCAGCCTGGTTAATAATCTGTGAGAGCAGATGAACACCAGGAACAATACTTTCCGTAAAAGTAGGTTTCTGCTCATACAAGCCCCTGAATCCGAAAGCACCGAGAGCCTGCATGACGCGTATCATGCTGAAACCTGCATAATATCCCCTGAACTTATCCTTATCCTCATGTGATACCGAACAGAATTCATCAATAAAATAATCCAGGATCTCATCCCGGTTTTCCTGATTCATAGGTATCTTGGCATCGTACAGCAGTGAGGCAACATCATACTGGGGTGCTCCCTTTCTGCCTCCCTGATAATCAATGAACCATGGCTCCTTGTCCACTATCATAATGTTTGCAGTCTGGAAATCCCTGTACAAAAAATAATCCTGACCTGTCTCAAGAAGGTAATCTGAAAGCGACACAAAATCGTGTTCCATGTTCCTTTCATTGAAAGGTACGGCAAGAAGCTTGAGCAGCATATATTTGAAATAATTCATATCCCACATCATAGATTGACGGTCAAAGCTTCTGTGCGGGTAACAAAGATCAAGATCCAGCCCTTTTATTCCTTCAGTCTGGAAGAGAATAAGTTTGTCAATTATCTTCCTGTACAGATCCTTTGTTTCTTTGCTGAAATCCGAGATATCAGGTTTGTTATGAAGCCATGTATAGAGGTTTGAATCTCCGAGGTCTTTAAGGTAATAGATAAATTTCCCGGGCAGGTATCCGTAGATCTCCGGAACAGGCAGTCCTTTGGCAACGAAGTGGTTTGTGAATCCCACAAATGCTTCGTTTTCCTCAAGATTCGGATTATAAGCACCAATAATGGTTTTTCCTTTGTCATTGATCCTGAAATATCTCCTGTCAGAACCCGACCTGGGAAGTGCAGTTATCTTCAGATCAGAACCACCAAACAGTTCTTTGTAACCTTGTGATATTATGTCAATTTCATTCATAATCTTATATAAACCTTCTTCCTGTACAGTATCAATGCAACCAGCCAGATCAGCATCATCTGAACAAGTGCAAACATAAGGCTTCCGTTCATATTTCCGGCAACAGGTACGCAAATCTTTTCATAGAACCAGTTGTACAGTGTTATTTTTTCACCGTCAGCTCCAAATTTAATAAAAAGCATCAGCCGTGTCCATATCCCTGCAAGAACGAAAGAGAAAAGGGCATTCATTCCGAATACCCTGAAGAATACTCCCCATTTCTGAAATTTTAAAACGTCAGTGATAAAATAGATCAGTGCCAGAACTCCCATCGCCCAGCCTGCAGTATAGAGAACATAGGAACTTGTCCATAACGGCTTGTTTATCGGGAAAAATATTCCCCATAAAAGACCAAGTCCTGCTGATGCAGCTCCAAAAAGAAGAAGTTTCAGGACAGTTTTTCCTGATGGTGTTTCTGTTCCAAGTATCTCCCCGGTGAAGTATCCTATTATCACTGTGCCTGCAGCCGGCAATGTGCTCAGCAAGCCTTCAGGATCAAACGGCTGTCCATAGCCCTTATACAAATGATCAGCGCCAAGAATAGCAGCATCAACTTTCTGAACGAAGTTGCCTTCCAGGCTAAATGGTTCAGCGCCTCCGGAAAATGCGAGCAAAGCCCAGTAAAGAAGCAGCAGGACTGCTATTAAGATCCACAGATAATCACGCCTGACTGTGAGACATAGTATAGCACCTAAACAATATGCAATGGCGATCCGCTGAAGAACTCCCATTATCCTGAGAGTCGAATAATCCCTGTTGAAATAAGGGAAAATTGCCAGGAAAATCCCTACCGCAAATATGGTTAATGTGCGCCGGAAGATCCTTAAGAGGGAGCCTCCGTTAATTTCGTGTCCGTATTTTTTAAATGAATACCACATGGATACACCGACAATAAAAAGGAAGAATGGGAATACCAGGTCGGTGGGTGTGCAGCCATTCCATGATGCATGCCGGAGGGGAGGATAAACGTAGTTCCAGCTCCCGGGCGTGTTCACGATGATCATAAAGGCGATGGTCAGTCCCCTGAAGATATCCAGTGAAATAAGACGGTTGGTTGTTTTTGCCATCAGCCGATCAGTTTCTGAATAATTTCGTTTTTTCTGTGATGCCTATTCCTGGTTTCTCATTAAGGGTAATCTTTCCATCGACGACAGTAACACCTTCATAAACATCGTTGCTGATCAGCAGGTTGCCGTCAAGGTCTGCCCAGTCAGCCAGCGGTGAAAGCTGGGCTGCTGCTGAAATAGCGCAAGATGTTTCTGTCATGCATCCTATCATCACCTTCATATCCATTTCCCTTGCCATATGTGCCATTTTGTATGCTGCATTCATTCCTCCGCATTTCATCAGCTTGATGTTGATAGCAGAATATACTCCTTTCATAGGCAGAAGGTCATCAATCGTCTGCAGGGCTTCATCTGCAACAACAGGTATGGGAGATTCTGATGTCAGCCAGGCTATATCATCAATCATGGTTTTTGGCATAGGCTGTTCAAGGAAGATCACGTTCTGCTCCTTAAGCCAGTTTGCCATATCAAGAGCGTAATTCCTGTCTTTCCATCCCTGGTTGACATCAACGCATATCGGTTTGTCAGAAACGTTGCGGATCGTTTCAATCATTTCCTTATCGTTGCCAAGTCCGAGCTTTACCTTCAGTATCCTGTAAGGTTCCGCTTCAGCCACTTTCTGCCGGACAATTTCGGGTGTGTCGATTCCTATCGTAAAGCTGGTGTACGGAGTTTTCGCGGGATCGAGTCCCCATAGCCTGAACCATGGCTTTCCTGTCAGCTTCCCGGTAAGATCATGCAGCGCTATATCCACTGATGCTTTTGCAGCATAGTTGCCAGACATTATTCCGTCGAGGTATGCAACGATATCCTCAATCAGGAATGGATCCTTAAACTGTGACAGATCTACCCGGGAAAGAAATCTGGTCACTGTTTCATGACTTTCACCCAGGTAAGGAGGCATTGAAGCTTCACCGAAGCCTTTCATCCCGTCATATTCAATTTCCGTCAGCACCACAGGTGTGGTGGTCCTTGAACTTGTAGCCAGGGTGAATACGTGCTTCAGCTGAAGCTCATATGGCACAAACCTGAGCTTCATGGTTGAGCTTTTCCTTCTCATGGATGATAGTGTTTTTACCGGTTCAACAGCTGCTGCTGCTCTTCCCGAGATTATAGCTCCGGCAATGACGGAACAGTATTTTATAAATTCTCTTTTCTTCATCCTATTTATTTACGTACCAGTTGTGGAGAGCTGCTGATTCTATCCCTTTCCGTGATTCCTCACCTATAATCCTCCTTGCTCCCATCATGGTTTTCAGGAGATAACCATTAAAATTGGCACGCGTTGAATCAAGGCTGTTTACCCTGACCATTCCTGATGAATGGATCACCTCGGTATCACCAATATACATTCCAACATGGGTTATCCGCTTTGAACCGTTTTCGTTCAGATGTCCGAAGAATATCAGGTCGCCTGGTTTAAGAGAGGCTGGTGATGAAAGATCCACAGGTTCTCCGTATAAAAACTGCTGTGATGCATCGCGGGCAAGAATAATGCCTCCGGTAAAGAATATTGTCTTTACAAATCCGCTGCAGTCTATCGCTTTTGTGGATGTACCGCCCCACATATAGGGTGAGCCTTTAAGCGATTTTGCAAATTGTATCAGCCTTTCAGGATCGGGAGTTGACGATGAGCACCAATCATCAAAATCAGCAGCCATATTTCTTTCTATCATACCACGCCTTCCGTCAGGAAGTTCGACAATAAAATAGTCTCTGTTTTCGGATACTCTTTCCAGAATTGCTCCGGCAGTAATATCCGAAACTATATCGTACCTGTCTGTTTCCGATACGATATCGCCTGATTTACAGGTATATATAATCCTTTTTGATTGTCGCCATGCCGAAATTTCATCTTCAATCATTTCGGTTATGCCGCTGTCATTTGTCCATCCCAGATAATGATCAGGGGTTTGAATCATCAGCCATCCGTTGCTTATCTTAAGTATCTTCACAGGTGTTCCCATCAGAGCCTGTGAAACCTGTTCACCTGAGAAGGAAGGTTTGCTTCTGATATTGCATACGCTTACTGTCACCAGTCCCCAATTCTTTTCCACCGATTCATCCGGGAGGGTTTTAAGACTGTCTGTAACTTCAAATCCTTTATCTGACAGCAACGCTATAATCTCATCTTTTGCCTCCGGGATGCTCGTTTCGCCTTTCAGCACAACTGAATTGCCCGACAACCGGCTTAGGGTATACTGGCAAACACCTTCACGGTTGTCCGGCACCCATCTGAACACTAAAGAGTCAAGATCATTTTGAATCTCCGCAGGGATCTTATGCGTGCTACAGCCGGATAGTAAAAGCGATAAGAAGAGGATTGTTGTAAATCTCATAATTTTGAAGATGTGTATCACATCATGCAAAATTATAAAATGCCGTCAGATTCCCGCCAAAAGGGAACGGCCTATTAATTATTTATACGAAAAAGATATAAAAATGTTTCACGTTTTGCTTAATATCGAACCCGGAAAAGAAAGCAATATGAAGAAAAGCGTACTCCCGGCAATCCCGGCACTTCTGTTTGTCAGTGCATTTATTGTATCATACACCCTTCAGGGACAGCCTGTTGAAACAGGACTGGAAGTCCTCGCAAAAAGCAAATTTGAGATATTGAAAGGCAAAAATATCGGCCTCATAACTAATCCGACCGGCGTTGACAGGAACCTTCAATCATGCGTTGATCTGATATATAAAGCGCCCGGTGTAAAGCTAACGGCCCTTTATGGACCCGAGCACGGCGTGAGGGGCGAGTTCACCGCAGGAGAGATTATCGGTTCGGCAGCCGACCCGGCGACCGGGTTGCCGGTTTTCAGCCTGTATGGCAGTACAAGAAAACCGACAGCTGAAATGCTGAAAGGAATAGATGTACTGGTATATGATATCCAGGATATTGGGTCAAGATCATATACCTACATAAGCACCCTGGGGCTGGCAATGGAAGCAGCAGCTGAGAACAATATACCGTTTGTCGTTCTTGACCGTCCCAATCCGCTGGGCGGAACCAGGATGGAGGGACCGCTCGTGAAAGAAGGTTTTACCTCTTTTGTCAGCCAGTATCCGGTCCCATACGTTCACGGTCTCACTGTTGGAGAGCTTGCAATGTATCTGAATGGAGAAGGACTTCTTGGTAACGGAGTGAAGTGCGATCTGAAAGTAATAAAGATGAACGGGTGGAAAAGGGATATGTGTTTTGAGGAAACAGGACTTCCCTGGGTTCCCTCCTCACCTCATATACCGCATACTGCTTCAGCTTACTATTATCCTGCAACCGGGATTATTGGTGAGCTGTATGTTGCAAGCATCGGTGTAGGGTACACATTACCTTTTCAGTTGTTCGCCACGGAATGGTTTGATGCCGATTCCCTTGCATCAAGCCTCAACTCACTCAAACTTCCGGGAGTAATATTCAGACCTGTTCATTATAAACCATATTACAGTATCTCGCAGGGGAAAATGGTACATGGAGTTCAGATACACCTTACTGATGCAAGGAGGGCGCCGCTATCCCTTATCCAGTTCTATATTCTGCAGGAGGCTCACAAATTATGGCCTGACAAAGATATTTTTTCCATGTGCGACAAATCAAGATTTGATATGTTCGACAAGGTTTGCGGCACCGATCTCGTCAGGATCAATTTCACAGAACATTGGACAGTATCTTCAATAGCCGGCCTCTGGACAGAAGAGATACCAGCCTATAGAAAGAAAGCTGAAAAATATTTTCTTTATTAACCATTTATCAGGCCGGTGCCCTGTGCCTTTTACTTATTTCCTTCCATGCTCTTTTCGAGCTCGCGTGCAT
>CAZGGZ010000043.1:0-15855 GCA_964525415.1 uncultured Rikenellaceae bacterium | reverse complement strand
GTGCCCTGTGCCTTTTACTTATTTCCTTCCATGCTCTTTTCGAGCTCGCGTGCATGCATCAGGAACTCATCCAGCTTCATTTCCTTATGGAAGATCATCCCGTGTGTGGCGCGGATCTTAGGGCTTTCATGTTCATAGAAGAAATCCTTGCCCAGGACCAGCTGAACACGCTTGAACTGTTCAACCCATATCTGCTGCGACAGGTCGCTGAAAGGTCCGTCAAGCTCGTAGCTTGGGAACGAAGCATCCACCTGGCTTATGTAGCAGTGCTTGAATGACCTGTCGAGTACTGCCATTGAATTCAGGGATACGGGAGTAAATATATTCGCTTCGGAAGGATGGAATTTAAACCATACATTCCTGTAACCAACTATCCTGAGGGCAGAAGTGTCAGCCTCCTTCTTCCAATGCCGCAGTGCTTCAGCGAGTGCCTGAAGAACCTTATAATGAGTATCGGGGCCTGAACCTTCCGGATCAAAAGTAAGGCTCACTATCGTTGGCTGAACGCGTCTCAGCATATCCAGGATAGGTTCTACATCCCTTTCACTCTGAGGCTGGGGCGTAAATATATCTCCCGTATAAAATCCCAGCCGGAGGTGTTCAATATCCTGCACTTTAACTCCATAATGAGCCCAAACCAGTTCTTCTTCATATTCCCGCAGCATCCCTTTAAGCTTCTGAATATCAGGAGGATTCTTCTGCCCGCTGTAGCTTGATTTCAGTAATTTAATATTCTTTTCAATCTGGTCTGTCAGTTCCTTCTGTGATTTCAGCTTATAGATATGCACCATCACCCTTATGATCCTGTGACATATCCCTCTCAGCATTCCTGCTTCATCCTTTGCTGCGATCTTATCGAGGTAATGGCTTACATCCTTGTCGAATTTGTATTTATATCCCTGCTCAAAGAAGTCAGGATATTCAATCATCTTGACTTTTCCCTGTTCAATATGGTTCAGTGTCTCCTTCAGCATATTCTGCAGCATGATGTTTGTGACGGCTGTGAATCCTGAAGTAAATACTGCAAAATGAAATTTATTTGAAGCCACTCTCAGCTGGGGAATTATCCAGGGGAAAATTCCCAGCATAATATCATCGTGATGTGGTCCTGTATGAAGGAAGGTCTGATCCTGTTCCTTTTTGTTGCCGGCTTCTATTTTCTTTTTGGTCGCATCAATTACCTCCTTCACACTGTCCATGCTCAGGTTAGGAATAAGAGCGCAGTATTTGTCATCTTTAAGATCTTCAAGCTCAAGTTTATGGGCATATTTATCAATTTTCTGGCATAGATCATAAACTGCTTTTTCAGTTTTTTCAAAGGTCCATTCACCTTCCTTATAGTATTTTTCGATGCTGTCATCAAGCAGTACCGCTGCTCCTTCTGTCAGGTAGAAGCGTGCATTCTTCTGTCTCTGCAGTACTGTAGCCGGGTAGAGGTTGTCAGGCGGATTTTCAAGAGCATTTCTGACAACAGACGCTTTTGCCTCTCCTGCTGCAAAGATTATCGCTATACCATCGCGATTATAAGTAATTGTTCCAAGCCCGATGGTTATTACCAGCCTCGTCCTGGAAACTTCAATTCCGCCAAGGTCTCCGGCTGCTGCAGCCTGTGATTCGAAGTTTGTCGCAGTAAGTCTTGTTGAAGAATTATGATCACTTCCGCGGGCATTGAAAGCTATGTGACCATCGGGACCCATTCCGCCCAGGAAGAATCCTATGCCTCCAAGCTCCCTTACCCTGTTCTCATAGTCAGTGCACCAGTTATCTATGCTGAAAAGAGAAGCCTGCTGAAGCTTTTCAAAGGATGTGACGGCTTCCCTGTTCCTGAGAGTCAGGTCTATACGGCTGTCGGGAAAAACTTCGGAAAAGTGTTTTCCCTGGGATAATGGTATCTCATCGGCATTGACAAGAAGTGCCCTTGCCGGATCAAGATTAAATCCTTTAATATAATAGTTCCTTACATAATCAAAGAAGCTGTTATGCTGTTTCGGATTAATCGGGTAAAACTCATCCATCTGTACAAAATGGAGTCCTCTCATCGAAGGCTTTCTGGTTATTGAGAGGCCGTTATTTGCCATCAGTTCCCTGATCTCCGGTTTGTTCCAGCCTTCAAAAAACCGCTGAGTCCATTTTATAAAATACTCCGGGGTTTTGCCTGTGGGAAGGCTTATCACTCCCTCGGGATTTTCTGACAGCCACTCAAGAAATCTCAACGAAGTAAGTAATCCAAGGTCGGGAAAATTCTGTACTATGATATAGGGGAGCTTTGTGGAATAACCCTTCCTCCCCGAGCGGTCGAAGAACGACTGTTCTACCTTTGATAATCCTTTGATCTCCATAATCTTATATTCCTATTGTCATTTGTCTGATTGTCTAATTATTTCGCAATTATCAATCTATATCCTTAATAAGAGCTTCCCACATGATTTCGGCGGGATGAAGGACTGTTCTACCTGTTCCTTCCCTGATATGATGTCTGCATGATGTCCCGGGAGCTGCTATAAGAGTCTCCTCCGGCGCTGACCTGACTTCCGGGAAAAGAACCATCTCCCCTATTTTCATGCTCAGCTCAAAATGTTCTCTTTCGTACCCGAATGCTCCAGCCATGCCGCAGCAGCCGCCCGGGATCTCCTCAACCCTGTAATTGACAGGTATTGACAGCATATGCTTTGTAAATCCTGTTGAAGATATTGCTTTCTGCTGACAATGACCATGCAGTTTAATACTTTTATTTTCAGCAGTGAACTGATCCCGGGTTATTCTTCCTTTTTCAAATTCCCTGCAGATAAACTCTTCAAGCATAACAGCCTTTTCCCCCAGTCTTGCGGCACTGCCCTTCAGATGTTCATCAACAATTTCCGGATATTCATCCCTGAATGTCAGGATAGCGGATGGTTCAAGTCCTACCAGTGGCGAATCTTCATCAATCAGATCTTTCAGAAGCTGAACGTTTTTATTAGCGATTTTTTCAGCACTCTTAAGCATGCCTTTGGAAAGGAGAGTACGACCGCTTTCACAGTGTTCAGGAACAGCTACCTCGTAACCCAGCCTTTCCAGGAGCAAGATTGTCTTAATGCCTATTTCGCTTTCATTGTAGTTGGTGAATTCATCCGCAAAGAGATAAACCTTGCCGTTCTTTCCTTTACCGGGATTCGTGTTTTTCCGCCTCCAGCTTCTGAGTGTCGTTTTTGAAAGTGATGGTATATCCCGGCTTTCTTCGAAGCCTATCATTTTCCTGAAGACTCTGAGTCCGGTAATATAATTGGTCAATGGTCTGAAAACCATTCCCAGCTTGTTAATTCTCGGGAGCCATCCAATCAGCCAGGTTCTGAAAGGAATACCGTGAATTTCATAGTGATGCTGAAGGAATTCAGCCTTGAACCTGGTCATATCTACATTTGATGGACATTCCGATTTACATGCCTTGCAGGAAAGACACAGGTCCATCACCTGGTAGATTTCTTCATGATCCCACGGGTATTTAAGCTCCGAACGGGTAAGGAATTCACGTAGAATATTAGCTCTTCCGCGGGTCGATTTATCCTCGTCGCCGGTAGCCATGAAGGTTGGGCACATTGTTCCTCCTGTCACTGAGCTTTTCCTGCAGTCACCCGAGCCGCTGCATTTTTCCACAGCAAAAAGCAAAGAACCTTTTTCAGGAAAGGAGAATGTTGTTTGCAAAGG
Organism: uncultured Rikenellaceae bacterium; assembly: GCA_964525415.1. Lineage (GTDB taxonomy): Bacteria > Bacteroidota > Bacteroidia > Bacteroidales > VadinHA17 > LD21. The sequence goes on along the minus strand of CAZGGZ010000043.1, from coordinate 12,171 downwards.
GGCGGGCTGTTCACCGGTTTTGTACCTCAGGTTATGGTCCATCGGAGGAGTATCGATGATCTTGCCCGGATTAAAAATATTCTGCGGATCCCAGGTTCTTTTCAGTTCTTTCAGCAGCCTGTAATTATGCTCTCCGAGCATCAGGGGAATGAATTCTCCCCTGAGTCTGCCGTCACCATGTTCACCGCTGAGAGATCCCCTGTACTTCTTTACAAGGCAGGCAACATCCTCAGCCAGGTTTCGATACAGCTTAATGTCTCCGGGATCCTTGAGGTTAAGCAGAGGGCTCAGGTGAAGCTCTCCTGTTGCCACATGAGCGTAGTATGCACAGCTAAGGTTATATTTCTTCAGAACCTGGCCGAAATCGGCAATGTATTCAGGCAGAAATTCAGGAAGGACGGAAGTATCTTCAATTACCTGAACGCTTCGTTTTTCGCCGGGAATATTAAGCAGAACTCCCAGTCCTGCTTTGCGAAGCGCCCATACTTTTTGTATTTGATGATTGTTCAGATAAAGCGGGAAATGATAACCATATCCTGCTTTTGTAAGCTCCTTTTCAATATTGCGGGCTGCCTCTTCAATTTCATTTATAGTATCCCTTATAAGTTCAATAAGCAGAATAATTGCAGGTTCTCCCTTTATGAAAAACCGGTTTTTACTTTGTTCAATATTATCCCTGGTACAGTTTAAAATAAAATCATCAATCAGTTCGATTGATGCAGGATTATGCTTAAGAATCAGTATATTAGCCCTGAGTGCTTCCTGAAGGCTCGTAAAGTGGGTGCAGATAAGTCCGGTTTTTCCGGCAGGAAGCGGGATGAGGTTCAGCTTCATCCTTGTTGTGAAAGCAAGCGTTCCTTCCGAACCGGCAAGCAGTTTGCAGATATTTATCTTTTTTCCGTTACCCGTAAAGGGATCTGTGTCCATCAGCGAATCAAGCGCATACCCGTTGTTCCTTCGTGTCAGATCAGGATGAGGAAAATTCTCAATAATCTCGTTCCGGTTGGCAGTATCCGATAAGGTTTCACGGATATTACTGTAGATTGATGTTTCGAGCAGTGATGGATCACCATTGCATTTTCCCAGAAATTCTTCAGAAGTCATAGCCCTGAAAGTTACTTCAGAACCATCGGACAGGATCACATCGGTTTCAAGAATATGGTCTCTGACACTGCCATAGATAATCGAGTGCAATCCGCATGAATTGTTGCCCAGCATTCCTGCCATGCAGCAACGATCTGCTGTTGATGTTTCCGGTCCGAAAAGTAATCCATGAGGCTGAAGAAATTTATTGAGTTCAGCCAGTACTACTCCCGGTTCGACAATGATCCACTTCTCATCCTGATTGAATTCCAGGATATGGTTCATATATTTGGAAACATCCACGACAATGCCGGGACCAACTACCTGCCCTGCGAGTGATGTTCCTGCTCCGCGAGGAATGACAGAGCTTTTTACAGATGCTGCAAACCTTATTATCTTCTTAACATCCTCCTTGTCCTTTGGGCGCGTTACCGCGAGAGGCATCTCCCTGTATGAAGATGCATCAGTCGCATAGAGTATCCTCTGCAGATCATCTGTAAAAAGGTCACCTTTAAGCTCCTTCTGTAAATCCGAAAAATCCATTTTTCTGTTACTTCTTTTTTATCCCGAAAGCAGGATCGATCTTAAGAAATTTTATTGCAATAAGTCCTGGTATTGAACAGAGTATTACATAAATAAAGAAATGCTGGTAACCAAGTAGTTCCTTCATGCTTCCGGAGATCATCCCGGGGAGCATCATTCCAAGTGCCATGAGGGAAGTTCCGATTGCATATTCTGCGGTTTTGTACTTGCTTTCTCCGACATAATGAAGCATATAGAGCATATATGCAGTAAATCCGAAACCATAGCCGAACTGCTCAAGCGCAATTGCCATATAGATTGTTATATCGCCCGGCATTGGCTGGAAAAAAGAAAGATAGATATAGACGCTTATCGGGATATTCATGCAGAGAGCCATAATCCAGATTAATTTCTTCAATCCGAATTTTGCTGCGGTTATCCCCCCCATGATTCCTCCAAGGGTGAGACATAGCATGCCTACGGTACCGTATGCAATTCCGTACTGTGCAGATGTCAGCCCTATTCCCCCTGCGCTTCTTGAATCGACAAGGAACGGCGTCGCCACCTTTACAAGCTGTGATTCGCCCAGCCTGTAAAGGAGAAAGAAAATCAACGCGGGTATAACGCCGGGTTTTGTAAAGAAAGAGACAAATACTTCCTTGTAAACGCTCCATCCCATTTTTTCCTGCGCTTTTTTCTCGTCCGGATGCGGCAGAAATATCCTGTTATATATTGCCAGAAGAAGAAGGACAACTCCCAGGACAATAAGCGATATCATCCAGCTGAAAGCTATATTGCCGGCAGTTACAACAAACCCGGAAGAAGCTGTGCCGACAAGGTTATGATTTACCTTCACTGACGCAGATACAGGCTTATCCCAGTTTGTACTGTTGAACTCAAACCTTCCTGTCTGCTTTTTTGAAAGATCTATATCCTTGCTTCCCGATTTACGGACGACATTTACGACTACCGTTTCTCCTTCATCAGGTGGCGCTGAAAGAGCTATATAGACAATTGCCGAATCGAGCAATGACTTTCCCTCCTGGTATACAGGAACCTGCAGTGATGACGGGAAAAGCAGCAAAGATGGTTCACCTTCCGTTTTAACAATCCTTATATCAGAAGGATCAAATGGAGTATATTCTTCGGGAAGAACGGATTTCGTTTCAAATGTAACAGGATCCAGCCCGGTGTTTTTCTGGATCAGACCTGCAACTATCGGCATCAGTCCCAGGGCTGTAAGCATTGCAAAACGATAGAAGGTTGATCTTATCCCGACGAAGAAAGCCTGCTTGTGCTGGTCAAGGGCATACATGTAGAAGCCGTCAGCTGCTATATCGTGGCTTGCAGAAGAGACAGCGATTATCGCAAAAATGCCGAGTGTTATGGGATAGAAAAACGAAACCGGCATCACAATCCCGACTGCTATAAATGCAACTCCCAGAAGAAGCTGTGTCCACACGACCCAGTTCCTTTTGGTCGATACAACATCAATATAAGGGCTCCAGAGAGGCTTGATCGCCCATGGCAGGTAAAGGAGGCTGGTCCAGAATGCGAATGAGGCAATAGATATTCCCATCGTTTTGTAGATGAGCCCCGATGTTATCATTACGATGCTGTAGGGAATACCCTGGAAAAAATAAAGGGTTGGTATCCATGCCCATGGCGAACGGTCTTTGTACTGGTTCATATTGAGATTTCTATAGCTTGTTGAATGTATATCCTTTTGAAGAAAAAGAGCTGATTATTTCATCGAGCTTGTTGTAAAATTTATCAGTCCTGTCAGGATGCGTTCCCAGGTGGATTAGAATTATAGCTCCGTTGAGCCCGTTGGGATCTGCTGTTTCAAAATCCTTAAGTCTCCTGAGAAGCTCATCCGATGATTTGTAAGTAGCCATATCCGGAGTAGTGTAGTCGGCATTGGTCCCGGTTCCGGGAGTGAAATTTATCAGCTTTGCCCCCAGGTCCCCTGTCCATGAAGCAATTTCTGAGTTGTACCATTCATACGGAGGAAGATAGAATTTTGTTCCGGATATGGCTGCCTTTCTTTTCCTGAGCTCCATATAGTTTGCTTTGAGATCTGAAACAAAATCATTTTTTGTCACCAGGAGTGAATCTCTTTTCTCCCACGAAGCGTACAGAAGATGCCTGTCGGAATGAGGACCCAGAAAATGACCATCCGATATTATGCGTTTAACTGATGCAGAAAATAAAGGATTTCTGAGGTAATTGCCTGTAAGAAAAAATGATCCTTCTGCATTGTTCTTCTTCAGGGTATTGAGTATATGATCGGCTCCTTCACCATATTCATCAGCAGAAAAAATGAGGTAAATCACCTTTTTATTAATGTCTCTTCTTACCAGCGCTCCATTCTTGTCTGTAACTGTCCCCGGCTCCCGGGAAGCTTGCTTTAATCCTTCATTTTCCAGTGATGAAAGGCAGTAACTAAGGCTGGCAGTGCCATCCATGGTAGGTTCATTGGTACTGTAGTCGCCTATGTCGTCATGGTAAATCACCTTGCCATTCTGGAACGGTTTGTATTCATCCTGACGAAGCAATGTAACACCTATCAGGTTGTTGAAGATCCTTGCATAAACCGGACCGTCTATCAGTCCGCCCTCAGGGATCTTTTTCAGGATTGATGTGAGCGCAGCATGCGGATAAAGAGGGTAATCACCACCGGCAGGCAAACCGCTGATCATTGATGTGCCCCATGGATTGCATCCGAACAGCCAGTCGCGCAAAGCTGCTTCAGTTTCCCTGAAGCTTCCGTCTCCGGTTGCTTCGGAATACAACATATGCTGCGTAAGCGCTGCAGCAACATAATTATTCGAACACCAGATGAATGGCACCTTAACTTTAAATGGATCATTCTTTCTTCTTTCTTCCATCAGGGTAAGGCCTTTTTTCATGAAGGCGATATACTTTTCAGAGTATTTTGTTTTTGACCGTCCCAGGCTTGCATGACCAAGGTTAACAAAGGGATAAAACTGGTAGTGACGTGCCGTGTCTTTTTCAATCCATGGCGTGACCGGTTCGAGAGTGCCCCAGTAATCAGCCTTTACAAGATATGAGGAGTCGCCTGTAAGACTGAAGAGCGCCCAGGCGCCAAGTTCAAGATCATCAACCCAGTTATCCTCTTCATAGAAATATGGTGATACAGTGCAGGCTGTCTGGGTATTGCCAAGGTCTGTCAGCGCAAACTCCCAAGCATCAGCAGCTTTCGTGGCAAGTTTTGATGAGAGCTCAGGATCGTAATTCTTAAAGATCTCAGAACCCAGTGCGAAAGTTGATGCATACTTCCCTGCAACAGATGAAACACCAGTTGTCCTGTTCTTATATATTGAGAGACCCTGCGATTTACCTGTGACAAAATAAACCGGACGATACAGTCCGTTGCCATATGATACCTTATCTGTCGTCGGTATCCTGAAACCCCTGTGGTCACGGTCGTCAGCCAGCTGGTTGAACATCACGCCGCTGTCGGGATTCATTTTTATGAGCCAGTCGATACCCCATTTTGCCTCATCGAGAATATCAGGGATCCCGTTGCTTCCGGGATCGCCGGATGCATTATAATTATCTTTATATATTCCCGGATTTTCAGACCATGCGAACAGCATCTGGTAAACTGCATTTGCTGAAGTGGTTACATACTGAAGATAGTCACTTGCATCATGCCAGCCTCCAATAGCATCGATTATTTCACCGGTGCGGGTGGGATGATCAACAATGAATCCGTCGTGTGTATGGCATGAATCAGCATAATACGGATTGTAACCACATCTCTGTTGGCGCATATAACGGAGTATATAATCGGCTGTTCCTTCATATACATCAGCTGTAATTCTGAATGGTTCTGATTTAGTTCCGTTTGTGATTATATAGTAACCTCCGGGAATGTCAACCTTTGAGAAGTCAAGCCGCGCAGCTGATTTCATACCCCACTCCCTGCCATCATATGTAACTGCCTTTCCTTTATATATAACCTTATCTGTTACTGCATCACATACGCTGAAATTTTTCAAAGGAGCTGATTCAGTGGAAATATAAACTGCAACCTTAACTGATACAGGCAGGTATCCAAGCTGGTTAACCCGAATCCAACCCTGAGCACTGATTGCCGTATATAAATTGAATGCAACTAGTAACCATATTATCTTCCTGATCATATTTATCTGATTATCTGCTTTCTACAATATCTATACATAATCATAATTGAACTGCATTCATTTTTTCTATTCCCCCCTTGAGGGGGGTTAGGGGGATGTATATTCTGTCTAAAACATCCCCCCGTCCCCCTTCAAAGGGGGAATTTTAATATAATTTTTTCAAAACAGAACCAGGAAAATAATGCTCTAATATTTCTCTGTACTTATATCCTTTTGCACCCATTACCGCTGCCCCTATCTGACACAATCCAACACCATGTCCCCACCCTGCGCCGTAAAGAGTAAATCTAACATCTGCTCCGTCTTCTGTCCTTTCAACAAAAAAACACGAACTGTAAAGGTGTGATTTTGAAAGTGATTTTCTTATTTCCAGTTCTTTTCCGATTATCATTGTAATGAGCGTACCTTCAATTTTCAATCTCTTTATCCTGCCTGAAACTCCTCTTTCAAGCGGTACAAGATCAATAATGCTTCCGAAATCAATCCCTGTCCGTGTCTTAATCAGGTCGCTCAGCTCCTTCCGGGTATAGGTAACCTTCCACCTGTAGAAATCATTCGTTTCCTGGTCATAATCGTTCAGCACCTGCGAGAGAATTTTCTTATCTGAAGTATTGCAGAAAGAATCGGGTTTTCCAAGGATCCATTTCCTTGCCGAATCTTCATCATTCATTTCAAGGGTATAGCCTTCAGGGGGAGCAGGATTATCGATAACTCTCTGAAGATAAGGATGATTCACAGGTTCCCATACATTCTCAAAAAGCTCAGTCATTCCCCCGCAGCATTTATAATAACGGGTATCACAGATTGCACCTTTGAAGGTCAGAACTTCGCCGAATGTATTCCCGATCACCTTTATAACTGCAGGTGTGGAAGCCCGTGTTATCCCCTGGTATCTCTGGCAGTGATCATCAGCGCATACATCATAGTTTTTATGATCTTCCCTGTCGTACCAGCGTATGACCTCTTTGTCAGTACGGGTGTGCGCTTCGTATTTCTTACCCTCTTTCCCAATGTTCCTGCTTTTTTCAATCTGTGCCAGAAGCCAGCTTCTTGAAATCACGGCATGTGCTTTAAGGAACTCCTCTGAAGAGGTGGCATTCATCTCGGATGAAATAACACTCGTAAGATAGTCCTCTATTGAAAGGACATTTACAGCAGTTATTTTATCTTCCTCAACAATTAATTTAAGACTTCCCTTAAATACCTGGTCCTCCTTTCTCTGCCAGTGAAAATCAACACCAATTGTCACTGCGTGAAGAGTGAATGAGGAACTCTTCAGATTCTCCGGAACCAGCAAAACGGGGCTTTCTGAATCCAGGATTTTTTCACCACATGATAATGTTATTTTTCTGCCTGAAAGGAGTGCAACGCACTTCCCTTTCATCGATACTTCCGTTGTGCCGGCGATGAATGAATCATTCAATGTGAATGAGATTTCTCTGCCGGAACAGACTCCGACCTGAAGTACCGGTACTTTTCCTGTTTCTTTCATATCATTACATTTATCAGGCAGGAGAGTTCATCTTCACTGAGGCATACCTGGCTGAAAATGTCTTCAACATCTGCTTTGGTTATCCTGATGAAATCCTCTTCCCTTGGAGTTATTATTGCGCCACCCAGGTCAACAGCGGCCGGGCTGATCACGATCTGTCCGCTGCCCTCCGCAAAAAACTGTGACGGCCGGTGCTGCTTTCGCGGAATAATATGAATGATCCATCCTGAAGCTGAAAATCCTGCCAGTATATTAAGCATTGGTTCGGGCTTATCCGGCTGGATCTCTGATAACCTGTCAAATATACCGCTGAAAGCACTGGCAAGCATTTGCCTGTTGTGACCTGCCAGCGTGATGATCCCTCTCCTGTATCCTGTCCATTGCCATATTTCCAAACCCTCTTTCCCTGAAACCAGTTTAGAATTCCTTCGATCAGTAAAATCCTTTTCTATCGGCACAAATCCCTTGCTGCCTGCCTGAAAATGGAAATGGTCAGGGGCTGAAGCTCCGCATTGAGGGCCGTTATAGAATACCGTATATGAAGGCAGCGCTTCGGCCAGCGACAGCATCGTATCAAAATTATTCCTGATCCGCTGATCAGTATGAAGTTCTGACGGTATTGTCAGATGCCTGCTGAAGATCGGAAAAGGATTTATTAAAACTGTGAGGTTATCTCCGAAAGGCACCCCTCTCTGAACAGCCGGTCTGTTCTTTTCGCACAGGAAACAGGGTCTTGCGTCTATCGATTTCGCATCAACTTTCGCAGCTGACGATCTTATTCTTTCCGGATTAAACTGGACAAATACATCAAAGGAGCCAAAATCTATCGTCCTTGTCCTGACCTTTTCAAGCTGACCATAATTGACTTTTGCCAGCTCCCATTCCTGTAACTGGGAAGCAAAAAGTTCGTCTATTTTGTCAGAGTACACCAAAATAAAAATTTGTCCTTTCATTAATTACCCCAATCCCAGCCTTCCCCCAGGGGAGAAGGAGCATTTTCTATCTTTTCCCCCCTGGGGGAAATAAGAAAGGGGGTAATTTATTTTTTAACTTTATTTAGTTTTTTTCTTGCAAGCAATTCTATCGTTCTCAACCTGTCCTTATAAAGGTTATGGGCATTTACCCTGACCACATCAAGAGCCGCATCCGTATTTCCTTCCCATCTGCGGCACAGGTACAGTGGTTCATAAATTCTTCCAATCTGATAGTGGCGGCTGATGGCAAGTCCGACAGCATAATCCTCACCGTAGCTTACATTAGGTACTCTTATATCTCTCAAAACAGGAGTATAGAATGCCCTTGGAGCGCCTAATCCGTTAATCCTCAACGCATTATTTCTGCCGTTCTCAGGAGTCCACTCCTTATGGTCAATAATTCCGGGAGGAAGATCATCGAGATTGAAGTTGACCATTTTATATGATCCGACAACCATGGCACATTTCTGGCTGTAGAATGCCTCCACCACCCTGGTCAAAACATTATTGTCAATATACAGGTCGTCGCTGTCGAGCTGAACTGCAAATTTTCCGCACTTTTCATGAAACACTCCTTCATTCCAGCACCCGCCTATGCCGAGATCTTTCCGCTCAGGAATTATATGGATAACTCTCTGATCGGTCCTGGTGAAAGCCCTTATCACATCAGTTGTGCCGTCACTTGAATGGTTGTCGATCACAATAAGGTTGAACATGTGTTTTGTTTCCTGGCTGAGAACTGATTTTATTGCATCACTTATTGTTTTCACCCTGTTCTTCACAGGTATGATGACCGATGCTTCATATTCAAATCCTGCTGCATCAAAGCTTATATCCTTAAATACCGGTTCAAGCCAGCCTTTGATCTTCTTAAGGTGGTCCGTACAGGCTTCCTCCATCTCAATCTGCACAGCCCTGTTGCGGGGATCAACATAATCGAACTGCTTTTCCCCTGACTTGCGTGTATCTATTTCAGTTTCCGTATATAGCATCTCAGGGATATGTACAAGCGCATGTTTCTGAGACACTTTCAGTCTGAGGTCATATAATCCGGCAAACCTGTAATTGCGGCCCATGCTTTTGCAGGCATTTTTAAATGCAGATGAACTGTAAAGCATTACTGATCCGAAATTAAAATCATCGCGCAGGCTTCCTTCCTGGCAATCAATTACCGGATGAGGAGAAAGCTGGTTGTTCTTGTTCTCAAAATAATCGGAATAGACCATCCCGGCGCTTGTGTTTTCGCATACCTGGATCATTCTTTTAAGTGCAAATTTGCCCAGATCGAGAGGAAATGACTTTGTATAGATCAGAACAAAATCAGTTTTAACATGATCTGCCATCTTCCTGACTGACACAGTAGAGCTGAAACCATCCGATTCAATGAATGACACTGCAGGATCTGAAAAATCTTCTCCTGCATGTCCCGCTGTGACAATAAAAATTTTAACATTTGTGCCTGAGTCTTTCAGGGAACTCACAGTAAGCAATGCTGTTTCACTGCCGGCAAACGGCATAAAGCATGTTATCATCTTCTTCATCGTCAATATCAATTTTTAAAATAATCCAGTATCTGTTTCATCATCTGGTTTCTCTGTTTGTCATACACGATCGTCTCAAACGGGAATCCCAGTATCACTGTCTTGTAATTTCCATTATATGCAACAGCAGCCGAAGCATTACTCTCGGTATAACGGAAAGCGCAGATTGCTCCTTTGCCTGAAGGTTCAATTGCATCCGGCGCTTCAACCGTGTACAAAGACGGAGAATAATCCGTATTGAAACTGTATTGTCCTGAGAAATACTTCCCGGCGTAATCTGTGGAGTAAACATCTCCTGTCCTTACTGCATGCCCGGTTCTGTGTGTAAAATGAAGTATATTCCCGGCAAACTTTATAGCTGTTGAATCATCAGGTACATACAGGTCGGAACCTATATAGGATCCTGACATAAAGATATTTACACCGTTAACTGTCAATTCAGTTATCTTCTGAATCAATTCCGGGGTATATATCCTGAAGTCATATCCGGAGCTATCATTAAAATACTGAGTTGTCTTTTCTTCACCGAAAATCAGGTCAATGCTTTCACAGGATGAAGCATTTGAAGCGGCTGAGGTGAAATACTCATCGGAAACAGAATAAAACGAGTAACCTGCTTCCATTATCGCTTTCCCATGAACATAGGCAAAGTCAAAACTGTTTCCGGGGTTTACCTTTCCCGCCATATCTGCATATGATGCCCCCCATCCGGGAGAGTCATCATCAATCCATGGATTCTTCCTGAAGTAATCATACTGGTCACCCAGGGTGATTATGTCGTAATGATCAGCTACTCCCCGGTCTTCCCACCAGGCAACACCAGCCATCCTGCCTGTATCGAACCATGCCGGACCTGAAATCCGGTCAAATCCATTGACAACAAGCACAGTGCCTGAGCTCTCAGACCTGATTCCGGCCGAAAGTATCTCTGAATCAAAGCTTTCGCCACCTTCATTAATAGCAATGACCTTGAAGCTGTATATTGAATCAAAAGAGGTAAGCTCTATATCAGCGGAAGTGTCTTCAACAAGGAATCCGTTATCGAAGCCATTATCACTATTACGTGTATATACTTTATATTTATCGGGTACCGAAGATGGTTCGCTTTCTTCAAAAACAGGCTTCCATGAAAGTCTCACTGATTTGCCCTCCAGAGGCGTTATTGCGAAATCAGATACAGGCAAAGGCTGAACAACATACTCCCTGTCATAAACATATGAGAGGTATTTCAGGATACCCTTATATATTGAACGGCTGGCAGCAAACCTGAACCTCGGATCTATCCCGTACTTCATATCAGCAAGATTCTGATGTGAAAGCAGTTCAAGAAGCATGGCAGGCACATTCGGTCTTCTTGCCTCTGAGTAAGGCCTGTCCCATAATCCTCTCCTGGTCCAATCAGGATTAAAATCCCTTCTTATGTCATCAACGATCTGGGTCTGGATCATATCCGAAAGATCCCTTCCTGCCATTCTTGATGTTCCGTCCGGGAATTTCCCGCTATCGGCTGAGGTAAAGCATATTGCCAGGGTTCCTATTATTGAATCTCCGTCCGTGATACCTGCGTCGGTATGAAATGCAAGCGACAGGTCGATGGGCAATCCAAGTCCTTTCGGCTGCAGCTCGGTACCCGGCGAATAGGGATCACCCATCAGGTAATTCACCCAGAAGCCCCTTGACTGGTAATCATCGTTATAATCATTCTTATAGGTATTCGGGCTGTAAACCAGCGTATCAGGCATTCCGGCGTACTGAAGCCAGTATCTTGCTGCTTCAAGGAACCTGGGCTTTCCGCTCAGTTTCCAGCTGAAATCATCACTGTTGAGCAGTTGCTTTTTAATCGAGTCGGCGCTGTTTTCCTTTACCGACTGCTGGTTCATCAGTAGTTCCTGTGAAGGCTTCCTTGCGACATTGCCCATGCCGCCGCCGAATCTTACAGCATCCAGACCAATAAATCCATTACCTGATTCAGGTTCTTTTACTGTAACTGATCCGCTACCAGCATCCTTACCTTTATTAAATCTGAATGTGCCAAGGTAGATCCAGGTTCCTCCTCCTATCGTCTGATCGATAATATATTCAGTTTTGCCGCCGGTATGACTGACAATATATCTGACCGAACGGCTGTTATCTTTCAACATGGGGTATGATATATATACGGCATAATCACCTTTTTCAGGTATCTCAGGAATATAGCAGGCTGAATCACCCGAAATCCTGAGCGATGTTCCATGCCTGAAAGGATTGCAGCCAGGGAAAAGGGTATCTGTGAGTAAAAATCCTTTATGATATTCGCGTATAATATTATCAAGGGGTAATACAACTTCGGAATTGCCAGTTGAGCGGTCGTTATCAACAATGACCTCATTAAGCTGGATATCACGTTC
>CAZGGZ010000042.1:0-27421 GCA_964525415.1 uncultured Rikenellaceae bacterium | reverse complement strand
TGTGTATAAAGGGTAGTGCGCAAGCAGAGAGGGGGATTAAGGGGGTGAGTACGTGAGAATTTAGAGAGGGGTTGGGGTGAGGTATTTATTTCCCCGGCACCTGTTTCAGGCTTTCACACAGAAAAGCATAAAACTTCTTTACCGAGGGTACGTTCACCTTCTCATCAGGGGAGTGAGGAAACCTGATTGTTGGTCCGAATGAGATCATATCCAGATTCGGGTAGACACCTCCGATAATAGCACACTCGAGTCCTGCATGAATGGCTTTTACATCCGGTTCAACACCAAACATCTTCTTATAGGTGCCGCTCAGTGTTTTAAGGACCGGTGATGCCATATTCGGTTTCCAGCCGGGATAGCCTCCTTTCATTGTGATTTTTGCATCCATCAGGTGGAATACGGCTGCGATTCTCCAGGCAGTCGCCTCCTTTGAGGTGTTGACAGAGCTTCGGCATAAATTATGGACTTCAAAATTACCTTTACTGACTTTAACAATTGCCATGTTGTTAGAGGTCTCAACCAGTCCCTTCATAGCCTGGCTCATGCGCTGTACACCATTTGGGCAGGCAAAGACTGCCCTGATGATCCTGTACTGGTCCTGTCTGGCCAGTACTTTTGCAGGCATTTCGCATTTCCTGCATGTAAAGGACAGGCCTGGTTCAGGTTCGGTAAATTCATTCCTGTATATCTTCTCATAGCCTCTGACGAATTTTTCGAAAGCTTTGGCTTTTGCCTTCGAAACTAGCAACACGGAATATGATTCGCGGGGGATTGCATTGCGGAGATTTCCTCCCGCAGCTTCAGCGAGCCTTATCCCGAAATCTGACTCCGCCTGCATCAGGAACCTGAACATGAGCTTGTTGGAGTTCGCTCTGCCAAGAGCAATATCGACACCCGAATGTCCGCCTTTGAGACCTTTGGCAGTTATCCTGCAGGCAATCATCCCGCCGGGCGTCTTTTCCTCTTTGTATTTCTTCGCTGCGCTTACATCTATTCCTCCTGCACATCCCACGCAGATTTCATTTTCATCCTCTGAATCAAGGTTCATTAGAATATCACCCTTAAGGAGACCTTTCTTCAGTCCGAAAACACCTGTCATGCCGGTCTCCTCATCAATAGTAAAGAGAGCCTCCAGAGGACCATGCTGGAGGTCTTTTGAAGCCAGAACGGAAAGGGCGGCAGCCACACCAATACCATTATCTGATCCAAGGGTTGTTCCATTGGCTTTTACCCAGTCGCCATCGATGACTGCCTGTATGGGATCCTTTTCAAAATCATGCTTCTTGTCGTTATTCTTTTGAGGTACCATATCGAGGTGTGTCTGGAGAATAACTCCCTTGCGTTTCTCCATTCCTTTTGCAGCCGGCTTTCTTATAATTACATTACCGACTTTATCAACCATGGTCTCAAGCTTATGTTCCCTGCCGAATTTCACAATATAATCAACCATCCTCTTCTCCTTCTTTGAGGGATGAGGAATCTGGGTTATGTCATAGAAAATATTCCAGAGCTGTTTTGGTTCAAGTTTTCGTATGTCGCTCATTTTAAAGAAGTTTTAATTTAGTGATGACTGCCTGATAAATATAACACAATTAACATTTAAAAATAATGATTAATTATTGAAAAACCTCAAACTGAATTTATTCTATTTATCAGCAGGATTGTTCAAATCGTACTTAAAACTTAACCAGTTCATGATTTTGAAATCTCTTCCGGTTTATTTACTTTTGGTCACCCTGTTTGAAAATATTAATCCTGCAGATGACATTTCTGTACATCATAATTGCCCTGGTCATTATCTTTGATTTTATTAACGGATTCCATGATTCTGCCAATTCAATTGCCACGATAGTATCAACGAAGGTCCTATCGCCTTTTTCAGCAGTTCTTCTTGCAGCCATATTTAATTTTATTGCTTTCATGGTTTTTCCCCTTAAAGTAGCAACAACGATGGGTAAGGGTGTTGTTGAGCCGGATGTCATAAATCTGAATGTGATCGGAGCAGCTCTGATAGCTGCCATAACATGGAACCTGCTGACATGGTGGTGGGGATTACCCTCCAGCTCTTCACATACTCTGGTCGGCGGATTGGTTGGTGCGGCAATTGCAAGTTCAGGTACAGGATCTGTCATTTTAGGCGGAGTAATTAAAATAGTGGCGTTTATTGTTATTGCTCCTCTTCTTGGTATGGTCATTGGATTTATGATTTCAACATTAGTCCAATACCTTGTACGAAAGCATTCTCCCTTCGGAGTTGATAAGCACTTCCGAAGACTTCAATTGCTTTCAGCTGCAGCCTTCAGCCTTGGTCATGGCGGCAACGATGCTCAGAAATCAATGGGAATAATATGGGTTGCTATGATAGTTTCCGGACTCATGACAAAGAATGATGCTATACCTTTGTGGGTTGTCTTATCCTGCCAGGCTGCTATTGCACTGGGCACATTATTCGGAGGATGGAGAATCGTTAAAACAATGGGGCAAAAAATCACAAAGCTGAAACCATTTGAAGGATTCTGCGCCGAAACAGCAGGTGCTCTTACCCTGTTCGGGGCTACTCATTTCGGTATTCCTGTAAGCACTACACATACTATAACCGGTTCAATAATAGGAGTCGGATCCAGAAAAGGACTTTCGGCTGTGAAATGGGGAGTAACAAGAAAGATTTTCTGGGCATGGATACTGACAATTCCAATATCAGGAATTATCGGTGCCGGGATGTATTTCTTCTTCAGCTGGATAAATTGAAAAAACGACTTAAAATCTTAATAATAAACAAAATGAATATAGACAAGTTTCTGAAGTTTTTTGTGCCGAAAGACCATTCTTTCCACCCTCTTTTTGAAGAGGATGCAAAAAACCTTGTTAAAGCGGCTGAGCTGCTTAAACAGATGATGTCAAGTACTGAGCTGGAAGAGCATGAAAGGATACACAAGGAGATCAAGGATGTTGAACATATCGGAGATCAGATCACTGACAAGACCTATCAGCAGTTAAATAAATCATTCATTACACCATTCGACAGGGAAGATATTCATGAGCTTACTGCCCACATTGATGATGTGGTTGATTCAATCAATGGAATTGCAAGAAGGATCTGTCTTTACAAGCCCAGGCATCTGATGCCGGTATACAAAGAAATAGCAAATTCTATCTATGAGGCAGCAAAGGAAATTGAGACATGCGTGCATTGCCTGAGCGATGCAGCGGCGAATAAGAGTGAGATTACAGTAGCCTGTAATAAAGTAACGGCTATTGAACACAAGGTCGATGAATATTATTATTTCGCAGTCTCGGAACTTTTTGACAAAGAGAAAGATGCGGCTGAATTACTGAAAAACAATAAAATTCTTGAGATCCTTGAAAGATGTGTCGATGAAGAGGAAGACGTTACTGATACGATTAAGTCAATACTGATAAAGATGGCTTGATGACTTTCCTGTGCATCATAGTCGCATTAACTATTTTATTTGATTTCATTAACGGATTTCACGATTCCGCGAATTCTATTGCATGCATTGTATCCACAAAGGTGCTTTCACCATTTGCTGCTGTCTGCATGGCAGCATTTTTCAATTTCATCGCGTTCGTGATTTTCCCGCTTAAAGTTGCCACAACAATGTACAAGGGAGTCGTTATACCAGAGGTGATTAACCTGAATGTTATTGGCGCTGCACTCATCGCTGCAATAACATGGAACCTGACAACCTGGTGGCTTGGATTACCGTCAAGTTCATCGCATACTCTTGTCGGAGGTTTGATCGGAGCAGCAGTTGCAAGTTCAGGCTGGGGAGCTGTTATTTCAGGAGGGGTAATCAAAATAGTTTCTTTCATTATCATATCGCCATTACTTGGATTTCTCTTTGCTCATTTTTTCTCTTCAGTAATAATGTGGATCTTCAGGCGTGTTCCGGCATTCACTGTCGATAAACTCTTCCGGCGGTTCCAGCTCGTTTCAGCTTCTGCGTTCAGCCTGGGACATGGAGCAAATGATGCCCAAAAATCAATGGGGATTATATGGGTAGCCTTAATGATATCCGGACTCATTTCAAAGGATGCAAAAGTACCACCTATATGGGTTGTGCTCTCATGCCAGGCGGCAATTGCCCTGGGAACTTTATTCGGGGGCTGGAGAATTGTAAAGACAATGGGACAGCGGATTACCAAGATTAAACCCTTTGAGGGATTCTGCTCGGAAATTTCCGGTTCGGTTGCACTTTTTTTTGCTACTCACTGGGGCATTCCGGTCAGCACAACTCATACTATTACAGGGGCTATTATGGGTGTCGGCGCCCGCAAAGGAGCTTCTTCTGTCAAATGGGGAGTTACAAGGAAAATATTTATAGCGTGGATTATTACTATTCCGGTTTCAGCAGCAATAGGTGCAATAATGTATCAGTTTTTTAACTGGGTGAATTGATGCTGGTTACTTGCTTTTAATCATGGTAAGCACCATCTTGAATTTTTCTACTGCTTTAACCGCATGAGTTATGTCTGCAGGCATGATGATGCTCTGACCGGCTTCAAGAATAAACGACTTCCCCCCTATTATTATCTCACCTTTTCCGTCAACTACCTGTATCATCGCATCAAAAGGAGCTGTATGCTCGCTTAATGCTTCACCCCTGGCAAATGAAAAGAGAGAAATATTGCCTGTTTCTTTCTTTAGCACTGTTTTGCTCAGGATGCCACCGCTGGCATATTCTACTGAGTCGCTGAAACTGAAAACTTTTGCCTTTTCAAATTCGTTTGTATCCATACATCATTGTTAATTATTTCCTGATATTCGGCATTTCCAGACCGTAGCTTTTCTTTTTATCTTCTCTCCTCAGCAAAAAGGCAAAAAGAATGGCAAGAAGTCCGAAGCAGGCAAACAGGATCATTGGCAGGGTGTAATTATAATTTGAAACTTCAACCCCATCCAGCATCCGGGTGCCTGTTTTACAGAACTTGTCGAGGACCCAGCCAATAAGAAGCGGTACAAGCGACAAACCGACATTCTGTACCATGAATATCATGCCAAAAGCGGTGCCAAGCTGTTTTTCGGGAATAATCTTGGGAACTGAAGGCCACATTGCCGATGGTACCAGTGAAAATGCAACACCCAGAATAATGATCAGAACAACTGCAACCCATCTTCCTGAAAGAAATGGAATAGCAAACATCGAATGGACAAAAACAAGAAGAAATGCACCGATAATCATAATAGTGGCGCCCTTGCCTTTCCGGTCATAAATGTTGCCGAAAAATGGCGTCATAGCAATTGCGCCGATGGTCAGCATCCCGGGGATTATTCCGGCAAATTGTTCAGTTATGCCGAATTTGTTTATCATGAGATCTGTTGCGTACTTGATGAAAGGGAAAACCCCCGAGTAGAAGAGCAGACAAAGAATCGCTATCAACCACCATCCCTTGTTCCTCAGGATAAACCATATATCACTTACCTTAAATGATTCCTCGCTGACTGTACTTCCGTTATCAGCAATCGATTTGTCAAGCTTCTTATCCATTATGGTATAGAGGAAGAAAGAGATCATACCAATGCAGAGCATTATCAGACAAATAAGCACAGGCTTGGAAACTCCATTAAGAGCTTCTGCGATCGGAATTGAGGTCCACAGTGCAAGGGTTGTCCCTATTCGGGCTGTAGACATTTCAAGTCCCATTGCCAGAGCCATCTCTTTCCCCTTAAACCACTTTACTATTATTTTGGAAACTGTTATACCTGCGACCTCGACACCAACCCCGAAAGTGGCAAAGCCCAATCCTGCAACCACAACCTGAGCCTTCATTCCCAGGAACTGATGTCCGTCAAGAGTATGAGTTGTTATAGCCCAGTACTTAATGGCGGTGCCAACCACCATAATGATCGTTGCCATCTTCCCGGTGAATCTCACACCCATCTTATCGAGAATAATGCCTCCCAGGATCAGCATCAGAAGAAACACATTAAACCAGCCGTAAGCACTGGTGAAGAATCCGAATTCCGTACTGTTCCAAAGAAGTTCTTTTTCTAGAAGAGGCTTCAGGGGAGCCATTACATCAGTCAGGTAGTACCCACAAAGCATTGTAAATGAGATCATTGCCAACGCAAACCAGCGGGCTGTCTTTGAGTCGCGCAGAGTTTTTCTTATTGTTTCCATTTATTTTTCAAGTGATTTTTTGACCGGTAAATGTAAATAAATAAATCGGATGTCATCATGTAAAAATATCACATTAATGAACTTTCCTCCGGCCCGATTGTTGTTGTGAGACAAAAGAGTTATCCTGTAGCTAAAATCAGAGATAATTCTTTACTTTGCAAAAATAATTTTGAAACATTCAGAGAATGAAAAGAGTAATACTAATATCACTTATTATACTTGCTGCACTATCTGCATTTTCTCAAAAACCGGTTTCTGAGGCAAATACCGGAGTAAAATGGTACTCTATACAGGAAGCTGAAAAACTTATGAAAGCTTCTCCCCGTCCGTTATTCATTGACACCTATACCGACTGGTGCGGGTGGTGCAAGAAGATGGACCAGGATACATTCACCAATCTGGTTATTGCAGATATCCTGAATACAAAGTTCTACCCTGTCAAGTTTAATGCGGAAGGAAAAGAATCCATTACATTTCTCGGGCAGACATTCATCAATGACGGTAAAGCTGGCAGGGCTCATCAGCTGGCCGTTGCGCTTCTGAATGGACAGCTCTCATATCCTACCGTCGTCTTCCTGACACAGGAGAATGAGAAGCTCGGTGTCTCACCCGTGCCCGGATACAGGGAACCAAAAGATATGGAAGTTCTCCTGAGCTACTTTGCGGAAAAGGCATATAATGCCAAGAGCTTTGACGATTACCAGAGAAGTTTCGTAGGAAAAGTAAAGTAATTCCAAATTCCAAATTCCAAATTCCAGATTCCTAGTCCATAATAACATGGAATCTGGAACATGGAACCTGGAACATGGAACCTGGAACATGGAATCTGGAACCTGGAATCTAAAATCCTTTTATTTTCCGATAATATAATTCGAGGGCAGCTGCATGATCTCCCCGAACTGATAAACAAGTTTTCTTGAGTTATAGAGTGTCTCATCACCCATCCTGATAGTCATATTTACCACATCCGGCATCCGGTAATAGAGCTTATCAATTTTTGGAGCAAGCGGATCAGATTCCTGCCTGGTGAGGAGGGTAAGCTCTTTTGTCTTCTGCTCAGGATTAAGCGTGACTGAAACTGCTGTTCCGTTTCCAGATGAGGTATCCTCAGGACCTGTGACTTCAGAGAACCTGAAAAGTGTTACCGGTTTGCCTGAAAGCTCTTTCTGAGGTATAAGCTGGTATGTGAATGTTCTTATTTCATTTAATGATTTACCTGTGAACAGTTCGGTGTATTCTTTTTCCAGGCTGTTTATTTCATTTATAGCTGCATCGCTCTGCGGAAAAACGTTTGCTTCACCGGTCAGGATCATAAGTTTTCCGTCCCTCAGATCCATAAGCCTGCGGGCAGCTCTTTCAGCAAGCTGACTTTCAGAGAGTTTCTTTTTCGTCTCCACAATGTAAGGTATCCTTATGAATTCGTTATCAACTTTCACACGCCGGTAAGCTGTGTCTGTATCTGTATAGTAATATTCATCTGATCCGAGATCAAAGGACCGGAACTGGTTCAGGTTTATTTCTTTGTTGCCAGATACAATGGCTGCTTTATGGTTCATACCGGGATTTAGGTCAAGTATCAAGCCCTCCTTTTTAAGTGCCAGTGCATTTGTAGTAAGCATGCTCCCCGTCTCGATAACATAGAATTCTGACGGATCAGCTTCTTCGTGAGAGCTTACCGAAACACTCCGTATCGTCCATTGCTCGTCCTCATTAATAATAACATTTTTCAGTCCAAGCAGCTCTTCAGCATACTTCGCATAAGGACCAGGTAAATTTATTGTCCGGTCCATTTCAATGCTTACTGTGAATATCGTCATTGGCAGGCTATAGATCAGAGTGCCTTCATTTATTTTTGTGGTATCTGACAATGGAGCTATCACATACTCTGGTCCTGTGAGCTTCCTGTTTGATACACAGGAAGATGCAATCATTATTAATAACAGTATTATTGAAAGACGGCAGGTTGTTTTCATAGTCAGATTTTATTTAATTATAAACGCTGTTAATCCTCTCTTAGTTTGCAGAAAGCCGATCCGATTTCCGAAATAATATCTGTAGCTATCAGCGCTTCATATCCTGATTTATCAGCTGCCATGTCACCGGCAAGACCATGAAGATAGACTCCAACGATTGAAGCATTCACCGGATCATAGCCCTGTGCCAGCAGCGAGAGGATCATGCCTGTCAGAACATCACCGCTTCCGGCAGTTGCCATTCCGGGATTTCCTGTACTGTTGAACCACACATTGCCGTCAGGTGCTGAAACTGACGTGTGGGCTCCTTTAAGGACGACTAAGCAGTTATGGTTTTTCGAGAATTCAATCTGCCTCTGCAATCTCTCATAACTGTTTGATGTCTTCCCTGCCAGCCTTTCAAATTCCCCGGGGTGAGGTGTGAGGATCGTTCCTGCAGGAACTAATTTTATTAAATCCTTATTCAACGAAAGAATATTTATGGCATCAGCATCAATCACCAGTGGCTTACTGCAATTCTTCAGGAATACATGGAGAGCTTTCCGGGATGCGGTTTCTGTTCCCATTCCGGGTCCAATGGCTGCTGCATCAAAATGCCGGGTGTCCCCTATACCGGAAATAAAATGTTCATCAGCATCGCGGATGATCATCGCCTCAGGCAATGCCCCCTGCACAATGTCATTACCGCCTGACGGAACATGACAGGTAACCAGTCCGATGCCCGTGCGCAGGGCGGCTTTTGCTCCCATCACCACTGCTCCCATCTTCCCACAGGATCCTCCAATCAGCAAACCATGACCATATATGCCTTTATGATCAAATTTGTTCCTCTTCTTCAGGAGGGGTGTTATCATCTTCCTTTCAAGATAATTGTACGGAGTGCTCATTGTACTGAAATCCAGACCAATAGGCAAAACATCCCATTTACCTGCATAATTCCCGCTTCCGGGAAACATGAATGAAAGCTTCGGAAACTGGAAACTCAGTGTGTGATCAGCCCTGATGGTATTGTCCATGCCAGCCTGGCTGTTATCTTCGCCGAATAATCCTGAAGGAATATCTATAGAAACGACAGTTGCCCCCGAATCATTTATCATTTTTATGATCCCAGCCGCCAGTCCTTCAGCAGGCCGTGATATCCCTGAACCGAGTACGGCATCGATGATGACATCTTCAGGATTTGTCATCGGAAATTCGTCGGTTTCCTTTATTGTGATGAACGGCACCCTGGTCTCTTTTTCAAGTCTTTTCCTGTTGACCTTCCAGTCATCAGAGGTATTATCCGAAAACTGAACAAAGAATACCGCTGTCTCATACCTGTTAAGTGCCAGCATTCTCGCAAGGGCGAGTCCGTCACCTCCGTTATTGCCGGGACCTGCAAAAATCAAAATCCGTCGTGATCTTTCAAATCTTCCGGTATACCATTCAAACAATTGTCCTGCAGCCCGTTCCATAAGATCTACGGAAGTGACAGGTTCGTTCCTGATGGTATATTCATCGATCTGCCTTACCTGGTCACTGCGGAATATTTTCATCTGGCAATTTCATTTATGTGCAAATTTAATCTCTTCAGCCATTAATAAAAAAAGATTAATATATTTGTTGCAGGTCAAATAGTGAATATTTCCGGTGATCTGCCGGTTGAATTCCACTAATATGACTTTAGGTAGTCTAATTGTTAATGAACTAATATCAGGATAATATGCTAAAAAATCATCCCAAGGGACTATTAGTAGCCTTTTTCTCCAATATGGGTGAAAGGTTTGGCTTCTATACAATGATGGCCATTCTTGTACTTTTTCTTCAGGCCAAATTCGGTCTTTCAGCAGAAAAGGCAGGAGGCATTTACAGCTGGTTCTATTTCAGCATCTATGCCCTTGCCCTGCTTGGAGGCATACTGGCCGACTCAACGAAAAAATACAAGCTGGTAATTCTCTCCGGTATTATTATAATGTTTGCCGGATACATAATAATGGCAGTTCCGGGGATGACCCTGACAATAACGGTGATAGGACTAATGACTATTGCTCTTGGGAACGGGCTTTTCAAAGGAAACCTTCAAGCCGTCGTCGGACAGATGTACGACGATCCCAAATATTCAAAGCTCAGGGATACGGCATTCATGATCTTTTATATGGGTATCAATGTCGGAGCCTTCTTTGCACCATTTGCAGCCAACGGCATGAGGAACTGGTGGCTCAGGACAAATGGTTTCCTGCACGACGGAAGTGTTCCATCCCTTTGTCACCAGTACATAAACGGAACTCTTGCCGATACCGCTATTTTTCAGCAGCTGGCTGATAAGGTTAATATCAGCGGACCAGTAACCGATCTGGGAGCATTTGCAAACAGCTATCTTGAAGTCTTTTCAAGAGGATACAATTATGCATTCGGCATTGCAGCAGGTGCAATGGTTTTATCCCTTCTGGTTTATATCATTTTCAATAAGTTCCTGCCGAACAAGGAGGTTAAAGCAGCTGCAGTCGCTGCTGAAAAAATCGACTTCAGATCGATACCGCTGATTGCGGCTGTAGTTGCAATCGGAGTCACGGCGTTCGGCCTCCATTTCATTAAGCAGGTAGGCTGGGCCAGGGGCTTTGCATTCGGACTGTTTGCAGGGTTCGTTACATGGATTATCCTTACCTCAAGAAAAGAAGAGAGAGCAAGGATAACATCACTGGTTCTTGTATTTATTGTGGTTGTCTTTTTCTGGATGTCGTTTCATCAGAACGGGCTCACTCTTACTCTTTATGCCAGGGATTATACTGTGAAACAGGTTGGAGAATTCACTAACCTTTTCTTCACTCTTCCATCCATGCTTGCAGTAATAGCGGCTATCGCGGGTATTGTTATACTCTTCTTTAAAGGCCTCAAAAAGGGTACAAAAGCAATTGGAGGAATTCTCTTTCTGCTGGCATCATGGTTCATCCTGTTCTTCACCATCGGATTTGATCCCACTACACTTCTTGGCAGGTTATTCAATCAATTCTCTGCCTCAAATGCCATAGAACCGGAGGTGTTCCAGTCATTTAATCCTCTGTTTATAGTGGCTCTTACCTTTCCGGTAATGGGTGCTTTTGCCTGGCTGAACAGGAAGGGAAAAGAGCCTTCCACTCCAAAGAAAATAGGCATTGGAATGATTATCGCATCCCTCGGATTCATTGTAGTTCTGATAGCATCAGTTGGTGCACCTTCACCTGAATCTCTTAATGGATTGCCTGCGGCAGACAGCGACAGGGTATCTCCATACTGGCTTATAAGCAGTTATCTTGTTCTTACTATCGCTGAGCTGTTTTTAAGCCCGATGGGACTTTCATTTGTATCAAAGGTTGCTCCTTCCCGGTTCCAGGGACTAATGCAGGGTGGGTGGCTGCTTGCCACAGCTGTTGGAAACAACCTGCTCTTTGTGGGAACCCTGCTATGGGATAAAGTACAGCTTGGCACACTCTGGCTTGTATTTATTGTTTGTTGTCTCTTGTCAGCAACATTCATATTTTCAATTCTTAAAAGACTTGAAAAAGCTACTTCAGGCTGACAGAACATAATAAATCCTTCCCTGACCCCTCCCTTAACAGTAAGGCAGGGGTTTTAATTTTTAAATTAAATTCATTAAGCAGATTGAATTAATTACTTATATTTATTAATATTAAACGTTATTTATTTTGATAATATGATCTGTTTTTGGCAGAATGAACAATTATTACTATCTTTATAGTTTATATGCATCCATCTTTCGGATGCAATTTTTATTTACCGGCATATGAAGGTTCTGAAATTCGGCGGTTCATCTGTAGGCAATCCTGAACGCATAAGGGAAGTTAAAAGGATCATTGAATCACAGCCTTTCCCTTCCGTGATAGTGGTCTCTGCTTTACATGGAGTTACTGATCAGCTCCAGAAAACGGCAGAGATTGCATCTGCAGGGAATAAGGAATATAAGATCCTGTTTGAACAGATAATTCAAAAGCATGTTGAGTTGACCATCAGGCTGATAGTGGATAAAATAAAACAGCAAGGGGTACTCAATATATTAATAAAAATATCAGATGAATTAAGCGAAATACTGAAGGGAATAGGCATCCTTCGCGAAATGACCAGACATGCATATGACCAGGTAATAACCTCAGGAGAAAGATTATCTTCCCTGATTATCAGCAGTTACATTGATAACAGCATTTATGCTGATTCGCGCGAATTCATAAAAACAAGTATAAAAGCCGGAATTACGATTGTGGACTTTGCTGTCACGAATTCACTTATAAGGGAAAAGATCGGCAACCCGGATCATCATGTCATTGCTCCCGGATTTATTGCAACAAATGCCAAAGGCGAAATAACATCTCTCGGAAGAGGCGGTTCTGATTATACTGCAGCCATAATAGCTGCAGCACTTAAAGCAGAATCACTTGAGGTATGGACAGATGTTGATGGTTTTATGACGGCTGATCCCCGGAAGGTTGACAAAGCCTATACAATTGAGAGCCTTACGTACTCCGAAGCAATGGAACTTTCCCACTTCGGTGCAAAAGTTATCTATACTCCTACTCTGCGCCCCGTTTACAAGGAGAATATTCCTGTAACAATCCGGAACACTCTTAATCCTGCCTCGAAAGGGACTCTGATAAGCAACAAGCCTTCAGATCCCGGACGAAGTCCCATAAAAGGAATTTCTTCAATCGACCATATAGACCTGGTTACACTTCAGGGGCCGGCAATGGTTGGAGTTACAGGCACTTCTGCAAGGCTTTTCGGTGCATTGGCAAAACAGGGAATAAACATTATCCTGATCACACAGGCTTCATCCGAATTCTCCATAACCTTCGCCGTGAACCCGGATTCTTCAGGCGCTGCCTGTGAAGCAATCAAGGAAGAATTCAGGATTGAGATAGAAAACAATGAAGAGCTCCGGATAGTTGTAGAGAAAAACCTTTCAATAATAGCGATCGTGGGTGAAAGGATGAAGAATACTCCCGGTATTTCAGCCACTCTTTTCAGGGCCCTGGGGAGAAACGGGATCAATGTTATTGCAACGGCGCAAGGCTCTTCTGAGCTTAATATCTCAGTTGTCATAAAAAATGAGAGCCTTAAAAAAGCCCTTAATGTGATACATGACGGATTCTTCCTTTCCACATTGAAAGAGATGAACCTGTTCATTGCCGGGACAGGAGTTGTTGGCTCAAGTCTGCTGAAACAGCTTCAAAAACAGCACGGATTGCTGCTAAATAACCACAACCTTAAAGTAAATCTTCTGGGCATTTCCAATTCCAGAAAAATGCTTACAGACCTAAAAGGCATTCCGCTTGACTCATGCAGGGAGTTACTGAAGGCAAACGGGGAGAAGGCTGAAATATCACTTTTCATCCGGCAGATGAAAAAGATGAATCTCAGGAATTCAGTTTTTATTGACTGTACAGCTGATGCAAGAATCGCTTCAAAATATGCTGAAATCCTTTCAGGATATATTTCAGTAATAACCGCCAATAAAATTGCCTGCTCATCGGAATATAGCTATTATCAACAGTTAAAATCCATCTCGGGCGAACGGGGTGTAAGGTTCATGTTTGAAACTACCGTTGGTGCCGGACTTCCCATAATCAAAACCATCAGTGATCTTGTACTCAGCGGAGACAAGATATACAGGATTGAAGCAGTTCTCTCAGGTACGCTTAACTACATTTTCAATGAGATCAGCGAAAAGGTACCTTTGAGCCAGGCTATCCGACAGGCAAAGGAGAAAGGGTATTCAGAGCCTGATCCGCGACTTGATCTTGACGGGACCGATGTTGTGAGGAAGATACTTATTCTTGCGAGGGAAGCAGGATATGTTATTGAAAAGGAAGATGTTGAAGTGACCAGATTCCTGCCTGATGATTGCTTTGATGGTGATCTGAACGATTTTTACAGGAAGGTTGAAGAATACGATGCGGATTTTGAAAAACAAAGAATTGAAATTACTAAGCAGGAACGGAAATGGAGATTCCTGGCAACACTCGACCAGGGAAAAGCCAGCGTTAAGCTTGTTACCGTTGATAAGGATCATCCTTCATACAATCTGGCAGGAAGTAATAATATAGTGCTGCTTACAACTGAAAGGTACCGTGAGCTGCCTATGGTGATAAAAGGCTACGGCGCAGGTGCAGATGTTACTGCAGCAGGGGTATTTGCGGATCTGATGAGAGTCGTGAATGTATGAAGATAAAAGAAGAAATCACCACGAGGACACGGATTTACACGGAATTAATACGGAATGCTTCCGTGCCAATCCGTGGTGAACTTAAAATATTTTGAAAAGTCGGGAAAGTAAATATTATTCCACTAACCTTAAGGCTCCGGAGGTGAGTTTCAGGGAGGCTTTGCTGAAAGGGCTGGCTCCGGACGGCGGCCTTTATATGCCGTCGCATATACCTGAGCTGACAGAAAATGATATCAAAAGATTCAGATCGGCAGCCTATCATGAGATCGCATATGAGGTTCTGAATTATTTTCTAATCAATGATATAAGCAGTGGTGACCTGAAAGCGATCTGCTCGGATGCTTATACTTTTGATGTTCCGGTTGAAAAAGTAAATAACTCGAAATATATTCTCAGACTCGACCGGGGACCAACAGCATCGTTCAAGGATTTTGCAGCAAGGATGATGGCAAGGCTCATGCACCATTTCATTTCGCAGGATAACCTTCATTTTACAATACTGACAGCTACTTCCGGCGATACTGGAAGCGCTGTGGCAAGTGCATTTCACGGATTCCGGAATATCAATGTAATAATCCTTTTCCCCGCTGGTGAAGTGTCCGATATCCAGCGCAGACAGATGACCACGCTGCATGATAACGTGAATGTGGTGGCAATTGACGGAAAATTTGACGACTGCCAGAGGCTCGTTAAAACTGCATTCAGCGATCCGGAGCTGGCTGATATTCATCTCTCCTCCGCAAATTCGATCAACATCGGAAGGCTGCTTCCCCAGGCTGTATATTATTTTTATGCATGGTCCTTAGTTTCGGAAAATGCTGATGAGAATGTTATCTTCAGTGTCCCTTCGGGTAATTTTGGGAATCTCATGGGAGGCATAATCGCACGCGAAATGGGACTTCCGGTAAGGAAATTCATAATTTCAACCAATTCAAACAACGAGGTCCCGGAGTTTCTCAGAACAGGCAGTTATAAAACAATAAGTCCATCTATAAACTGCATGTCAAACGCAATGAATGTGGGGCATCCCAGTAACCTGGCGAGGATCGTCGCATTTTACGGCGGGATCATGGATGAAGCCGGCGTCATCTTAAAGGCACCTGATATAGAAAGAATGAGAAATGATTTTCATGGCGTCAGTATTTCAGAAGAAGAGACCAGGAATACAATCAAAGAATGCTACAACGATTTCGGGGTGATACTTGAACCGCACGGGGCAGTGGCATGGAAAGGTGCTGAATATTATTGTGATATCCTGAACAAAGAAAAGGATCAGTTGGTTGTTTCGCTTGAGACTGCGCATCCTGCCAAATTCCGTAAAGAAGTGGAGAGCATTCTCGGAATATCACTGCCAATTCCTGATTCCCTCAAAGGGATTGAAACCGGGAAAGAAGAATTTGCTGAAATGAAAAATGATTATGAAAAGCTCCGGACCTATATCCGCAGGCTTGCCTGAAAACTATTGATTATGTATATAATTTGTGCTGATCTTGAAGGAGTATTTGTACCGGAAATATGGATAAATGTTGCGAAGCATACCGGAATTGATGAATTGCGTCTCACAACCCGTGACATAAATGATTACAATGCCCTGATGAAACGAAGGCTTGAGATTCTTCGTCAGCACGGACTGACGCTGCATGTCATACAGCATGTTATTTCAGGCATTAAACCACTGCCGGGGGCAACTGAGCTTATTTCGTGGATGAGAAAGAGGACACAGCTTATCATTGTGTCGGATACTTTTACCGAATTTGCCGATCCGCTAATGGAAAAGCTGGGGCGGCCGACACTCTTCTGCAATAATCTTACCGTTGATCACCTGGGAAATATCGTGGATTATAACCTCCGTCTGCCTGACGGTAAAATGAGAATCGCAGAAGCAATGCAAAACCTTAATTATAAAGTAATTGCAATAGGTGATTCATATAATGACATCAAAATGCTGAGGAAAGCAGATGCCGCTATACTATACCGTCCGCCTCAGAATGTAATAAATGATAACAGCGATATTCCTGCTGTCAATTCATATGATGAGCTTAAGCAGGTGATCTCTGAATACCTTGATAATTAACAATAAGCTGATTTGGATTAACCGTCAGAAGTCACGGAACCCTATTCAAGAATAGCCGAAGTATATTTATCTGCGATTTCCGTCTGGTCTTTTGCCAGTCCGGAGATGATCACTATCATGTTATCCTTCCATGACAGGAAGATCGTGCCGTTATATCCGTCAGAAAAAACGTATTTACCTCCTTCAGGCTGATCAGGCTCCATCCCTGCTGAAGAAAGATATTTGCCTGCTGTTGCCGAGGCTTCCTGTGCGCTATTGCATTTCATCAGGTAGATATCAAAGTTATCGCTGCCGGCAGCATAAGAGGTTTTAAATGCCTTACTGAGGAACTGGTGACCAAGCACGCTTTCATTGATATACATCTCCTCGTTCAGTTTCTTCCCTTCATCAGGGAACCGGGTCAGCTGTTCGGGCATTTTAGTGTCACCTCCAAGCATTCCCGCTATCCTGACGGACAGGGATTCTGCAGCCTGAAGCGTTTTGGGCTTTTTTGAATGGGTTTTGATCTTCACATAATAATTACCGGTGAAAAAATTTACAGCACCGTTAATGCTGTATCCCTGAGCTCCAAGATTCATAAACCTGTAGGACGGGGAACGTTCTGATGCATATATACCGAATGCCATAGTGTGATCGCTGTGCCGGTATATCTCTGCCTTGATCACATCCTTGCCTTTCTTGTATTCAGCGACGTGAAGATCCTGGAATCCGAGAGCATTGTAACCGTCAGCGGCGCCATTAATGAAATCCCACAGATTATCAGGTGTATAAACAGGATATTTTGTCAGTAATTTATACCCGTCCGGCACAGGCCAGATAATATCCTGTGCATTTGAGAAACCTGATAAGAATGCCAGCAGAGCACCTGTCAGAAATATTTGTTTCATCATAAAATAATTATCAGGCCAGAAATTCAGACGGCACATCAGCCACTCTTGTGATATCCGCGATTTTAGCCTTTATATTGAAACCCCGGGAGCAATTCACGCTGCACTCATTACAGTTGCTGCAGGGATCGCCGGAAATTCCAAGTTCGCCGAGAAGGCTCTTTGCCATCGAGGGATTTGAATATCCGTATGCATACATATATGCACGCATCAGGTCCTGAACAGGTATGTTATGCTGACATGATGATACACATTGACTGCAGCCTGAACAATAAAGGCTTGTTTCACTGCGGGCAGCGACAAGATCATTTTTCTCCGGATCAGTAAGTATTATGTCGGTCAGGAGTTTTTCATTGGCTTCAAGGTGATCAAAGCTTGTCATGCCCGGAATGGTTGTATGAACATCAGGATTTGACAGAACCCACTTTATTGCAGCGGATGTATTCATCGGTTTTGTTCTTTCCCGGTCGAGGAATCCGCCACCTGCAAGAGTTTTCATAGCAACGATGCCTATGCCTGCTCCTGCTGCTTTCCTTATTGCGCTGTTTATCTCATCCATGGCAGCATACCGGTAATTATACTGAGTCAGAATTACATCCCATATGTCTGTCTCTGCAGCGGCGTTTATAACCTGCGGTTCATTCCGGTGAGTTGAAAAACCGATGAATTTTGCCCTGCCATCATTTTTCAGCTTCTGAACAGTATTTATAATCGGCTTATAACCAAGAAATTCCGGATTACTTATATCATGAATATAGAGGATATCAACATAATCCATTTTCAGCCTCGAAAGGCTGGTGTTGAATGCTGCTATGAAGTTTTCGGGTGTCGACTCGGCGGTGGGTTTACCCTCCCTGTCGGTATCTGGTTTTACCTTCGTGGCAAGTATAAATGAATTCCTGGGATAATCCTTTAAGAGATTGCCGAGCATAGTCTCGTTATTGCCTCCCTGGTAGCCGTTTGCAGTATCAAAGAGGGTAATGCCTTTTTCATAGGCTGCCTTGCAAAGTCCGGGATTATCAGATCGCATTACCCCAAAGCTTATGACAGGGACCTTAAGTCCTGTTTTACCGAGTGTCCTGTAAATAATATTCTTTCCCTGTTCTCCGCTTGCAGCAGAGAATGTTTTGGGAGACAATGCTGCCATTCCTGCCCCGGCAACTCCCGTCTTCAGAAATATTCGTCTGGAGATTCTTTTCATGGTATTAATTCAGTTTTCTGATTCTTACTTCAATATCTGTACCGCTCAACAGTTTCACTATTTTGTCAGTGTCGGTATCACCATAGTGGTACGGATACAGGATTTTCGGTTTGAAAGCTTTTGCTGCATCAGCTACCATTTCAGGAGTCATCGTATATGGAAGGTTCATCGGAAGGAAAGCCACATCTATATTCTTCAATGCTTTCATTTCAGGGGTATTTTCAGTGTCTCCGGCGACATAGAATCTTTTGTCACCAAATGAAATGACAAATCCGATACCTGTTCCCTTCGGATGGAATGGCTGACCGGGGGATCTCATATTCACGATATTATATGCAGGCACAGCTTCAACAGTTATATTGCTGATTACCTTTTTATCACCTGCCTTCATAACCTGTGCCCAGTTTATTTCTGCTGCCGAGTTGGCGTTACACAGCATTATGGTTCCGTCTTTACGAAGGCTGCTGATCAGGTTCTTATCAAGATGATCATAATGTTCATGCGTTACCAGGATCAGATCAGCCTTTGGCAGGTTGCTATAGTCACCGGAGCTGCGGACCGGATCAACATGAATTGAAAATTCACCAAGTTTGAACATAAGTGATCCATGACCTATAAAATGGATCTCTGCATCGCCTGCCGCCGTAACTATCTTATCGACAGCAGGCTTCTCCTGGGAAAAAGCGCTTGCATCCATAATTAAGAAGATTAAGATTAGAATTGAAACGGATCTTTTTGATCTGGTCATAATACAACTCATATATATTTATTTATTACAGGATTGCGGATCATGTTCTGATTCCAAGAACCAGTATATCATCTATCTGAGGCGAGGGTCCCATCCAATCGATCAGGTTCTTCTCCAGGAGGTCTCTCTGCCTGTCCATCGGATGATCCTGGATTTCAAGGATCAGGCGTTTGAAATTCTTCTTCATGAATTTCCTGCCGTGAGCTCCCCCGAACTGGTCGATATAACCATCGGAAAAGAGGTAATATGCAATTCCCCTTTCAAGGCTCCAGTCATAGAAGACAAATTCCTCATTCATCCTTGAAGAAATTCCAATAGGCATTTTGCTTGCATATATCGTTTCGAGGAGGTATTTACCGTTCGACATGGATCCGTCGGGCATTTCTTCGGAGTTTTCCTTATAATTCAGAAGTTCCTCTTCTGTCAGTTTTCTTACCCTGAAGCATGGATTGTATGCACCCGAGAACTCAATGTGTTTAGAACTATAATCAAGTACAAGCATACCCATATCCATACCGTCTTTTGCTTCATCGTCGCCTCCTGACTGCTTAAGTGATTCAGTAACGTGAAGTCGGAGCTGGTTAAGTACATAATTTGCACTGGGGGCAGCTTCCTTGTCTATTATTTCATCGATAAATGACATTCCAAGGAGGCTCATGAAGGCACCGGGCACACCATGTCCGGTACAGTCAGCGGCAACTATGTATAACCTGTCTCCTTTCTTTGTCATCCAGTAGAAATCTCCGCTCACAATGTCTCTTGGCCTGAAGAGGATGAAGTTTTCCTTTATGTTATCATTAAGTATTGACTGTGACGGGAGCAGCGCCATCTGTATCCTTTTGGCATAATGGATGCTTGATTCGAGTTCTTCCTTCTGTTTCACCACGACGGCAGTACGTTCACGAACAATACCTTCAAGCCGGATGTTCTCATTTTTCAGCCTGCGGGTATAATAGCTGATGATTCCCCAAATCAGCAAAACTGCAGCCAGGGCATAACCCACAAATGCCAGTATTGTGGCATACCATGGTTTCAGTATAATGAATTCATACCTGAGTTCATTCCCTTCAAGTCCGGTAAGTGTTCTGCTTCTTACATTGAATGTGTAATGACCATATGGCAGATTGGTATACTCTTTCTTGGAATAGATTGCTTCGGTTGTAAATCCAAATGAAATACCTTCCCAGTCTGACCATTCTTTATCATATCCTTCAAGCTTATAGCTGTATTCAGTCTGCAGCTCTTCAATGAAATACGGCGTCGTCCACTCAAAGGTAATCCCATTCATGTCGTAGCTGTATTCAGGTATTGAAGCAGAAGGAGAGCTGAACGAAGGGAGCCTCCTGTGATCATCAAGATGAGAATGAAATGAACCTTTTATCACAACTGAGTCTGAACCCACAGTTATTGAGGCAAACCTGGTATTTACCCTGGTTGAATCCGGCAATAACCTGTCCTTATCCAGAACATACAGGGTTTTCGATTTTGTGAGATATATCCTGCCTTCCGACTCCATAATATCCAGTAATGGTACATTTGGCAGAAGGTTAAGTACACCGCGGTATGCCTGAATTCCACCAGGTGTTTGCCGGCAGAGCATTTCAAAGATTCTGTTATCAATACCACTTAACAGGATATCTCCATCAGAATCAAGAAAAATATTCTGAGAATTTATCCCCTCTGAGAGTCCTCCTGTCACCGTATTATCAGCTTTAAACAGATCATTTGATTTGTCGTACCTGAGTATTCCCATAGCAGTTGCCACATAAAGTTCACCATTGACAAATAACATCGAGAATAATTCAGTTTCAGGCACACCTTTTTCAGACCCATACCTGGTATATGAAGTGTCCTGTTTATTAAACGTCATATTGTACAATGCTGAAGGATCATCTGAGATGACCCATAGTCCGCCTTCCTTTTTTTCAACCATGCTGGAAATTGAACCCGGAAATCCTAATATCCTGTTCAGGAAGAACCAGTTTCCCCCATCGTCTTTAACGACAGCAACTCCGCCCTGATTAAGTCCCAGAAATAAAACATTCTGTTCAACAGAAGATTGCAGTATCTCTTTAGTTTCAAATGTTTTTGTTTCATACCTGGGAAGAATGATGCTGGTAGAATCTCTCTTCTTTACAGCACCATTTTCAAAAACCTGAAGGAGACCGGCTAACGAACTTGACAATAAATATTCATCACTGGTCGTTTTGATAACCTCGAGAGGGATAAACTGTCCTTCAGTACCCGTTATTTTTCTGAACCGGATATTATTGTTGTCTACATATGATTTTAGTATTCCGGCATCAGATGAGAGGTACAGGTTTCCTTTAAATAATGCTATGTCGTTCAATCCATACTCGATACCCTGCTTTTCAGAGAACTTTGTTATAGGGACATTAAAATATACCTTATTCAGAAATCCGTATGTTGCTACCCACAATTCAGAATCACTTTCAGAATCACAGAACATCGCATGAACTGAATCATCTATCAGGTCACTTGTCCCGACCGTCAGCTGATACACCAGTTTTCCTGTCTTATCAACTACCAGGACACCTTCCTGGTTTGTAGTTCCTATTGCAAAAAGATCCTCGCTTATTTTTGCACCCCCGTATATGTTGGCTGTTTTGAGTCTATTATTAAGACGTTCGTCTATAAAGTTGTCCCGAACTATTCCTGTATTGTAGTCGTACAGGAATAATCCATCAAAATAGGTACCAATAAGCATCCGGCTCTCATCGTAAGGAAGCAGGAAAATACAAACTTTCCGCTTAAAGTAATCACCTCCATTCATAGGTGTTATTGAGGTGCCATTTAATTCAAACAAACCTGCAACATTATCAGCTATTATAAGCTTGCCATTAATATTAACCAGCCTGAATGCATCAATTATATTAAAGGGGAGCAGATCAATCTCAGAAAGCGAATCACCGGCAACATCATATACGTAAATAAATTTTGGCCCCAGGAACAATACTTTACCATCAACTACCTCAATTGACCATATGACTTTAATATCCGGAATTGAATCAACTCGTTCTGCAAGAGAGATATATTCCGGTTCACCTTTCTCGTCTGGCTGAAGATAGCCGAATTCAAAAGCGCCTCCAACATACACTATACCATTATTATCTGCAGCAAGTGAAAATATCCTCGGATTATTCCTGACCTGTATGGATGACCACTTGGTCCCGTCATACCGGATTACGCCACGCTCCTGGTTCCCGAAGTACATATTGCCGAAAATATCCCTTGCAATGCACCAGTTCTGTTCCGATCCCTGAGTTATCTGTGTAGAGTAGGTTTTAACCAGCGGCACACCATATTTGTTCACCTGCCCAGCTGAATCAAATAACAGAGTTATCAGGAAACATACTATAACGAACCTTTTCATAAACTCACTTGTTATTCTGTATAACAAAATCAACCATAAAAATACTAATCTTATTATTTTAATCAAATTTATTATTGGCACTTTCGTTATATATTTAAATTTTAATAACTTGCCAGTAGAATTTAGGGTCCAGCGTTAATTAATTAACACTGATGCATTTAGGGATTATAAAACGGGCGGGAATACCGGTATTTCTTTTGGCTTTGTTTTCAGTGACCAACGGACAGACGGTAATAAGTCACAAGTACCTCTTTGACAGTGATTTACAGAAGAATATTGCCATAGCTTCAGATAATTCCATCCTGATAAACTATTCAGCATCAGAACTTTGCCTCGAGAACATTACAAATGATAATGGCACATTCTATAAGATAACAATACCGGGTCACATACCTGCTGCTGTGCCAGGAAAACCCGAGCTGCCTGTACTGAGCAGGATGATATCAGTCCCTGAGGGCTCCTCGTACGCGATCAGTATAAGTGATGTAAGAACATCACGGATAAAGCCTTCAAGGGAAAAGATTGAGGGAAAGCTTTTCCCTGCCCAGGAAGGGGAAACAAAAGAGCCGCAGAAACAAAAACCTCCTTTCAGAATAGACAAATCGCTCTATGCATCGCGTGAATTCATTAAATCGGATACAGTATGGATTGAGCGCATTGGCAGGGTCAGAAAAGTTAACCTTGCAGCAGTTTATATATCACCGGTAATTTATAATCCGGGATCCAATATCCTTGAGGTCATCACCTCAATGAATATCAAAATAACATTCTACCCCGGTGTGGAAGGTCCGAAAACCATGTTCCCGGAATCTGTTCCTTTCCGGGAAACCTTCAGCAAGGGAATAATAAATTATGACCCTGATGCAGTAATACCAGGTTATACCGACAAACCGGCAAGAATGATAATCCTTACGGATACTTCCTTTAAAAAACACCTTGAACCATTCATCAGATGGAAAACACAGAAAGGTTACAGGCTTGAGGTTCTTTATAAGGGAGCTGCCCTGGCAGGAAATACTTATATTGAGCTGAAGGACACTATCAAAAGTATCTACCAGGGTTCCACAGCAGATAATCCTCCGCCGGAGTATCTTCTCATCATAGGCAACGTGGCTAAAATACCATACTACGGTTCCGGGAGTGTAACGGATATGTATTACGGCGAATTTGACGGGAATGGAGATTACATACCTGAAATGTTCATAGGAAGGCTGCCTGTTGCGGATACTACCGAACTCAAAACAGTAGTAAAAAAAATTATCCAGTACGAAAAATTTGAATTTGCCGACACCAATAAATTCCATTCAAAAGCTGTTGCATCAGCAGGATATGACGGAGGCTACGCATACTACATGAACGGGCAGGTCAATTATGCTGTTAATAATTACCTGAAGTCTGAAAACGGAATCAAAGAATATCATTTTACTTATCCTCATGTTACAAATCACAAGGACTCTATAAGAAAACTTATAAACAAAGGCGTTTCATTCCTTAATTATAGCGGTCATGGTGCAACCACAGGCTGGCTTGGACTGACTATAAACATTGCTGAAGTTGACACCCTGAAGAACAAAGACATGTATCCCCTTGTCATAAGCAACGCCTGTCAGACATCCAGCTTTGAGCTGTCAAATTCGTTTGGCAATAAATGGGTTACGTCGGCTGATAAGGGAGCAATAGGTTTTATAGGCGGCTCCGCTGATACATACTGGAGCGAGGATTTTTACTGGGCTGTCGGTCTGGGAACGCCATCTGCGGATCCTACTTATGCTGCCACAGGTCTCGGTGCATACGACAGGCTCTTTCATACACACGATGAATCACCCCCTGACTGGTACACAACGATGGGTCAGATAATATATGCCGGAAACCTTGCTGTCAGCGCAAGTACCAGCTCACGGAAAAAATATTACTGGGAGATCTATAATCTTGTCGGCGATCCGAGCGTGATACCAATTATCGGTACACCTGATTCATTCAACATTTCATTGCCTGATACCCTTCCAAACAATATCAGGTCATGGACTTTCACCGCGGATCCATTCTCTTACGCCGCTATATCCCATTTCAATACTTTGTGGGATGCTTCTTACGTAAGTCCTTCCGGATCGGTGACACTTGACCTGCCGGCAGTTTCAAATGATTCCTGTCTTGTTGTGATAACCGGCCAGAACAGGATACCTCTGATAAAAACCATACATTTCGGTAATATCAGCAGGGAGTTCATAAACCTGACAAAGGCCGATTTAAATGACACAGAAGAAAACAATAATGGCATGGTTGATTTCGGAGAAAAGATCTATCTTGATCTGACTATAAGCAACCTCGGACTTGCTGATGCCGGAAATCTTTATGCAAGGATTTCTTCTGATTCTGACTGGATAATCATTAACGCTGATTCAGTGATGATCGGTACGCTTGCAGGAGCCTCTGAAATAGTGCTGGATAAGGATCTTTCATTTACTGTTTCTGACAGCATTCCTGACAACAGTATAATTACCATTGACCTTCTTCTGAAAGATGACTTTGCGGAAAAAATCTATAAAATTGATTTATCGGTGCATGCTCCTGAACTTGACATAATCAACTTCCTTATGGACGATTCAGCATCCGGCAATGGTGACGACATTGCTGACCTTGGCGAAACACTCGATCTTGTCTTCCGGATAAGAAACGAAGGAAGCAGCAGCATTTCGGGCATGTTCAGCATTACCAGTGCCGACACTGTCATAACAATTCTTGAACCCAGTGTAAAATCGGGGTTACTTGACTACGGTGAAACAACAAACATCCCGGTATCAGTTAAAATATCTGAAAATGCCAACTCCGGTGCCACGGTAAACCTGTCTGTCATACTCGACTGCGCTCCTTATCTTGTGACAAAGAATTTCACTTTCAGGGTGGGTCTTATAAGAGAGTCTTTTGAGTCTCAGTCATTCAAGGTCTTCCCCTGGCTCAATATAAGTAAAGTACCTTGGACAATCACGGGTACAGATTCCTATGATGGTGTTTCATCTGCACGCTCCGGCGCTATATCGCATAACTCGTCTACGGTTTTATCAATAAAATCATATTATCCGGCAGCTGACTCACTTAAATTCTACCAAAGGATCTCGTCAGAGCTGAACTATGATTTTCTTGTATTCAAGCTGAATGACAAGGAGATTTATAAGAAATCAGGAGATATAGCCTGGGAGAAGAAAGTGATCCCTGTTCCTCCCGGTTACAACAAGATGGAATGGATATACAGGAAAGATCAGTCAGTTTCACATGGATTCGATGGCGCACTGATTGACATGATAGATTTTGCAGGACCGGGGACTTTACGATATGTCAGGAGAGACCTGGTTGCTGCAAAGCTTGTCACACCTGTCCAGGAAGAAAAGATTGGCAAGGAGGATGTTTCGATTAAAGTCCTTAACCAGGGGCCTGATACAATCAGAGGATTCAACCTTGCATTTAAGATAAATGATGATGCACCAGTCAAGGAATACTTCAAGAATCTGGTGATACCTTTCGGCGATTCGGTAGCCGTTACTTTCAGCAAACAGGCAGACTTTTCACGTTACGGAATATACAATATGATGGTTTACGGCTTCGGCAACGCTGATGACTATCCTCTTAATGACACCTTAAAGATCAAACTTGAGCACACTACTCCGGATGAACCATTGCTTGTATTTCCAAATCCTTTCACCGGCGAACTTAAGATCATTATTAATTCCGATGTGGCAGGCACGGCTGACTTTACACTTTATACTTCAACAGGAAAGAAAGTTCTGTATTCTGAAAAACCTGTCAGCAGAGGGATGAATGAAATAACCATGAATGGTAAAAAGCTGGTGCCGTCTGTATATTACCTCAGAATTGACTTCCCGGGTGTTTCAAGAACTGTTCCTGTTGTTAAAGCACGAGAATGAATACTTCAACTTCAATTCCAACCAGGGCATCAGCCCTTGAACTTTTCAAAAAGTATAACCAGTCGGAAAGCCTGATGAAGCATGCTCTTGCCGTCGAGGGAGTAATGAGATATATGGCCAGGAAGGCAGGCGAGGATGAAGATAAATGGGGAGTGATCGGATTGATACATGACCTTGATTATGAGATGTATCCTGATCAGCATTGTGTAATGAC
Organism: uncultured Rikenellaceae bacterium; assembly: GCA_964525415.1. Lineage (GTDB taxonomy): Bacteria > Bacteroidota > Bacteroidia > Bacteroidales > VadinHA17 > LD21. The sequence continues at coordinate 674 of CAZGGZ010000042.1, read as the reverse complement.
AAAGAAGATCCTGGAAGAGAATAACTGGCCCGGGGAGTATGTGAGGGCTGTCCTCAGCCATGGCTGGGGGCTTGCCTCAGATGTTGAACCGCTGACACTGCTTGAAAAGACCATCTTTGCTATTGATGAGCTCACCGGACTGGTAACCACCAGCGCGCTTGTAAGACCAACAAGAAGTGTAATGGATATGGAAGCAAGATCGGTGAAGAAGAAATGGAACGACAAGAGATTTGCAGCAGGTGTTGACAGGTCGGTGATTGAGAAGGGAGCAGCCATGCTCGGTGTAAGCCTGGATGATCTGATCAGCGATTGTATTATGGGAATGCGGGAGGTTGCAGATGCAATTGGGTTGAAAGGGACTCCTGCCTGACAACACTTACTCATCCCCCCGGCCCTCCCGACCTGCGGTCGGGACAGGCTCTTCTCTGCTAAAGCAAACTACCCTTTATACACAAGTTTTTTAAAAAGACTATAGTAATGATATTAATGAGATTCCTCACTTCGTTCGGAATGACATGATGTGAAGGAAACATTAGGGGAAGAAGCGGCGATTCGCATAAGAATAATAGACAAGTAGTAATTTATCGTTTGCGAATCGCCGCTTCTTCTCCTCTATTAACGACAATAATTATGTCATTCCGAATGAAGCCGACGAAGGAGGCGCAATGAGGAAT
>CAZGGZ010000041.1:0-27552 GCA_964525415.1 uncultured Rikenellaceae bacterium | reverse complement strand
AAAACATCATTATGAACAAGCCAGAAAGAAATTCAGGAATAGACCGGCGAGATGCTGTTAAATTATTAACAGCAGGATCTGCTGCAGGAATACTGGGATTATTTGGAAGTCCTCAGTTAAGAGCAGAATCCCGGGTCACACCTTCATATGCAAATGGGATGCCGCCGGTTACCATAAGAAATGTAAAAGCAATTGCGACAGCTCCTTCAGGTTCCAACCTCGTTGTAGTAAAGGTAGAGACATCCGAACCCGGACTATACGGACTGGGATGTGCAACTTTCACACAGCGGGCAGTCGCCGTGGTTTCGGCTATTGAAAGCTATATGAACGACTTTTGTGCAGGAAAAGATGTGGACAATATTGAGGATATGTGGCAATCATTTTATGTCAGCTCCTACTGGCGAAACGGTCCGGTCCTTAATAATGCGTTAAGCGGACTAGACCAGGCATTATGGGATATTAAGGGTAAACGCGCTAATATGCCTGTATACCAGCTTCTTGGCGGAAAATCCAGATTTGCGGTTTCAGTATATGCCCATGCCAGCGGAAGGAGTCTTGAGGAGGTGGTAACTAATGTAAAACAGTTTATGGAGAGAGGATTTAAATATATCCGGATCCAGCTGGGAGGCTATGGAGGAGTCGGGGCTGCATCTTCTGCACCTGATTTCAAAGCTGCAGGTTTCGGTATTGAGAAAGATAATTATATGGACGAATATGCCTATATCTCTTCGGTTCCAAGACTTTTCGAAGCAGTCAGGAAAGCTTGCGGAGAAAAAATAGAACTGCTTCATGATATTCATGAACGCTCACAGCCGATGGATGTAATCAATATGTGCAAAAGAATCGAGGAATACCGTCCTTTTTTTATTGAAGATCCGCTGTCACCTGAAAACACTCACTGGTGGAAACAGCTGCGCGAAAGCACTTCTGTACCTTTTGCAATGGGAGAGCTATTCAACAACATCAATGAATTTGTTGAACCAATGGTAAATCATTATTTTGATTATATCCGTGTGCATATCTCGCAGATCGGAGGGATTACTCCCGCTATGAAAATAGCCAGACTGGGAGAATGGTTCAATGTAAAAACTGCATGGCACGGACCCGGGGATGTTTCTCCCGTCGGACACGCTGCAAATGCGCATATCGACCTGGCAGTCTGGAACTTCGGAATCCAGGAAGGCGGTTATAGCTTCTCGGAAAAAGAACAGTCGGTATTTTCTGGTTGTCCTGCTTTCAGGGATGGTTATATTTATGTAAATGAAGCACCCGGACTAGGAGTCGATATCAATGAAAAAGAAGCTGCAAAATACCCGATAGGTACCAGGTCGAACTGGACAGTCAGGAAAAGCGACGGGACAATAATACGACCCTGAAGAAGCCGGAAGCACGCATAGAAACTGCAACCTGAAGCCAGCCGCCGGCCGCCGGTATCCGGTAGCCGGTAGCCGGTAGCCGGGTACCTACCTTTCCAGATTCTGGACTGTGAAGAAAGTATCGTCTACCTTGACCTTTTCCTGGATATTGTTGAAAGCAATTTCCGATTTTCTGTTTGTCAGCAGGTTGCTGGCTACCATATTCTGAATCATGTATTTACCGTCAGCCATCGGATATACAGCTTTGATCTCGATCGTCTTGAACAACTCGTCATCAAAATTATAGAACTCCATCTTCTGAACCTGACACTTATCCATACTGATATAGCTGATCTTCCTTGAATATCCGTATTCATCAGCCTTATCTTCGTCAACGGGAATGCTTTCTATTATCCACTGGTTGTTTTTTCCTGAAGCTGACATATGTCTGTTATTGAAATCGGAGAGGGTGGGAGAGCTCATATCCGCATTTGAGAACTCGGAACTCATAAAACTCTTCCCCTTTTCCGAAGAAACGATCCTCCGTGTCTTTTTCAGTGCCGGAAGGTAAATCCACATTTCATCAGCAATGTTCTTATTATCAACAACAAGCATTGCAGTACCTCTGACATCAGCGGGCTCCATGAATTTAATGAATCTCTTCTCAAGACCATCCTGATAACTCTTGGTTGTCATTGAAATGGTCCTGTTCCGGGAAGCCCCGTTTTTCTCAGTGATCGATAAACTTATCGTTGCGCTCATCGAGCCGATGAGGCTCAGATCACGGCTTTTATTCATTATCTGCCCTGCGTCCGGCTGCTGAGCCGATACCTGCAAAAGCGGCAGAAGTAATCCCAATAGTAATACTCTCGTTTTCATTTTTCTTGTTTCTTTTTCTGTTCATATCTTTTTCAACAAATCCCGGCCTGAATTTCATAAGGATTGCGGGTATCAGTATTAAGGCTCCTGCCAGGCATGATGCGATTGAAATGATCACCAGATAACCAAAGAACCTTATTGAAGTGAAACCGGACAGCATAAGTGCTGAAAATCCGGCCATTACGCTGCATCCATTTATGATAATGCTCCGCCCGATTGTTCCCATGGCGGCTTTTGTAGACTCTTCATAGGAGTGTCCTTTCTTTATCTGGTTGTTAAAACACCATATATACTGAATTGTAAAGTCGACACCCACACCGATCATTATTGAGGAGAGCAATGCTGTCGCGGCATCAAGGGCAATCCCGGTAAATCCCATGAATCCGAAAATAATCAGGATTGATGCTGCAAGCGGAACAGAGCCTATTAATCCTCCCTTGAATGACCTGAAAATTATTGCCAGGAGTATAAAGACTGTTATCAGAGCAAACGAAAGCGATGTGACCTGTCCTTTTATTATTGATGAAGCAAAGTCAGCCATGATTATTGCATAACCCCCGACTGTGGTTTCAGCAGGAATATCTTTTGTAATCTCTTCAATTTCTGCCTTTACATTTCTTATTACGCTGTTCCCGGGATTGGAAAGCTTTATAAGTACATGAGCCTTTGTGTTTTCAAGGTTCATCATCTGCTTGAAATCATCCGGATCACCGCTCATGTTATACAATTCAAACAGCTGCGCAATTGCTTCCCTTGTCCGGGGTATCTGGTCATAGCTGCTTTCTCCCTCACTGAAGACTCCCTTGCTCATTTCCCTGACAGCCTGTGATATGGAAAATACCTGGCCTACGCCTTCGATTTCCCCGATCCGGGTTGTCATCCTGTCAATTCCCAGCATCACCCGGGGATCTTTTATATCACCTGAAACCATTACGGAAATAGTCTGAGAACCCCCGAACTTGTTGTTAATAGCATCAGAAGCTACCCGTAAAGGATTGTTTTTCGGGAAGTACTTTTCCTGGTTTGTTTCGATCTTTAAAAGCGTCATTCCTGATGCAACAAGTAGTGTGATCAAAACAAAACCTGCTATAATCCGGCCCGGATGCATGATTATCTTTGTGGCCAGTTTGTTCAGGAACCTTTCAAATCCTCCGGTTTTTGCTTTAACAGGTTCTGAGGCAGTACTGCCATTACTTCTGATGTAAATCATGGCAGGTATCAGAATGAGGCTCATGGCCAGAGCAACAGTAATCCCTGAGGCTGCAAGAATGCCAACCTGCCTGGCCGGTATTATTGAATGTGCCAATAGTCCCAGGATGCCTGCAATTGTGGTAAGTCCGCTGAAAAGTATTGGCATATTCAGTGAACCAAAAAGCTCCCTGATAATGCCTGTTTTTGAAACCTGAGTTCCTTTAAGCCTGATCTCCTGGTACCTTGCTACAAGGTATATTCCATAGTTGTTGGCGACTGCAACGAGTATGATCGGGACAAGAAGCGTTATGATTGACATTTTCCATCCGAGCAGAGGGATCATTCCCATACATATTGCCGTGGAAAGAACAACTACGCTGAACGGCATCAGCACGCTTTTCCATTCACCCAGGCTTAATTTAAGGACCAGGAGCATGATCAGAAGAGCCATGGGAATAATAAAGACCGCATCTCTTCGCACATCCTTCATTAAGCGCTGACGTATGTATGGCAATCCTCCCTTAAGGACCTTTGCAGTACCTGAATGGACTGCAGTTATAGAGTCAATCTTATGCAATGTAGCCTTTTCACTTTCAGCATTGTTGATCATTGCTGAAATTGAAGCTGAAGTCATATCGGATGATATAACAATATCACGGGCAAACCTGTTATTCAGGATATCTTCCCTGAGCTCTGCAAAGCCTGCAGAGTCTGATGGTATTCTCCTTATCATGGGGTCAACCACCATCATTCCTTCAGAGCTTGTTATCTTACGCACTGTGAAGGGAGAGACCCTGGAGGTTACTCCTGTAAGTTTTGAAATATCACGGTCTGCTGCTTTTATCTCCTTGAGGTTTTCTGCAGTCATTATCGTGGAATCGCTGAAGATCAGCATTACCATATCCTGCACTCCAAATTCAGTCTCAATTTTGTCGGTTTTAACTCTCGACTCCATTGATTGTGGGATATAGTTCCTTATTTCCGGATCCGTTTCAGAAAGTGGGATCAGGGAACCCAGCGATATCCCGAGGACAAAGCAGGATATCAGGATCAGCCAGCGATATTTTATTATGAAATCAACCATATTATCAGAAATCAACTCTCAGGGCAATCCTGATGCAATTCATAAATTCATCAACTATATCGTAAATAGAACCTTCCCTGCCTGAATAAAACTCACCACCAAGGTTTATTGTAAGTCCATCTGCAGGCTTATATGTCACTTCCGGCATTAAAAGAAAATCGCGGGAAGTGAAATTGTAAAGGGAAGTAAGCGACGGAGTCAGTTTTCCATAGAAAAGATCCGTTTCGATCCTTATTCCTGCTGAGTGATATGATTTTTCAAGCTGGTAGTTATAGAGCCGGTTGAAGGCACCTACCTGCTGACGGACATATTCGGTAAGGTCAAATCCCGGAGTAGCCATCAATATTGCCAGTTGGGAGAGGTCCGGTTCCGTTCCGATAATGGGAGCAACAGAAGACTCTTCAAAATCCGTTATAACCTTTCCGGAATACTCAGCAGTAATTCTCCAGTTTCCGGGCATCCAGTCAATTCCTGCAGCCCATTCCAGTTCCTGGCAGGCCGCATATTCATATATCTTGTATGAATCATATGGTATTGACCATGCTGCTTCACCTCTTATACCTGTGCTTCCGGCAGTTGTCTCAAAGTCCAGTCCGATATTCCTTATCTTATAGGGCTTCATTGTAAGTTCAGTATATGGGACAGGAATAGGATCTGACAGGTTCAGATTGAAGGTTGTCAAGGCAGTTCCCGGCATTGGATCGTAGCCGTCAAACCACGACAGGCTCATATCAATGCCTCTCAAATGCATATTCGCCTTTAAGCCATAGCCAAACATATCTTTCCCTGTTACCAGTGAATTGATAGTATTTATTGTAACATAAGATGGGAGTGGAAGCGGATCAATCATCAGAACTGTTGATCTGTAATAAGGCGCTACCACTGCTTCAAGTGTAAGGAGAGGAACAGGAAACCATCTCGCATTGACCAGCAGGTTTCCAAGATCCATATCCTCTTTGTCAGGTGAACGCGATATAAGGTTCTGCGGACTGAATTTTGATGTAGGGTTGGTAAAATCTGCACGTCCCCATTTAACAATTTTTTGTCCTGCACTTACATCCCATGTTTTACCACTGACAGTAGCATATGCTTCACGCAGATCAATTCTGGTTACAGCTTTACTGAACTCAGTCCCGTAGCGGAACCTCAGGTCGGCGAATCCCTTGAAACGAACACCATCGCCGGCATCAAGCTTAAGCGCAAAATCGGAGAATGCGCTTGGAATATAAAGTTTGTTATCCGCATCATCTATGCTGCTGTAAAAGCCTCCCCGCACAAACCCGTAAATCAGGCGGCTGGATTCAGATTGCCCTGATAGAATAAAAGGAATCGCTAAGAATATTAAAGTAAGTCTTATAATTATATTATTCATAAAAGCACTTTTAGTGCAAAAGAATAATATAAAACAAAGCGTGTCGTCTTATCCGATTTTCCCGTACTTCAAAAGAGAGATGAATTGGTCCGTCCCGCTTGGAATGAACTCCGGCAACCGGCTACCGGTAACCGGGTAACCGGCTGAAAATCAAGAAACATTGCCCGGTAGCCGGTTGCCTATTCTTTTATACCCGAAGATTTCTCCCTGAATTCGCTGGGAGTGATTCCTTTCAGGTTTTTAAAAATGTAATTAAAAGTTGTTTTTGAGTTGAAACCCGCATCGTAGGCAATAGCAAGGATGGTATAATTGTTGTTTTTGGGATCGCTGAATCTTGAAATGACTTCTTTTACCCTGTACTCATTGATAAAAGTGAAAAAATTCTTTCCATGTTTCTCATTCAGAACCTGTGTAATGTGGTGACGTGGTATACCGGTCATTTCTGACAGATCCTGGATGCTCAGATCTCTGTTGAGATATGGTTTTTCAGTTTCCATGACGGATATAAGCTTATTCAGGTAGGTCTCAGCCTGTTTTTCCTTCAAGCCGCTCTTTGCATACTTTTCACCCTCTTTAATATCTGCCTCCTGTATTTTTACTTCCTGTCCATAAATCACTGGCTGCTTTATAACGTAAAAGCTATAAGCGAATGAACAGATTGTAATAAAAGCAAACACCACGAAATATGGATCAAACGGGATAAAATCACCTATCATATTGAGCCCGCCCAGGATAAAAAGTATCAGAAATGCTACATAATAGCTGATCGATAAGATCTTTAGCCAGTTTAAAGTGATCATGCCTGATGTGTACGATATAAGGTCCTTAAGTTTTTTCTGGTGCCTGCTTATTTCTACAAATGCCAGAATGCTGTAAACTGTAACCGACAGTAAGAAGCAGGTACTATAAACTAATCTGAGTGAGATAAACCTGTCGGGAACAAAGAAACTTCTTAGATCCTTGAGCAGGTGTACTTCCCTGAAAATAACTGAAACTGTAAGAAATACGATAAAAGGTACAAAGTGAATCAGAGCCAGCCAGTTGAATTTTCTTTCCGGATCTGTCATAAAATGGACATAGAGATAAAGAAGCGGTCCGTATGTAAAAGCTACGAACGGGAAGGCATACATCTCTATTACAGTTGAATTAAGAAGAGCAATTATCAGTTCAGTGCATATAAGGAACAACCATGCTGCCATCAGCCTGTTTGCAGTGGTTGTGGGTCTTTTTGTTGATATAAGCAATCCTGCGAAAAATGATTGTGATATACCTATATATAATACAGGATCTATATTGACCATCATGTCAAATTTAATAATCAAAGATAATGAAAACAGACAATAATTCGGTACTTTTGAAACTAACGCGTGATGAGACAATTTATTACAATCGTTTTAATTCATTCTGTAAATTATTAATAATAAGATATTTATGAGTGTACTTGTAAATAAGGATTCAATAGTCATAGTGCAGGGATTCACAGGAAGCGAGGGTACCTTTCATGCAACACAGATGATTGAATATGGTACCCGTGTAGCAGGAGGCACCACACCCGGAAAGGGAGGGCAGACACATCTTGGACTACCGGTTTTCAATACCGTAAGAGAAGCTGTGGAAAAAACTTCAGCCAATGTTTCTGTGATTTTTGTCCCTCCTGCGTTTGCTGCCGATGCTATAATGGAAGCAGCAAATGCCGGCATTAAGCTTATAGTTGCGATAACTGAAGGTATTCCGGTTTCAGATATGGTTATGGTCAGGGAATACCTTAAATCCTCTGACTGCCATCTTATTGGACCCAATTGTCCGGGCATTATTACACCCGGTGAAGCCAAGGTAGGAATTATGCCGGGTTTCATTCACAGGAAAGGAACTGTTGGAATAATCTCACGCTCAGGAACCCTTACATATGAAGCAGTTGACCAGGTCACAAAACTGGGCATTGGTCAGTCGACCTGCATCGGGATAGGAGGAGATCCGGTTGTAGGTACAACAACTTTGGATGCAGTTAAGCTCATGATGGATGATCCTGACACTGAAGCTATTGTCATAATAGGTGAAATAGGCGGCAATATGGAGAATGAAGCTGCAGAATGGATCAGGGATCATGGCACTAAACCGGTTATTGGCTTTATTGCAGGACAGACTGCACCAAAAGGCCGCAGGATGGGTCATGCAGGCGCAATAATAGGAGGGAAGAACGATACGGCCGCTGCAAAGATGGAACTGATGAAGAAATGCGGAATCCACGTTGTTGAATCACCGGCAGATATTGGAATCACAGTCGCAAAGACATTAAGACATTAAGACATTCAGACATTCTATTATATTTGCACCAACTTTAAACTGAAAAGAAATGGGACTATTATCAGGTAAAACAGCTCTCATCACGGGTGCATCAAGAGGAATAGGCAAATCAATAGCTCTGCTCTACGCCAGGGAAGGTGCTGATATTGCAATCACTAACATTGCAGATGATGACGAATTCAAAAGTGCAATCAGGGATATCGAATCCCTCGGAGTCAAAGCTAAAGGATATGTTTCAAATGCAGCCAGCTTCGAGGATTCACAGAGAGTTATTAATGAGGTTGTCAGGGATTTCACCAAAATTGACATACTGGTCAACAATGCAGGAATAGCTCGCGATAACCTTCTGATGCGAATGACTGAGGAGCAATGGGATACTGTGATAGCTGTGAACCTTAAGTCAGTGTTCAACCTTACAAAGGCAGTTGTTTCCGTAATGCTTAAACAGAAGAGCGGATCCATTATCAATATGAGCTCAGTGGTTGGTGTTTCCGGGAACGCGGGACAGAGCAATTATTCAGCTTCAAAAGCAGGGATAATCGGATTTACAAAAAGCGTGGCCAAGGAGGTAGGTTCAAGGAATATAAGATGCAATGCCATAGCTCCGGGATTCATCCTGACGGAAATGACTGGGAAATTACCTGAGGATGTTAAAAATGACTGGGTAAACAAAATCCCCCTTAGACGGAGCGGACTCCCTGAAGATGTGGCAAATACAGCACTATACCTGGCTTCTGACCTGTCGTCATACGTTACCGGACAGACAATTCATGTGTGCGGAGGTATGCTAACTTAAAAATATTTATTATATTTACACCTTCGCAGGGTGTCTATCCTTTTAGCACGAGGAAATGCAGCGAGACATATTTATTCCACACTTATTTTAAACAGACACCCTGCTTCTTTTTTTTACAGACCGGGAATGTACAATACCATATTCTTTATTATTATTTTTATTCTCATGGCAGGGTTTATCCTTGAGAGATACCTTGAATATCTGAACCGTAAGATGTGGTCCGAGTTCCTTCCTGAAAAACTTATAGGAATCTGCCTGGAAGAAGAGTACAGGAAAACACAGCTTTATGAAAAGGACAACAGGAAACTATCTCTCTGGTCATCTTCGTTCAACCTTGCCGTGATCCTGGCTATGATCATCGCCGGAGGTTTCTCATTCGTTGACGGTTTTGCACGAGGAGTAAGCATGAATATGATCGTCATTGCACTCATCTTCTTTGGAATAATAGGTATTGCATCCGAAATCATCAATATACCTTTCAGCTGGTATGACACCTTTGTAATTGAAAAGAAGTACGGATTTAATACCATGACCGTAAGAACCTTTGTAACTGACCACATCAAATCCTGGTTTATCGTTATTCTGGTGGGAATACCGGTTCTCGGTCTCATAACATGGTTCTATTATAAAACAGACAGTCTGTTCTGGCTATATGCCTGGGGTCTGATCACGGCTTTCACTGTATTCATGAATCTGTTCTATTCAGCACTTATCGTTCCGTTATTCAACAAGCAAACACCCCTGGAAGAAGGAACATTAAGGAATAAGATTGAAGGATATGCAACAAAAACAGGGTTTAAACTGAAGAACATTTATGTGATTGACGGATCAAGGCGAAGCACAAAAAGCAATGCATATTTCTCGGGATTCGGTCCAAGGAAAAGAATTGTGCTGTTTGATACGCTCATCAAAGAATTCACTGAAGATGAGATAGTTGCTGTACTTTCTCACGAAATCGGTCATTATAAGAAAAAACATATTCTGTGGACAATGATCTTCTCAGTGCTTCTCACGGGACTGATGCTCTTCCTGTTTTCACTTGTAGTCGATAATCCGGGTTTGTCAAAAGCATTGGGAGCAGAAAGTCCGAGCTTTCACCTTGGCCTTATCGGTTTCGGGATACTCTACAGTCCTCTTTCACTTGTTATTGGTCTTGTTTCCAACATTATTTCAAGACGAAATGAATTTGCTGCCGACAGGTTTGTAAAAGAGACCAATGATCCGGCAATACTTGCTTCTGCATTGAAAAAGCTCTCGGTGAAAAACCTTTCCAACATGATGCCTCATCCTGCCTATGTGTTTTTTCACTATTCCCATCCACCTTTGCTTCAAAGGCTTGAGAAATTGGATTGAAATTTTCTATATTTGCGCCGATAATCGCCTCCTTAGCTCAGCTGGCAGAGCAGCTCATTCGTAATGAGCAGGTCGTGGGTTCGAGTCCCATTGGAGGCTCACCATATTTCGGAATTCGGATTTTGGATTTGAGCGGGAAACGGGGGTCGAACCCGCGACCCTCAGCTTGGGAAGCTGATGCTCTACCACTGAGCTACTCCCGCATGATACTAAATCCGGTACGGCAGCAAATATATCATATATTTTCATTATTCATAAGTAATACTGAATATGAAGGCAGAAATAATCACAATAGGGGATGAGCTTCTCATCGGACAGACTGTTGACACCAATTCTGCATGGATGGGAGCAGAATTAAGCAGGCTTGGATTTGATATCTGCCGCAAAATTTCTGTACATGACAATAAAACAGATATTCTTGACACACTTTGGAATGTGACCGGAAAATCAGATGTCGTTCTTATAACCGGTGGTCTGGGGCCGACAAGCGATGATATTACCAAACAAACTCTTTGTGAATTCTTTAATACACATCTTGTAGTAAATCATGAGGTGCTGCGCATGATTGAAGTAATGATGAAACAGCGCAACTTCCCGATGAATGAAAATAACCGCAGGCAGGCTGAAGTGCCGGAGTTATGCAAGGTCCTTAGAAATAAGAGGGGTACAGCACCGGGTATGTGGTTTGAAAAGGGAGGGACAATATTTGTTTCAATGCCGGGAATTCCCTATGAGATGGAGTACATTATGAAAGAACATGTCCTTCCGGAACTGGGACGCAGGTTTACTTCACAGTCCATAATCCACAGGAATATTATGACATACGGAGCACCTGAAGCCAGGCTTGCAGAAATACTCACCGGCTTTGAAGAAGAACTGCCGGTAGAAATAAAGCTTGCTTACCTGCCTGGTTACGGGATCATCAAACTACGCCTGACAGCAACAGGTCCTGATAAATTGAAACTTAACAGCTTAGTTGATGAACAGGTAAAAAAGCTTTATGGCATAATCCCTGATCTTATTTTCGGTGAGGATGAAGATCCTCTTGAGAAGGTCATCGGCAGGCTGCTTAAGGATAGGAATCAGAGTGTCTGTACGGCCGAAAGCTGCACTGGAGGAAGAATTGCACAGATGTTAACCAGTATTCCAGGGAGTTCAGATTATTACAAAGGATCTGTTATAGCATATGATAACAAAGTAAAAACTGAAGTCCTTAAAGTCAATACGTCTGACATTGAAAAGTATGGCGCGGTAAGCGGGCAGGTCGCTGAAGAGATGGCGAGGGGAGCAAGGCAGCTGATGAAGACTGATTATTCAGTTGCTGCAACCGGAATTGCCGGACCTGACGGAGGTACCAAAGAAAAACCAGTGGGTACACTCTGGATAGCTGTGGCTTCAGAAAACGGCACAAAATCGGAAAAACATCTTTTCGGATATGACCGGATATCTAATATCAACAGGTTTTCCGTCGCAGCCCTTAATCTGCTCTGGAAACAAATCCTGTACCGTTAAAACAGTATTAATGTCGCTGTTTAAAAAAAGTGTACAAAATATTTGGTCAATCAGATAAAAATCACGTATTTTGCGCTTCGTTTTTAAAAACAAATACAAATGTCAAAGATCTGTCAGGTAACAGGGAGGAAGGCGGTTGTCGGAAATAATGTCTCTCATTCAAAAAGAAGGACCAAGAGAAAATTCTATCCCAACCTTTTTGAAAAAAGATACTTTCTGCCGGAAGAGAAGAGATGGATAAACCTTAAAATATCAGCTGCAGGTATCCGTCTCATTAATAAGAAGGGATTGACATCAGCATTGAAGGAAGCAAAGGAAAAAGGCTACATTGTGAACTATTAACAAGGAAAGATAATGGCAAAGAAAGCTAAAGGCAACAGGCAGCAGGTAATTCTGGAATGTACCGAACATAAGGAGAGCGGTCTGCCCGGAATGTCAAGATATATCACCACAAAAAACAGGAAGAATACACCTGACAGACTTGAAAGGATGAAATACAATCCCGTGCTCAGGAAATATACGCTTCACAGGGAAATAAAGTAAAAAGATCATACCATGGCAAAGAAAGTTGTTGCAACACTTAAGACAGGAAGCGGTAAGCTCTTTACAAAGTGCATCAAGATGACAAAATCTGAAAAAACCGGCGCTTACCAGTTCAAGGAAGAGATAGTCCATAATGATCATATCAAGGACTTCTTTAACAAGAAATAACTGAGTCTTCAAAAGTAACATATTCAAAGCTTTCTTCGTTGCGAAGGAAGCTTTTTTTATATTTTTGTTTTACATTAATTCTGGAAAATGGCTTTACTGGGTTTCTTCACCAGGGAGAATAAGGAGAGTCTCAATAAAGGTCTTGAAAAGACAAAGGAGAGTGTGCTTACAAGGCTGTCAAGAGCTGTAATCGGCAAATCAAAGGTTGATGATGAAGTGCTTGATAAACTTGAAGAAGTGCTGGTTTCTTCCGATGTGGGAGTTGAAACCACACTAAAGATAATTGACCGCATTGAAGCCCGCGTTGCAAGGGATAAATACCTTAATACCAGTGAGTTGAATACTATTCTTAAAGAAGAGATAGTAGCATTGCTTGAAGATAACAACATGGGTATTGAGTCAGATTTTTCATTACCGCTTGCCACTGTTCCTCATGTGATTATGATTGTCGGTGTAAATGGTTCCGGGAAAACAACCACAATTGCAAAACTTGCATATCAGTACAGGACTGCGGGGAAAAAAGTCCTGCTGGGAGCTGCGGACACATTCAGGGCTGCAGCCATTGACCAGCTTCAGATCTGGGCTGACAGGGCGGGAGTATCAATGGTGAGACAGCAGATGGGGTCAGATCCGGCATCAGTAGCGTACGATACTGTAAAATCTGCAAAGGCAGGCGGTTATGAGGTTGTAATAATAGATACCGCAGGAAGGCTCCATAACAAGATCAACCTGATGAATGAGCTTTCAAAGATCAAGAGAGTTATGGAAAAGGTCATGCCTGGTGCTCCGCATGAGGTTATTCTGGTGCTTGACGGATCAACGGGGCAGAACGCCTTTGAACAGGCAAAGCAGTTCACTGCTGCTACTGATGTGACAGCAATGGCCATCACAAAGCTTGACGGAACCGCCAAGGGAGGAGTGGTGATCGGCATCTCCGACCAGTTTAAAATACCTGTTAAATATATCGGTATCGGCGAAAAACTGACCGATCTCCAGGTATTTGACCGTGCTGAATTCGTCGACTCGCTGTTTGCCTAGATGAAGAAAAAAAAGATAAACATAGTCACCTTAGGCTGCTCGAAAAACGTCGTTGATTCAGAAAAACTGCTTGCACAGCTGAAAGCGGGCGGCCATGAAATTATTTTCGATTCCGGCAATCTTTCAGCCGACACCGTTATTATCAATACTTGCGGATTCATAAATGATGCAAAGGAAGAGAGTATCGACACTATCCTGCAGTTCATAAGGGCAAAGGAAGCAGGTAAGATCCGGAATCTTTATGTTATGGGATGCCTGTCAGAGCGGTATATGGATGCTCTTAAAACTGAGATACCTGAAGTCAGCAGGTATTTCGGGGTCAATAATATCAGGGAAATAGTGGAAGAGATCGGTACCGGATACAGACCGGACCTGATGACAAACAGGGTTCTGACAAATCCGGGGCATTATGCGTACCTCAAGGTATCTGAGGGATGCGACAGGACATGTGCATTCTGTGCCATTCCTGCCATCAGGGGCAAATGTGTCTCACGGACGACTGAGGAGATAATGAAAGAAGCTGAAAAACTGGCGGCTTCGGGTGTCAGGGAAATAATACTGATTGCACAGGACCTGAGCTACTACGGTCTTGATCTCTATAAAAAACAGATGCTTCCTGAACTTGTTTCAGAATTGCTTGGCATCACAGAATTTGAGTGGATCAGGCTCCATTACCTGTACCCTGCGAACTTCCCTGAAGAGCTTATTCCTCTCATCAGGGAAAATCCCCGGATATGCAGATATATTGACATCCCTTTACAGCATATCAGTGATAAGATTCTCAGCCTCATGAACAGATCGCACGACCAGGCTGGAACAATTGACATCCTGAACAAGCTGCGGAAAGGTATTCCCGGTGCTGCGATACGTACAACGCTTATAGCAGGTCATCCGGGAGAGACAGATCAGGAATTCAATGAATTAAAGGAGTTTGTCAGGGAATTCAGGTTTGACAGGCTGGGTGTATTCGCATATTCACATGAAGAGGGAACTCCCTCATTTATCAAATATGAAGATGATGTCACTGAGGAATTAAAGCAATCCAGGGTTTCTGAAATAATGAAGATCCAGCAGGAAATATCTGCAGAACTGAATGAAAATCTCGTTGGCAGAACAATGAAAGTGCTTGTTGACAGGAGGGAGGGTGATTATTTTGTCGGGAGAACCGAATATGACAGTCCTGAGGTGGATCAGGAGGTTCTTATACCCATAGAGTACAAAATAAAACCTGGTAATTTCTACCAGGTAAATATAACTCAATCAACTGATTTTGACTTATTCGGGAAACCGGTTATCTCTGACGGATCATGAATCTGCGGAATCATCCTGTACTTCACCACCATCCTTTTTCTTCTGTATCTTGATTTTAATTTCTGATTTAGTGCTGTTGAAGCTTACATTGATTATATCACCATCACTCTGCCCGGCTTTAATAAGCACCTCCGCCATCGGATCCTCAAGATATTTCTGGATAGCCCTCTTAAGAGGCCTCGCTCCGAAATTTGCATCAAATCCTTTTTCGGCAATATAATCCCTCGCAGCCGGAGCTATTTTCAGCTGGTAACCAAGCGCTTTTACCCGGTCGAACAGGCCTTTCAGCTCAAGGTCGATGATCTTGTTGATCTCCTCCTTCCCGAGAGAGTTAAACATAATAACATCGTCAATCCTGTTGAGAAACTCAGGTGCGAAGGTCTTCTGAAGAGCTTTCTGAAGAATGCTCCTGGTCTGTTCATCACGTGTTGCCTTTTTCGTCTGTGTGTCGAAACCTATTCCATGCCCGAATTCCGAAATCTGCCGTGTCCCTATGTTGGAAGTAAGGATCACAATAGTGTTCCGGAAGTCAACCCTGCGTCCAAGGCTGTCAGTAAGCTGACCTTCATCAAGAACCTGCAGCAGGATGTGGAATACATCCGGGTGAGCCTTTTCAATCTCATCAAGCAGGACGACCGAATATGGTTTGCGCCTTACCTTTTCAGTAAGCTGGCCTCCTTCCTCATACCCCACATATCCGGGAGGTGCTCCGACGAGCCTTGATACGGAGAATTTCTCCATGTATTCGCTCATATCTATCCTTACAAGGTTGTCAGTCGTGTCGAAAAGGAACTTTGCAAGGACCTTTGCAAGCTGTGTCTTCCCCACGCCTGTAGGACCAAGGAATATGAATGTACCGATAGGTTTGTTCGGATCCTTGAGTCCGGCCCTGTTTCTCTGGATAGATTTTACAATTTTCTGGATAGCTTCATCCTGGCCAATTACGCTGCCCTTCAGCTCATCACCCATCTGGAGAAGCCTGGTGCCTTCAGTCTGTGCGATACGCTGTACAGGGACGCCGGTCATCATTGCCACAACTTCGGCAACCTTCTCTGCATCAACGGTTTCCCTGTTTACAGCCAGCTCTTTTTCCCATTTTTTCTTTTCAGCCTCAATAGCATCAAAGAGATCTTTTTCACGGTCACGGAAGCTTGCTGCCTTTTCAAAATTCTGGTTCTTAACAGCAGTCATTTTTTCCTTCTTGGTATCCTCAAGCTGTTTTTCCAGTGTCAGTATCTTTTCAGGAACAACAATGTTTGAAATATGGACTCTTGAACCTGCTTCGTCAAGTGCGTCTATTGCCTTATCTGGCAGATGCCTGTCGGAAATATAACGGTTTGTAAGCTTCACGCAGGCGTCTATTGCATCATCAGTATAAATAACATTGTGATGCTCTTCGTACCTTTCCTTAATATTATGCAGAATATGAAGGGTTTCCTCGATAGTAGTCGGATCCACAAGCACCTTCTGGAATCTTCTCTCCAGGGCTCCGTCCTTTTCAATATGCTGCCTGTATTCATCAAGTGTAGTGGCGCCGATACATTGTATTTCGCCCCTTGCCAGGGCAGGTTTAAGCATGTTTGCAGCATCAAGCGAACCGGTTGCTCCTCCGGCACCTACAATAGTGTGTATCTCATCGATGAACAGTATAATATTGTCATTTTTTGAAAGCTCATTGAGAATTGCTTTCATCCTTTCCTCAAACTGTCCCCTGTACTTCGTTCCGGCAACAATTGAAGCCAGGTCAAGAGCAACGACTCTTTTATTGAAGAGCACCCTCGAAACGTTTTTCTTTGATATCCTGAGCGCAAGACCTTCAGCTATTGCTGATTTTCCGACTCCGGGTTCACCTATGAGTACAGGATTGTTCTTCTTCCTCCTTGAAAGTATCTGAGCGAGTCTTTCAATCTCTCTCTCTCTCCCCACGACCGGATCAAGACGCCCTTCATCAGCGGCTTTGGTCAGATCAATACCGAAATTATCAAGCACCGGCGTGTCGGATGACGACTTGGGCGAGGAGGGAGCTCCTGCCTGTCCCTTTCCCTGCTGACCAAAACCCTGTCCTTCATCGTCTTCATCCCTCGGATAATCAGCCTTTGCGCTTGGCGAACCTGCTTCAACCATCCGCTTTACAGACTGATAATCAACATCCATCTCGGAGAGGAATCTTGTAACAAGCGCGTTCTCATCCTTAAGGATTGCCAGTAAAAGGTGTTCAGACTCTATCGTATTGCTTTTCAGAGCTTTGGCTTCAAGATAAACAAGCTTCAGAATTCTTTCGGTGCTGCGCAGCAATGGTATGATTTCATGATCGGCAACAGGAACAGGACTCTCCACCTTTATGCTTTTCTCAAGGGATCCCTTCAATACCAGAAGATCAATGCCCTGGCTGATAAGTATTTCTACCGCAACACCCTCTCCATCCCTTAATATGCCGAGAAAAAGGTGTTCCGGACTTATGTGGCTGTTGCCCAGACGGATAGCCTCCTCCTTGCTGTAACTCAGAATATCCTTTACCCGCTGTGAAAACTGTGAATCCATATCTTATACCGTATCAAAAATCCTTCAGCTGCCTTTTCCCGGTCAATCTGTCAGATGCTTCCGACAAAAGTACATATAAATGAAAGATCAAAGTTAAATCATGACATTTTTATGTATGGCAATAATTATGCCCATTTATGAACAATAAATGTTAAAAATTCACCGCCGGAAAAGCTCAAAAATAGGCAAATAATCACTATTTTCGTACGGCAAATCCGTATATGGAGTTTATATATATAATTATTTAATTATTAATCTGTTATGGCAGAAAGAGAAAGGGTAGTGCAGGTAAACATAGAGGAGGAGATGAAATCGGCCTATATTGACTATTCAATGTCGGTCATCGTATCGAGAGCTTTACCTGATGTGAGAGACGGGCTTAAGCCTGTGCACCGGCGTGTGCTTTTCGGTATGTCGGAACTTGGAGTTTTCTCAAACAAACCTTACAAGAAGTCGGCAAGGATAGTGGGAGAGGTGCTTGGCAAGTACCACCCGCATGGCGATTCATCGGTTTATGAGGCCATGGTAAGAATGGCACAGGAATGGTCGCTAAGGTATCCACTGGTCGACGGACAGGGCAACTTCGGATCGGTTGACGGCGACAGCCCTGCTGCAATGAGGTATACTGAAGCAAGGTTAAGGAAGATTGCAGAGGAAACGCTCTCAGATATCGATAAGGAAACAGTCGATTTCCAGCCAAATTTTGATGATTCACTTTCCGAGCCGGTGGTTCTTCCGACCAGGATCCCTAATCTTCTGGTAAACGGGACTTCTGGAATTGCCGTAGGTATGGCTACCAATATGCCTCCTCATAACATTTCTGAAATAATAGATGCGACTATTGCATATGTTGATAACGGCAACATCACCACTGACGAGATATTGAAATATGTCAAGGGACCCGATTTTCCGACAGGCGGCATTATCTACGGTGAACAGGGCATCCGTGACGCCTGCGAAACAGGAAGGGGAAAGATAGTTGTGAGGGCTAAAACCGAAATTGAACTCACTCATTCAGGCAGGGAATGCATCATTGTCACAGAGATTCCGTATATGGTCAACAAGGCTGAGATGATCCGCAAGATCGCAGACCTTATCAATGAAAAGAGGCTGGAAGGTATATCCTATATCAATGATGAGTCGGACAGGAACGGGATGCGCATTGTCATTATACTGAAGAAAGATGCAAGTGCAAATGTTGTGCTCAATCACCTCTATAAGTATTCATCACTTCAGACAACTTTTAATGTTAACAATATAGCACTGGTCAAAGGACGGCCGCGAACACTAAGCACTAAAGACCTGATACATTATTTTGTAAAGCACCGGCACGATATTATCCTGAGAAGGACAAAGTATGACCTTGATCAGGCTGAGAAGAGAGCTCATATACTGGAAGGTCTCATAATTGCCAGTGATAACATCGATGAGGTAATAGCCATTATAAAAGCATCACAAAATGCTGATATGGCCAGGGAGAGGCTTATGGAACGCTTCAGCCTGTCGGATATCCAGGCCAGGGCAATTGTTGAAATGAGGCTTCGCCAGCTTACAGGACTTGAACAGGAAAAGCTGCGGGCAGAATACAGGGAGGTAAAGGATCTTATTGAATACCTGAAGAGTGTGCTTGCCAGTGTTGACCTTCAGATGAAGATAATAAAGGACGAACTCCTTGAGATAAAGGAAAAATACGGAGACAAGAGGCGTACAGAGATCATTCCTAATGCTGAAGAATTCAATCCCGAGGACTTTTATGCAGATGAGGAGATGGTGATCACCATCTCCCACATGGGCTACATTAAAAGGACACCGCTGACTGAATTCAGAAGACAGAACAGGGGGGGAACAGGAGCAAAGGGAGGAACTACCAGGGATGAGGATTTTATTGAGCATCTTTATATAGCGACGATGCACAACACAATGCTCTTCTTTACAAGCAAGGGAAAATGCTATTGGCTTAAAGTTTATGAGATCCCTGAAGGTTCGCGTACTTCAAAGGGAAGGGCAATGCAGAATCTGATTAATATAGAGCCTGACGACAGCGTAAGAGCATATATCAATGTTCTGAACCTAAATGATGAAGAATATATAAATAATAATTTTATTGTGCTCTGCACCCAGAAAGGCATCATCAAAAAGACATCCCTTGAAGCTTATTCCAGGCCAAGGTCAAACGGGGTAAATGCCATTACCGTGAGAGATGGCGATGAATTACTCGAAGCAAGAATGACCAATGGCAAACACGAGATCATGCTGGCTGTCAGATCGGGTCGAGCAATAAGGTTCCCTGAAGCATCAGTGAGACCGATGGGCAGAACGGCATCAGGCGTCAGGGGTATCAGACTCGCTGATGAGAAAACAGATATTGTTGTTGGCATGATAACTGTAGAGAATAAGGAAAAGGATATTCTTGTTGTGGCTGAAAAAGGATATGGCAAAAGGTCCGATATCGATGGCTACAGGATAACCAACCGCGGAGGAAAAGGTGTCAAGACCATTAATATCACTGAAAAGACGGGTTCCCTGATAGCCCTCAAGGATGTTACTGATAATCATGATCTTATGATAATTACTCAGTTCGGAAACATCCTGAGAAGTCCAGTTTCTGCTCTGCGGGTAATGGGCCGTGCTACTCAGGGAGTACGGCTGATAAATCTCAGAGAGAACGATATCATTGCATCAGTAGCATGTGTTGAAGTAAATGAGGATGAAGAAGTAGTTGAATCAGATCCTGATGAAAATAATGGTGCCTCTGAGGAAATTGGCAAAGAATTTGAAGATTAATGCATAATATTATACATTTGAAAAGTTATTTTAAAAAACAAATTAGACATTAAACAAATTAAAACAATAATCATGAAAAAGTTTTTTCTGCTGATAGCCGCTGTAAGCATTTCTTTAGGAATGATGGCACAGAAGGGTAAGGTAACCAGTGCCCTCAGTTTTATTGACCAGGGTGCCCTGGATAAGGCCAAGGAAGCCCTTGACCAGGCCTTTGCAAACGAGAAATCAAAGAACTGGTTCAATACATATTTTGCCAAAGGTAAACTGGCACAGGCAGTATTTGAAGCTGACAATCCAAAATTCAGTGCATATTTCCAGGATCCGCTTGGAGAAGCTTATGCTGCATATGAAAAAGCTATGGAACTTGATACAAAGGGCGGAATCAAGAAGAGGGTCATTACAAATATGATCTATAACTCGCTGGCTCTGGACCTTTATTCACAGGGCAGCAAGCAGTTTGAAGCAGATGATTATGATGGAGCTCTTAAATCATTTGAAACACAGATCAAGATCACCGAGAGTGATAAATACGCAGGGATCATAGATACCGGTATGTATTATAACGCGGGACTTGCTGCAATCAATTCCAAGAAATTCACCCAGGCAATATCATACTTTGAGAAGTGTGCTGAATTGAAGTATATGGGAATCACTCCGTACTACCAGATCTATGAATGCATGATTGGATTGGGTGATACGACAAAAGCTGAAGCATATCTGCTTGATCTGCCAAATAAATTCCCGGGTGACAATACAATTACACTTCAGCTCATCGACCTGTACCTCAAAAGCAACAGGTTTGACGAAGCTCTTAAGTACATAAAAGTGGCAAAGGAGGTTGATCCGGACAATTTCAGCCTCTATTTCGCTACTGGTATAATGTATCTCAACCAGGAAAAATATGATGAAGCCATTGCCGAGCTGACAAAGTCAGTTGAGCTCAAAAGCGACCTGTTTGAGTCACAATATGGTCTCGGAGCCGCATATGTCAATAAAGCAGCAAGTATGATAACCAAGGCAAATGATATAATGGATGTTAAGGAATACAGTAAAGCTGTTGATGTTGCAAATGCTGTGTATGCCAAAGCACTTCCTTATATGGAGAAAGCTTATGAACTGAATCCGGCTGACATCTATACAATGAGAAGCCTTCAGGAATTATATTACAGGCTGAGGCAAAAGGATCCTTCATTGAATGCCAAGTATGAAGAGATGAGGGCAAAAGTCAGTGCCGCTGAACAGAAATAAATTGCTTACAATATAAAATGAAAGGGATGTCTGGTGGCATCCCTTTTTATTTGCAGGCTGGTGAAAGGGTAGAAGTGTCTCTTTATAATATTAATTATTAGTTATTGGCTATTTGTAACCGGATTGTATAATATTATATTCTATTTGACATAATATTAATTATAGGAAAAAGACTATAGTTTCCTGACTTCGTCCTTGATACGCTGTATGTGCCCGCGGCCCAGTCCCTTAACCTCACATCCTAATTCGAAATATCGCCTTATCTTATCATCGGTCAGTATTCCGAAACAATCAATAATTGCTGCAGGCTGACCTATTGTATTAACTACAACGTTAGGATCAAGATTTAAATATGCCTTATGAGGTACAGCGAGTACAACTGCTTCAGCACCTTTAAGCGCTTTGTTAAGGTTTTGTTCTATCCGGATCTCTTTGAGCTTTTCCTGGTTACGGAAAAAGCGTGCCTTGCTCTCTCCAATGCCAGGGAACGTATCCTGCTGCTCAAATTCCCACCAGTGTTCAACATAGGGATCGTGCACACGTATCTCTGCTCCCATCTCTGTAAGTTTCCTGATAACAATCTCTGATCCGCTGTAGCGTGTATCACCGACATCCTCACGGTAAGCTGCACCAAGGATCAGGATATCTGCTCCGGCAATCGGCTGTCCCATATTCCTGAGCGCATCACGTGTCAGCTGGCCCACATGAAGCCCGCGCGTGTCGTTAATATCAATCGCCATGGGCGTTATTTTGAAAATATCATCTTCAAAACCAAGAATATGCTTGTAAGCCCACAATCCCAGACCGCCATCTTTCGGAAGGCAATATCCTCCGATACCGGGACCCGGGAAAATCATATTGCTGTGTGTCGGACGCACTTTTATTGCCTTTATTACCTTTATAAGATCCACCCCGTTCCGCTCGGCAAAGAGGCTCCATTCATCAAGGAATGCCAGTATTGTTGCCCTGTAACTGTTCTCAACTATCTTAGCAGTCTCAGATTCTATCGGTCTGTCCATGACTGTCAGCGGATACTTCTCGGTATTAAGGACTTCAGTAAGGAATTTTACTACTCTTTCCTTTGCTTTTTCATTTATACCGCTGCAAACCCTCCAGAAATCGCGAATGCTTGCAACATAGTTACGTCCGGGCATAACTCTTTCATAACTGTGAGCCAGCAGCGGATCTGATTTAATTCCTCTTTTTCTGAAAACTCTTTTCATTATCGGGTATGCCACCTGTTCGGTAGTCCCGGGTGCGACCGTAGTCTCTATCAAAACCAGCGCTTCGGCCGGAATATGTTCAGCAATCACATGCAGGGATGCTTCCAGTGCTGCCATATCAGTTTCACCTGATCTGACATTGCCAAGGTCTACCTTTAGATAATCGCACTGCACATCAACTACCACAACATCAGCCAGTTTCAGAACATCATATGTATATGTCGCTATAAGTGTCTTTTTATCCTTCACACATCTTTGGATCATCGGATCAACCTCGGGATCCTCAGCTTTAACCGGTGAAACGCCACGGTTCAGCAATGGAATCTTCCAATAACTTCTTGCACTTGGACGCTGCATTCCGATAACAAATTTTGAAGGCTGTCCTTTCTTATCGACAGTATCAGCTACAATTGCAGCCATTACAGCACCTACAAATCCGACACCCATCACAACTACTATTTCACGGTTCTTAGCCCGTTCCTCTTCGACACGTTTCTTAAGGCTTTCAAACTCAGCTTTGTAGTCCTCAGGTTCTGGTAACGGGAACTTCTCTCCTGCCGGACTTATGGAATAACTCTTACTCATATTGTGGTTTTTATAATCAAAATAATTTGCGAAGATATAAGTTTTAACCGGAAATCAAAATGCACCCGTAGTTCTCTCATAAACCACAGCCATAAAAACTTGTATATTTGGTATGCAAAATAATACTTCGGAGAATAATGGATTCCCGGTAACAAATGTTATTTACACCCTTCAAAATAGGTCATCTTACACTTCGTAACAGAACGATCCGGGCAGCTGCTTTTGAAGGCATGTGCCCGGGTCATGCCCTGGTAACAGGTGCTTCATCAGGCATCGGCTGGCATATCTCGCATGAACTTGCAAAGAAAGGTTACTGTATTATTGCCGTCAGCAACCAGCCTGACCGGCTGGATGATCTGAAAAAGAAGCTGGAAAACGAATACCCGATCAGTGTCAGCACTCTTAATATTGACCTTTCGCAGGAAAATTCAGCACAACAGGTTTATGATTTCTGTGAAAGGAATAAAGTCAGGGTCGAAGTCCTTGTCAACAATGCAGGCACACTACATTTTGGAGAGGTTCTGAAAATTGAAATTTTCAGGATGAGATCCATAATGAATCTCCATATGATTACCCCGGCTATGCTTTGCCGCCTGTTTGGGGGGAAAATGATGGAACGCCGCAAAGGATTCATTCTCAACACATCCTCTATCTCCTCCATTATGCCCTATCCGACTATTTCAGTCTATGGACCAACAAAGGCATTTCTCCGGCATTTCACAAGAGCGCTTAGGACAGAAGTAAAACGGTACGGTATAAAGGTAACCTGTCTTATTCCGGGTGCTACATCCACAGGACTATATGACTCAGCTAAATTCGATACACCCCTGAAAAGGAAGCTTGGAATAATGAAAAAACCTGAAGTAGTAGCTAAAGCCGGCATAAAGGCTCTTTTCAATAATCACCCGGAGTGTACACCCGGATTCCTGAATAAGCTGATTGTTTTATTTGTACCTGTTATACCTCATTCAATAATCGGAGCAATATATAAAAGAACTAATTTTTTCGACTGATAATCAATGCTTTAAGCAGAAAACAATGACACCGGTTAATACATGAAAAAGAGCAGTTATGTCACTATTAATTTCATCGTTCTCTGGATATTGATACCGGGATTATTACAGACCGCATCCAGATTACCTGACCAGGACCATTTTTCTTGTTAAAGTACCGGTATTGTTTCTACCCTTCGCTTCAAGCCTGTAAAAATACAGTCCGCCAGGCACCTTTCCTGAATGCTTAACACATCCGTCCCATTCAACAGTATAAAAACCAGCCGGTCTGTCCGATGTTTCGATAACTGCAATTTGCCGTCCCGTTATATCATAAACCGACACTGTGATACTGGCTGCTTCATTTAATCTGAATGGCAGATAAGTCATTTCATTAAAGGGATTGGGATAGTTGGGAAATAAAGCAAACAATTCAGTGGAAGTTCCATCAGTGATATTGAAAATGTCATCATACCCGGGAGAACCGCCTTCAGTATATGATGCACGCCAGTTTACCGGATTATTCTGATCGACTGCGGGATTAAATTCGACTGGTACAAGGGAGTTGCCGTCTGTATCAGGTTCCACAGGCCAGCCATTAATATTGCTGTAGGATAAATTGCAGAGCGTATCATTTTCTGCATTTACAAGAACTATCAACTCACCCTCATTGCTCAGCTGTCCGTCATATTCGTCAAAAGGCATATATCCATACCTGTCATAAAAGCTTTTGCTGTTTGATGCAAGGACAATGAATCCCTTCGGAAGAAGCTGTGTTTCCTGAGGAAATTCGTATGATATTCCATCGGTGAAACGCAATCCTCCTATATCAATATTTGATGTGCCCGTGTTCTTGATCTCAATGAATTCAAATTCCCTGTCATCAATATCGCCTTCATCCGAAGGGTGATAATGTATCTCGGTAATCCTGATATCGTGAAAGTCGTCAGGCTGTACAAAAAAATATTCGCTTGCGGCGCTCCATTCCCCGTTGTATAGAACCCTGGCTATTATGTGGCTTGATTCATTTAATGTGACAGGTCCCAGGTACATCTTAGCTGATGATGAGATAGTTACCATGGTACCAGAGGTAGCAGGATCGATTCCATCGGTCGTATACCATATATAACCTTTCTCTGAACTCATTGTAAGAATGTCACCAGGAT
Organism: uncultured Rikenellaceae bacterium; assembly: GCA_964525415.1. GTDB lineage: Bacteria > Bacteroidota > Bacteroidia > Bacteroidales > VadinHA17 > LD21. The sequence continues at coordinate 2,107 of CAZGGZ010000041.1, read as the reverse complement.
CAAATTCTTTACTGCTGATAGCAATACCATTAAGAAGGAGGCTGGGTGCATCTATTTCCGGAAAAAGGTCAGCTTTACGCAGCTGGCTGATAAACTGGCTTGTCCTGTTCGGGAAGTACGTCCCCAGGATATAATTCATCTGGGGCACCCAGTGATCTTCTTTTGTATACAGGTGGAACGGACCTTCTGTCTGCCATGGATGTACATCGCGGCGATAATCACCCCACCTTGCTGACTCGGCAATGACTGCCTTCTCAATTGTTTCCGACCTGTCCATCCATCGTTCAGCGGCGGCTGCCGGGGTTAGTGCTCCCCCGTTAAAACAGAACCTCTGAACCCTGTCTGCAAACAAACGGACAAAGTCCTTATTCTGGCGAAGTTGCTGGAATATCCTGCTGGGGCAGTTATTGTTGTTTTCCGACAGGAAATTCGCTGTGACACTTTCAACCACATGCTCGGAATCCCAGCAAAAGAAACGGAATCCGTTATCCGGATTTGCACGGTTCCTGATCGCCACCCAGTTATGGTGATCCCAATCCCAGTTCCCTCCATAAAAATTCAGGATCATATAATCGGTAAGGCTGATGACATCCACCATTGGTTCAATATACGGATCCGGGGAACCATCAGGCTTGTTCCCTCTGAGAGCCTGATACGAATCATTGCCTGCTACACCGGCATTCACCATGTACATCATTTTATTCCATGCTATTGCATCCCCATCTACAACTTCAGTATAATCCTTTATAACATCATAATCCTCCTTTTCTCCGCCCAGATAGGACACTGCAAAATCGTTGTCGAGTCTCTCGGAGGGATTATATATACCCCAGTATAACCCGTTGATATAAAGATGAACATATATTCCATGACTTGAAATATGTCCCATTGCCTGGTGGGTATCTTTTGTCCACCTGTCCCTGAGATACTGAGCCATTGATCTTTCACTGTGCTTCCAGTGGATCCATGTATTTCCGAATCCTGCCCGTAATATTATTGAATTGAAGGATGAATCTGCATTGTTTCCAAAAAGCGGATAATTAAATCTTGAAGGTCCGTACTCACTCCTGAAAACAAGCCGGAAAGAGTGCTTGGGAGATTTTTCAGGTCTCCTGCCCTCTCCCCCCTGAATCTCAACTCCGCAATCAACCTGGAAAGAAGGGGATTCTCCTGAATTGAAGAATTCATATGAGACAGGTCTTACCCACCCATTTCCAAAACCGCCTGATACACCTGTGTAGATATAGATGCCTCCGGTTTCAGGATTTGTGCTCTTTGAAAAGAAGTATTCTTTATTTGTTACGAGAGATATTACCGGAAGGTCAAGCAGTGCTTCGATGCATGAAGAGGCGAACGACGGATCTGCCATAAGCTCAGGATCCATTTCATAGTCGGCGGGTGCAGACCCCTGGATCGTGGTAAAGTCGGCCCAGGCGGAAGGATACCCTTCCGGAGAGTTTCCCTGCAGGATAATATCTGCCGCAAAAAGATAGGTACGTGTTGTCGTCTGGCTATTCATACTGTTCTTAACTGCAATAGCCCTTATGACTGATGTATGTCCGATGTCTAAAGGATTTATATAAAGTATCCCTCCTCCCTGTCGCGGATCGCTTCCGTCCGTTGTATAATAGATTGCAGCTTCAGGATCGGGACATGTCATTACCAGACTGAAAGGATCAATGTAATAGCCGTGATCAGAGCTGAAAACAGGTGCTGGCAATATTTGCTGCTGTGCAATAACCACATTTACTGCTGCAAATAAAATGAATATGCCTGCCATCAGTCTTTTCATGATTCCTGATTTCGCTCTTACTTCTGATTTTATTAATTTTATCTTTTTTTGTCCCCGATGTTAAAGATAATTCAATTTAACCAACATGAATCTTATTAATAAATCGACACTCGAATTCCTGTCTGATCTTAAAAAACATAACGACAGGGATTGGTTTCATATGAATCGCAGCAGGTATCTCAATGCCAAAGCAAACTATGAATCATTTATCCAGTCTGTCATTAACAGGATATCAGAATTTGATCCGATCCTTAAAGGACTTGAAGCAACCAGCTGTACATACAGGATCAACAGGGACATAAGATTCTCAAATGA
>CAZGGZ010000040.1:0-27622 GCA_964525415.1 uncultured Rikenellaceae bacterium | reverse complement strand
GAACGGATTAATGATTTTCTGAATCAATCTCAGATCTTCAGTTATAATTTCAGCTGTACCCTGCATATTCTGAGTGAATTCAAGCTGACGCCCGTAAAGTGTCGTAAGTCCTTGTGGAAAAGTGATCTCTATAACATACGCATCACCTGATGGAACTATTGATTTTGACTTTACTTTGCCTCTTACCATTCCAAACTCGAGATACGGATACCCGCTCAGCTTGACATTGACTGCCTGGTCAACTTTAACTTTCCCTGATCTTTGCATTTTCAGGTTTATTCTGCCAATAAAATCTCCGGGAACTTCAGGTACAACAGACATTACCGCCTGGTCGATATTCACCGACTGATTTTCACTCCAGTATCTGGTAAATGCCACTTTGCCGTCGACAGGAGAAACAAGAAGATAATTGTTCTCCCATATCTTCATCTGAGCTTTAAGGTTAAAATATGATTCACTCAGTGCAGAAACTAGTTTTTCCTTCTCCTCCTGCCTATTGATACGGTAATCCTGGAGGAGCTGATTTTTTTCAGCCAGGCCAATTGCTTTAGCTGAATAATCAAGCCTTACCTCCTGCAGCTCCAGCTTTATTCTTATGAATGATTGTCTCGATTCTTCGAGATCGCTGTCAGTAAAAACTTTGCTGGAATGGAGTGCTGAATCTCGTTCAAATTTATTTCTTTCAATCACAAGATTCTGGAAAACAAGCTCTTCCTTGACCTTGATCCTCTCTATATATTCCTGAATACCAGCTATTTCTTCAGATACTGAACTGATCTTGCTGCCGTAAAAATCATTCCGTAAATAGGTATTGTAATCCGAAAGCACTTTCATAAAAGACGTATAATGTCCCTGGAGTTCACCAAGCGCATAGAAGCCAGGAAATGACTCAGCCAGCAATGCTTCAGGTTTCTGCACAGTATCAAAAATTGACTTAAGCTGCCGGACCTCGACTATTGACGCAGCGGTTTCCATGACGGCAAGGAGCTGACCGGATGAAACATTTTGTTCATCTTTTACGTATAACTTATTTATACGCCCGGTGATTTTGCTGACCAGCGTTACAGGAGGATTTATCGTTGTTATCTCGATAGTTGCGGGGACAACATCAGGGTACTTTATAAGCCATGAAAGGATAAGCAGCAATGCCAGCACCGAGAAAATAAATGTTGTGCCCCACCTGATAATCCTTCGCGGAGGATTTGAAATAATTTCCCTTACAGGTTCAGAATATAATATGTCAGGCTTTTTGTCTTTCATTAACCGGATTATTTTCCAAGTTCAAGCTGGTTTCTGACAAGGTTAAAATATGGTCCTCTGTTTTCGATCAGGGTTTCATGTGTTCCTGTTTCAGCAATACGACCGTTATCCATGACAACGATCTTGTCTGCATTCCTAACTGTGCTGAGCCTGTGAGCCACAATAATCACCGTCTTTCCGATGAAGAAGGGAGCAAGATTCTCAACTATTGCCTTCTCGTTATTTGCGTCAAGTGAGTTTGTAGCTTCATCAAAAATTATTATATCAGGATTTTTGTAGACTACCCTGGCGATGAGAAGTCTTTGCATCTGTCCCTCACTAAGCCCATGTCCATTTGCACCGACTTTTGTATTGTACCCCAGAGGCAATGACTCGATAAATCCCCTTATATTGGCAATCTCCGCGGCTTTAACTATTTTTTCTTCATCTATTTCCTCTGTTCCTGGAGCAATATTGGCAGCTATGGTTTCAGGGAAAAGAAATCCATCCTGCATTACAGCTCCGGTTTTCTGCCGCCATACCTTCAGGCTTATATTTGAAAGACGTGTATCTCCAATAAGTATATCCCCTGCTACAGGCTGGTAAAATCCAAGGAGCAGTTTGAGGAGGGTTGTTTTACCGCTTCCGCTTGTTCCGACAATTGCTGTGGTCCGGTTCTCCTCAATAAAAAGGTCAACATCCTTCAGGGCATAAGGGGAATGAGGACCTTCATATTGAAATGATACATTATTTACGAATATATCTTTCTTTTCAGGCAGCTTCCTGACCTTATATTCCGGATCAGGTTCCTCATCCTGCATTTCATGAACCTCTGACAGCCTGTCAAGGCTCATCTTAGCGTCCTGCGACATTCTGAAGAAGGTTATTATCTGGCTCACAGGCACATTCAGCTGACCGATAATGAACTGGACTGCGAGCATTGCACCCAGGGTCATGTTCCCCCTGAGGACCGCAGTTGCTGCCACGACAGTGATCAGGAGGTTAGTAACTTCATTGATGAATGTTGCACCCGCCGACTGATACTGAATGATCCCGAGACCTTTTATCTTGAGTCCAAATAAAGTTGCCTGCAGTTTTTCCCAATCCCATCGCTTTCCTGTTTCACTCTGGGTCAGTTTGATTTCCTGCATGCCGTTCACGATATTAATCAGCTTATTGCCAGAGAGTGACATCTGCTTAAACCTCTGCTGGTCAAGCTTTGCCCTGGGCTTCATGAATAATGAAACCCAGATGACATATAATACAGAACCGGCAAGGAATAACGCCAGTATTTTAACATTGAATATTGCCAGAACAATTCCAAAAACGATGAGATTAAAGAAAGAGAACAGGATAGAGAGACTCGCCGATGTCAGGAACTCTTCAATCCTGCTGTTATCTTCCACCCTCTGGAGTATATCACCGGTAAGTTTTGTATCGAAGAAGGCAATCGGCAACGACATAAGTTTCTGCAGGAAGCCGGAAACTATAGCCACATTGACCCTGGTCCCAATGTGCAGAAGCAGCCATCCGCGTATGAATTCAACTGACATTCTTCCTATCACAAGAGCAAGCTGGGCAAACAGGATCAGATATATAAATCCCAAATCGTTATTGTTAAGACCGATATCAATTATTGACTGGGTCAGGAAAGGAATGATCAACTGGATACAGCTTCCTATTAACAGACCCAGCAGCAGCTGGAACAGATATCTCTCGTACAGCCTGAAATATTTAAAAAGGAACCTGAAACCCCTTGATTTCTCATGTTCGCTTTCTTTTTCGAAAAGTGAAGGTGTCGGCTCAATTATGAGAACTAATCCGGAAGGTTTGCCATCTGCCATTGTTGATGTCCAGTTCCTGATGAACTCATCACGGTCGTACCTGACCATCCCGATGGCAGGATCAGCAGCCCATATCCTGTTATTCTTTATTTTGTACACCACTATAAAATGACGTTGTTTCCAGTGTACAATACATGGAAGTGGTACATTCTCTTCGAGCATTTCTAAAGGGATCCTGACACCTAATGTTTTAAAGCCAAGAGAGTCGGCAGCTTCAGAAAGACCGAGAAATGAAACTCCTTCCCTGGTAATGAAGCATTTCCTGCGGATGGTTTCAAGGGAAAAGTTCTTCCTGTAAAACGCCGAAACCATTTTGAGACATGCCGGACCGCAATCCATGGCATCTGGCTGTTTTACAAACGGAAATGACATTTCTACCTTTCAGATAGGTTATAACACTGAGTAAAGATATTTATAATTTGGAAAGAAGGTATCGGTGACGGCCATAAATTCAAAACACGCTACGGCATCAAAGACTATCCTGCTTGGAAATACTATATTTGTCAGTTAAATCAATCATCCCGGGATTGTTTAAAAGGATTTCAGATAATAATATTATTGAGGGAATAAGAAAGCAGGACGGCAAAACCCTGAACTGGCTGTATGATAATTATTTTCAAACAGTTAAGAAATATGTTATCAAGAATAGCGGCAGCAATGAGGATGTGTCTGATGTATTTCAGGACTCGATAATTATTCTTTATAACCAGATTACCACACAGAACCTGAGTCTGACAACTGATCTTAAAGGATATTTTTTTGGTATTGCCAGGAATATCTGGAGCGCTCAGCTGAGAAAGAAAAGAAAGACAACTGATCTTGATATCGATCTGCCGGATGAAATGGCTCATGAGGATACAGATGAACCGATGTTTGAAAGGATAGTAAGCAGGGCATTCCAGAAGCTGAAGCCTGATAATCAAACTATCCTGACATTATTCAGTGATGGTCACAGCTATGAGGAAATTGCAATCAAGATGAACCTTAAGAATGAGATATATGCCCGCAGGAAGAAGTATTTAAGCAAGGAGGCTCTGATTGAACTTGTGAAGGAAGATCCGGAATATCAGGAATATTTGCGATACAGAAAGTAAAGAGCCGGAACCGTAATAATCAGTATACAAATTGATAATAAGGTAATAATGCGGCGGGGATAGACAGGTGAATTATCTCCATACACAACCAGTGACGACCAGAAATATGGATGTGATTTGAGCTGGCTTGCATTTGTGAGATATACGCTTCTTGCGTTTTTCAAAGCCCTGCTTTTTGATTTTCCCTTCAGAAGGTCCTCATAGAACATCTTCACAATATCTGTACCTGACCGGTCCTCTATCTCCCACATTGACATCACCACAGACTGACTTCCTGAATAGAGAAATCCTCTGGCGAGGCTTAATATTCCCTCACCTGAAGACAGAGTGCCCGAACCTGTATTGCATGAGCTGAGCACAACCATCCTTGCCCTTAAAGGGATACCATATACTTCATATGTGTTGAGCAAACCATCTTCAGGTATATCCTCATCTTGCGAAAAAATCATTGCAGAAGTCATCGGATTCTGGTCATTGAGATAAGTATGCATTGCCAGATGAATAATATCATATTTTCCTGCTTCAGCTTTAAAGACAGATTCCCTGGCATTATCACTGACGTAAAGTGAACCGTCTGAAATGTCAGTTACGTATTCAGCCTCCATGCGGGCGAAAGGCAGGTCATACAGGATCTCCCTCCCAGCCTGTCTCTTTACTGATAATGAATCAATATAGATCTCCCGGGTATATACCGGTGCAAAAGCAATGAGGTTCCGTGTCCTGCCATAATCTCTCCTTACAGTTTCCTTCATGAATGACGCAGAATAGGTGTACGAGATGCTGAAGTCATTCATCAGGTAAGGCAGCTTGCGGTACATAATTTCTTCTCCCCCGTAAGCGGAGGAAAGAAACGTCTCAAAGGGCAGGTAGGAAAGGATATTGTCAGGAGAAATAAGCAGAACATCCGAGATAAAATAGCTGCGGACAGGTTCAATCAGGATCTTATAAAGATCAAAGCCGGTCTCCCGGAAAGAATCAAATTTTTTCCTGGCATTTGACGAAGGGTCAGAATTTGAAAGCAATGTTCTGAAATGACTCAATTTATTAAAGAAAACAGAGTCAATTTCAGTCTGCAGTATCTTATTATACTTGCGGTTAACAACAATAATGTAAAGTATTGAATCCGATACAATGTAATTGATATAATTTGTGTTATATCCGGCAACGCGAGGAATGTCATTAATTGAAAGGACATCTGTACCGTACTTGATTGTATAGTATCCCGGATAATCCCTTTCAAAGGTCATCACCAGTGAATCCCGTTTCTTTACTGATTCAAGAAGTGTATTATTCAGGTCTGCTATAAGCTTTTTATCCGGAATTTCCTTTTCGTTTTCGGTTGAAATTTTTGAGCTGTAAAAAGCTATTGACCTCTGAAGGGACTTTTCAAGTTCAGAGATATCATGCGGAATTTGAAAATTTACAGCGTTAAGTTCGCGGGTGGCGGCCAGCAATCCTGCAGCCTTGCTTTTCTCAGCAAACTCAAAGACTTTTTCAAGGAACCGCTCCTCTCCGGTATTGCGGTAGCACAATTCAAAGTCGCATATTGCCAGAAGGTATGAATCCCTGTAGTTGTCTCCAAGAATTACCCTGCTCTCCTCTTCGCTTATATTAATTCGTATCTTGTCAATCACTGATATTATCAGTTCGGAGGTCCAGGCTACAGATTCCAGCAGTTGCTGGTCACCTGAGGATGAGTATAGTTCACGCAATATTTCATATTTTATCCGGAGCGTTCTGAGAGTACGCCTGTCAGCTCTCAGGTCTGACTTATCGGGATTATCATATTTACCAGTTTGTTCCCGATCAGCCTTATTGTAAAATAAAAGCCTCTGTATTACCTCCAGTGCCTTTTCAGGTTCTTTATTCAATAAAAGGCTTTTTGCATAACCTGCAACTATTGGTTCTCTTAATACAACCTCTTCTTCGTGCTGTTCCAGGTATTCGAGACAGAGTAAATAATGCCTGATTGAATTCTGAAAGTCATGTAAATATTCCCTTGAATACTCAGCATAATATCCAAGTGCTTCAATATAATATCTTGAACCAGAACCATATACGATCTCTGCTCTGTTAACAAGATCTGAAATCAATTCCTTCCCCTTGCTTATCATCCCGGAATTTCCAAGCTCGATAGCAAAATTGTTTATCAGGTTAAATGCAAGGAATGAATTGCTTGTAACAGCCAGTTCAAGTCCTCTCTCAAAATATTCTTTTTCCCTGGAGTCCATCCCAAGGTTCCCATAAGTGAGTGCAAGGCTGTTAATGAGATTTATGTAACTATTGTCTCTCTCGAGGGAAGAATCATTATTATAGATTGACTCGGCTTCCTCAAAATAAATTTTTGCTTTCGCATGGTCTGCCAGCCTGGCAAAACCCACTCCTACATTTGTATAGAACCTGGCCAGTTCTGTTCCCTGCAGGGCTGATTTATTGATATTCAGGATTTTGAGTGTTTCTTCAGTGTATTTTCTGAAGCTTTCATAATCATTTTTCTCAAGTGAGGCACTGATAAGGGTTGCCATGGCTCCTGCCACATCAGGGGTATTATACCCGCTCATCCCGGTACTGATATCTATATAACGGTGCATGTAATCAATTACACGGGGAAAATCAGCAAGATAGTTATATGCCACTCCTATATCATAAATACTATTTGCATAATGGGCATCTGCTATCCCGAGTTTTTCCTTAAAGGCAACACTCAGGTTAAACCATTCCAGGGCATCACTGTATTTATCAGCAAGCAATCTGCAAACGCCTATATAATAATATATTTCAGATATAGTCAGGCTGTCAGGCTTGTATATGGCGATTGATCTTTTAAGGCTATCAGAAAGAAGAACCAGCCCGGATTTATCATTTGCATTTCTCAGATAAATGATCTTAGCGCTCATATCATCAACGGATACTGACCTTTCCTGTGGATCCGATCCGGGAATATTGCGATTTGAGCAATCAGAATAAGAATCCAAGGAGAATACAGGCACGCCTGCTGAAGGAAAGTATAGATTTCCTGCCAGCATCACCATAATGTAAAATCTGACAAAATATTTCTGTACCTCCATCAATTAAGAAGTTGCATATGCATGCCTGTCTCTTTAAACTGCATTTCCCGATCAAAACTAATATTTTTTTCTCATGTTCAGCATTTTCTATATAATTGATTATCAGAGCATATTCTTGTCATTCTCATTTTTTATCGTTTTTTTGTGTCACAAATAAACGAATACCGACATGTAACTATGAATTACCCTGAATTAATAATTAAATAAACAAGAATTATGAAAACCCTGGATTTTGAAAAAACAGTCGACATTTTTACTGATTTTACTTTATCAAATGAAGAGATGATAAATGTGCGAGGTGGTGATGCGGACCCGATACTTACCCCTCCCCCGGTGAAGATCTGACATTATTTACAGAATCCCTGAGATTAAGCTGCAGGGAAAAAGATAAATCAGCCAAAAGCTGATGAATTTGTGGTGCGGACCCAGGTAAAGTCCGCATGGTATAATTACGATTTAAAATGATTGCACAAATACGGCTATGTATTTGATGTACAGTTGATTAAGTTGGATGATATTAAAATTATAAATATAAAAGCATGAAAACAATTGACTTTTCATATTTCATCGAAAGATACAATGCCGGTGAAATGAATGAAGCTGAAAGAGCATGGTTCCTGAAGGAACTTGACAACAATGAAAAGCTTCGGAAAGAGGTTGAATTAAGAAAAAAGACTGATATGGTTCTGAAAAACCATAATGTAATTCAGTTACGAAATAAACTGTCTGAAATTGAAAGGAAAAGGGCAGCAGAAAAACCTGTTAAAAATCCGGTAAAGCGTATGTCACTCAGATACGCTGCAGTAATTACCGGCTTCATCCTGGTTGGCAGCATAACTCTTTATTTTAACGGCAGGAGTCTGACCAATGATGAAATACTCGACCGGTTCTATAAATCGTATGAGGTAACTTCACCCTCGAGGTCTCAACAAGCCATTTTGAATTCTGATTATTCCACGGCGATTGAGTATTACAATGTTCACGACTACAGGAATGCTGCCCTTTATTTCAATAAAGTCCTTGATAACGATCCAAAATACATGGAGTCAACCATGCTGCACGGTATTTCAAATTTCGAGGTGAAAAACTATCCTGATGCAAAGAGTTCGTTCATCAAGGTAATTGACAATAATGATAACCTTTTCATTGAGGATGCGCAGTGGTACCTGGCTTTGTGTTATTTAAGGACTGATAATCAGGACAAGGCCGCTGAACATCTTAATGGAATTATTAGTTCCGAAAGCATTTACAAGAAGGATGCAAGACGTATAATGAGGAAAATGAAATGATTTTTTCTCAAACGAATATTGATTTATTCATGCGTAGCCTGAAAATAAATAAGGACGAGATAGCTGAGGATCGTGCTGGCATACAGGACGGTATTCCGGAGTGTCCCCATATGATTAATTGCCCGACTGTGCTGCAGGGAATGTCACATGAAATGAGGACACATATGAACTCTATTGTAGCGTTCTCTTTTCTTATGAGCAGGAACGGATGCAACAAAAAAGAACGTGAGGAATACAGCGATCAGATACTTGCCTCCTGCGAACAGCTTATAGGCCTTTTTGATAATTTTCTGGATTCCGCAATAATAGATACAGGTAATTCAAAATCAGATTTAAGGGTTTGCAAACTCAAAAATATTCTCGATGATCTTCTTTCAGAATTCAGGGAAACACTTAAGAAACAAACATACAAAGATGTCGCTTTAGTCACCGAAAATGGTTCTGCTGAAACAACAGAAGTGCTGGTCGATACAAACAGGGTTTTCAGGGTAATTCGCAACCTGTTTCAGAATGCACTTTCAAATACCAGATCGGGTTATATTAAGATTGGTTATTATCTCAGGAACTGTAAAATCACCTTTTACGTACTTGACTCCGGCCAGGGTTATTTCAAATGCAAAGAATTTCTTCATACAGAGGATCTAAACGACTCGCTGACCAAATACAATGATACAAGCTCAGCGATTAATCTAACCCTGGCCAAAAAGCTTATCCAGATGCTGGGTGGAACGATGTGGATTGAATGCAATGGTCTGACAGGAACAGCTATCTATTTCTCGGTTCCTGCCAAAGTCGTTGAAAACTCAGATATCGATATAAACAATTATGTCAATACCATGATCGCAATCTGATAAATCATTTTGCAGCAATGTCTGACTACAATGAAGCATGAGAAGTACAGGGGAATGGCTGTCATTTTAATGACGGCCATTTTTTATTTAAGCCCGATGACTCTAGCCTCGGTTCTCCGGTTGAGTCTTCTGCCTTCCGATGTTGCATTATCGCCAATAGGTGAGGAATTGCCGTATCCTTTATGTTTAAGCCGCTCTGAAGAAATTCCCTGATTAATAAGGTAATTTACGACAGAAAGAGCCCTTTTTTCCGAGAGTATAAGGTTATATTCATCGGTACCCGTCGAATCTGTGAATCCGCCTATTTCGACAATAATGCTCTTATTTTCTGTAAGAAGGTTTGCCAGGTTATTCAGTTCAGTCATAGATTCTTTCCTGAGCTCCCATGAATCAATCTCATAGAATACGTTGGAAAGGGTAATCTTCTCTCCCACTTTTGCCAGGCTTAAAGCTATTCTCTTTATAAAGGGTTCCATTGCAGTATGCTGGCCTTCAAACATGAAATTCTCTGAATAGAAGAGATATCCGGGCTTTGATATATTGATACCATAATTATTCCCTGAAGGCAGGCAGACAAGGAAATTGCCTGAATCATCAGTAGTGTTTTTTGCTGTAATCCTGTTGGTTGACAGGTTAATGAGTTCATACTCGGCTTTAAGAAGTTTTCCTGTCTCCTTATCAGAAACTTTACCTTTCAGGTAAGAGACCGGGGTTGGACGAAGCGATTCATCAAGATTAAAAAAGAATATGTCCTTCCCTGCGCTATTGCTTCTTTTTGATGAAAAATATGCTTTTTGTCCGCTTGTTTCAATAACAAGTCCCATGTCATCGCTGCTGGTGTTTATCGGGTATCCGAGGTTTCGGGGCTCTGTCCAGGTGCTGTCCTCATTCATCTTTGCCAGGTAAATATCAAATCCTCCCATCCCAGGTCGGCCGTCTGACGCAAAATAGAGAGTTCTTCCGTCAAAATGTATGAATGGAGACATCTCTTCTCCCAGCGTGTTTATTTTATCTCCCATGTTCACGGGATGTGACCATGTTCCGTTTTCGCTGAGGAGAGAATACCAGAGATCTTTTCCACCAAAGCCACCCTGCCTGTTGCTTGAGAAGATCAGAAGATTGCCGTCAGCGCTGACAGAAGGTGTGGATTCCCATGCAGAACTGTTTACAGGTGGACCAAGGTTGTACGGATGTGTCCATTGCCCATTGCTAAAAGCTGAAAAATAAATATCACAGCTTCCCATCCCGCCTGCTCTTTCGCATGCGGTGAAGTACATGTAATTCCCGTTTGATGAAAGTGTCTGGGCTCCTTCATTTGAACTTGTATTAAGCGGAGCCCCTGCATTGACCGATGTCCCCCATCCATTATCGGATAATAAGCTTATATAAAAATCTTCCTGTGATGAATTTCTGGCAAAAGGACCCGGGCTCCTGTAATGCGACTGACGTGTAAACATCAAAGTCTGGCCGTCGGCCGTTATTGACGGCCAGTATTCATCTTCAGAAGTGTTAATTGCACTCCCAATATTTTCAGGATTGAATGTTACAGGATCCTTCAATGCTTCTATGGCAAATTCGCAGTTTATTATATTCCTGACCGCAATAGCCCTGTTCTTTTCAGAGCCTCCTTTATAATTCAGATAGCTTCTGTAATGTATGAGTGCATTGGCATAGTCACCTGCTTTCATCTCGGCATCGCCGAGTGCAAAGAAAATGGGTTTATATGATAATGAATCCAGACTAACTGCAGCCTTATAATTTTCAGCTGCCTGTGGGTAACGGGCCTGTTTTGTGTACAGTTCACCGAGCATGACATATGCTTCATAGAATTTCTGATCCGAGGCAAGGGCATCCAGGAACCATGCTTCAGCTTTATCGTATTCAAGATAATTATAAGCTTCAAGGCCTTCATTATAAGCTTTTACAGCCTTGTTGGATGTTGTATGCAAACTCTGTGAATAACTCGTCCTGGCAGACGAGCAGGAAGTTAAAATGAGCAATAATATGACATGCAGCCGTGACATTTTCCTTATGGTATATGCATATATTTATGAATCTGCAGTGAAATCCTCCACTCCTTGTTATTCTTTATAAAATCAACAATCTCCGTGATTACTCCTTCAAACCTGCTCCATTCCGGCTGCAGGAAAAGCCGGCATTCATTATTTACCCTGGAACTGAATTCCTTCGCCCATTCCAGATCGCTCTTTTTTTCAACAATGATTTTAAGTTCATTTGCCAGCGAATATATTTCATCAACCGGAGGCATATTTTTCTTAGGTGAAAGGCATATCCAGTCCCATTTGCCGCTAAGAGGGTATGCACCGGAAGTTTCAAGATATGTTTTGATCCTGCTCTTCTTCAACTGAGTGCACAGATAATTAAGATTCCACATCAGCGGCTCTCCCCCCGTCACTACTACAGAATCCGTGCCTGAATCAATTACATGCCTGATAATGTCATCAGCATCAGTCAAAGGATGGATTTCAGGATTCCACGAGGCAGGAGTATCGCACCAGCTGCATCCTATATCACAACCCCCGAGCCTCACGAAATAGGCTGCTTTTCCTGAATGAAAACCTTCGCCCTGAATTGAAAAGAATTCTTCAACAAGAGGCAGTTTATTATTGCCAGATCCTTTAAATGATCGTTTTCCCATAATTTAAACAGAGGTGGCTTGTCTCTGTAATTATAACGGAAACTACTGCAATTATATTTTATTTTTTGATTTTCAGCAGTTTTAAAAACCGGTCGAGGAAGAAAGTATTTTCATTTATCCCGGAAAACTCTTCAGCACCCGGCCCGTATGAGAATATTGGTACCATAACGGCTGTGTGACCTGTTGTGGAGAAATTTGTGATAATCTTATCCTCTACAACATTTTCACCCGGGATTGTGAGTCCGCCAGTTTCGTGATCGGCAGTAACGACTATAAGCGTCTCCCTGTTTTTCATGGCAAAATCAAGGGCAACTCCAATTGCCTTATCCATGTCGAGTGTCTCAGCCAGGGTATAGCTTATATTGTTTTCATGAGCTCCCCAGTCTATCATTGAGCCTTCAACCACCATGAAGAAACCATCTTTATCCTTGCTGAGAGTTGCTATTGCCTTACTGGTCATAGCTTCAAGCACACCCTTCCTGCCTTCCAAAACAGTAGGCATATGTTCTTTGGCAAGCAAACCTGCTATTTTTGGAGATGATGAGGCTATCAGTTCATCCATGGAGTAAACAACATCATACATCTGCGCCTTCAGATCAATGGCAAGGTCTTTCCCGTCCTTCCTGCTGCGAAAATGGTTTTCGCCACCACCGATAAAAACATCAACAGTCCCATTCAGAAAATCGGCTGCAATATCTTCATAGTTGCCGCGACCTGAGTTATGTGCAACAAATGATGCCGGGGTGGCATGAGTGATTGCGCTTGTACTTAGTACACCGGTAGCCAATCCGCTTTTATGAGCAATTTCTACAATAGAAGGCACAGCAGTATTGTCAGGAGTAACTCCTATCATTCCGTTATTGGTCTTAACACCACACGCAATTGCAGTTCCTCCGGCTCCGGAATCAGTTGTGTAATTATCAGCTGAATATGTTATACTGAATCCTGAATAAGGGAATTGTTTCAGAAAAAACGGATGTTCGCTTACTGACAGCGCAGCATAAACGTGGGCGACTCCCATACCATCGCCGATGAAAAGAATAATGTTTTTTGCCTTTTTGGGTTGCCTTGCATTACTATCGGCAGCAGAAAATATTGAACCTGTAAAAACAAGCGATACAGCCAAAAATAAATTAAAGTATCTAGTTTTCATGACCAGTGTTAATTAATTTAATATATAACAATAAATATACTTATTTGGTTGTGCCAAATAACAACAAATATTCTCCCGGAATCCTGACTTTAACCCACTTTTCAGGAATAAACTTCCAGTTGCCAAGTGGTTCCGGATTCAATATCTTCTTTTTCTCAATCGTTTTAAGTATGTAATATCTTAAATCCCTGTCAGTTGAACTGATCAGTCTTCTGCGAAGTTCTTCCTGTTTTATACCGGCGCCCCGTGTAAGATGACCTCCCCCTCCGTTACCCCTGAATGAACTAACAGCCACTTTATAGGATTTTTGTTTTTCAAAAGGACGTCCATCGGTAAAGGAACTGATATTGATTCTGTTTCCCTCAGGTTTACTTACATCTACTGTATAAAAAATACCCGCTCCTGAGTCGAAATTGTAGGAGGCATTAGCCAGCCATGCCTTTCCATTGTTCATTACCGGACGGCCATTCTTATCAAGCCTGTACTTCAAAAGAAAATCATCAATACCCTTCATAGTATTTATCCATTCAGAATAGGAATACTCAAGGTATTTCAGCACCTCTTCTCCTGTAAGCGATATAGTATAGAGCTTATTTTCGTATCTGTAGAGATTGAACATATCTCCCACAGTTACAGGACCTTTAGCTATCTCAACATCAAATGACAATGGTGCAGCAAAAGAGATATCTGCTCCAGTGATCTCAAGCTGGATTGAGTGGATAAAATCAGTAAAGGCAGATGATCCGAAGTACGAATCACGTGAGGTAATTTTTTCTGTTGAATTTCCTATTACCCTTGCGACATATTCCTTTATTGTTTTATCCTGTGATTCAAATCTGTCGAGGAATTCGGGATCAGGAGCAAAATCTTTTATTTCAACAAGTTCACCGGAAATTTTTTTTATCTTTTTTCCCGGAGAGAAATTTATATCTGCACGGGCAATAAACTCAGATCTGCTTCCGCCGTTAAGTATCAGAACAGTATCTCCCTGAATATTCACAAATTTTTCGTTAGCTGTTCTGTGATCATGTCCGCAGAAAATGATATCAAAACCAGGAACCTTCCAGGCGACGGCTGATGCCCCGTTTTCATTCATGGAAACATCCAGTTTGTACTCTTCATCCAGAGTACTCCATCCTGAATGAAACAGTCCTACCACCAGGTCAGGTTTCTGACTAAGTATTTCCGGCATCCAGATCAGTGCTGTTTCTACCATATCCCTGAATTCTATACCCGAGTACAGTTCCTCAGGGAGCCATGTTGGTATAGCAGGTGTCACAAGTCCCAGCACAGCAATTCTGATCTTATCTTTTTCCAGGATTATGTAAGGCTTAAAATACGGCTTCCCTGTTTCAGTGTCAACGGCATTTGCTGCAAGAAGGGGAAATCTGTATTCCCCTTTCAGCCTGTCGTACACCGCGTGTCCGGCTTCTATATCGTGATTGCCAACAGTGCAGGCATCATATCCCATCCAGTTCATTGCCTCAGATAAGAAATGCGGTGAAACCGTATCAATGAAATTATAATAGTAGACGGCAGGCTGTCCCTGCAGATTATCTCCGTTATCCAGAAGAAAAATTGCATCTTTCTGGCTTTTAAGCTTTTTCAGGTAAGTTGCTGTTCCGGCAAGTGAGACATCCAACGGTTTGTTTTCGATATAATCCCAAGGAAAGATTACCCCGTGAAGATCAGTGGTTTCAATGATGCTGATGGACTCTATTCCACTTTTCCTGCAGGCAGGAATGCATAATAATATCAGGATAAGCAAAAGATAAATTCGTGTGTTTCTGGTTTTCATAGTTCCTGTTTTCGAGTTATAAACATAGGAAAGAATATTCATTTTAACACATACCGGATATGGTTAATTCATTTGCACATGTTAAATGATATATTTGTATAATAAATCCCTGTATGGTTCTATCCGGCCTGGAAATATTACGTGATGAATTTCCGCTGAAACTGAAAGGCAAAAGAATTGGTGTATTATGTCATGCACCAAGCATTACCAGAGATTTTCGTCATATTACCCAAATAATATCTGAAAGGAATGATTGCAGATTGTCGGCGATTTTCGGACCACAGCACGGCATGTTCGGCCAGACACAGGATAATATGATTGAGTGGGAAGGCAACCTGCATCCGGTCTTTAAAATTCCGGTTTTCAGCTTATACGGTAAAAACCGTAAACCTTCAACCTCGATGCTGAAAGAAGTTGATGCGTTGCTGGTTGATTTGCAGGATGTCGGAGCAAGACTCTATACCTATATATGGACTGTAAAATTATGCATTGAAGCCTGTTCCGAAGCAGGTATTCCCGTATGGATGCTTGACCGTCCTAATCCGGTTGGCATGCTACCGTGTGATGGCCCTGTGCTTAAGGAGGAGTTTTTCACTTTTGTAGGAGGAGCTTCAATACCTCTCTGCCACCGAATGACAATCGGTGAAATGTCGTTATGGCTCAAGGAGAGATACTATCCGGGATGTGAATTAAATATTATCTGGATGAAAGGCTGGAGGCGAAATTCATTATTTTCCTCTTCAGGACTTCCATGGGTATTGCCTTCTCCGAACATGCCTTCCCTGCAAACAGCTCTCGTATATCCGGGAACTGTTCTTCTTGAAGCAGTTAATATATCTGAAGGCAGAGGAACGACTATTCCTTTCGAACTGTTCGGCGCGCCGTTCATTGATGCTGAAAAACTGAAGAAGACCCTCGATCAAAGGAATATTCCCGGATGTGCTTTCCGGATTCATCATTTTATTCCTACTTTCAATAAGTTTCAGGGAGAATTCTGCAACGGGATACAGATCCATGTTACTGAGCCTGAAAAATATTATCCTGTATCGACTTCCCTGGAAATATTTGATGCTATTATGGATATTTCGCCTGGCAAGCTGCAATTCAATCTGCCTCCGTATGAATATGAGTATGAGCTTATGCCTTTTGATATTCTGTCGGGAGATTCGGGAATGAGAAGATCCCTGCTGAACAGGACTCCGGTGAAGCTTGAAAAGGAACGATGGGCTGCTGAAATTGAGGTTTTCAGAAAAGAATTCAAGGCTGTTTGCGCCTACAAGGAATGATTGACAATAATATGCTGATCCTGAATGTTATTTAAAAAATAATGATAGTTTTTCTATCAATACTCCTGCATAAATAGGTTTAAGGATATAGTCATCAAATCCTGATGCAATCATGTTTTCCATATCACCTGAAATGCTATAAGCTGTCTGTGCAACTATCTTTATGTTTCTTCCCAGTTCCCTTATTTTCCTGGCGGAGGTATAGCCGTCCATTACCGGAAGCTGTATATCCATAAGGATTATGTCAATATCAGGATTATCTTCTGTCATACGGATAGCTTCAACTCCATCGCCCGCATTATAAAGAACAGCACCTGCCCTCTCCAGTATTTTATTCAGATAGAGCCTGCTTGAGAGATCATCTTCCACGACCAGTATTCTTTTCCCTTTAAGAGCCAGGTAATCCATTTCCTCGGTTTTTATTCATAAAGTCCTTCATCCCTGAGGAGAAGTAAAATAGCTGAGTGGGGCACAACAAAGAGTTTTTCATTATTGAATTCAATCTCAATGGCACTATTCTGCAGATAAACAGCCTGATCACCTTCTTTTGGCTGAAGAGGGACATATTTTGGCTCATCATTCCTGTTCTTCCAGGGCTCATCAGCGTCATTGACTGAAGGTATCGGGTATCCGGGACCAACTTTCAGAACGTATCCTATCTGAACCTTTTCATTTTCGTTGACTCCGGGCGGCAGGTAAAGACCGCTTTTTGTCTTTGACTGAGGGGTCTTGGGCTTAATAAGAATCCGGTCGCCAATAACGATCAGCTTCTGAAGATCCTTTTCATCCAGTAATACGTTCATATAATCCTCTCCTTAAAACAAAAATACCAATTTTTACAGAAAGTCTCAGAATGACAGGCAGATTTAATTAATATTGCAGTATTGAAGAAACGACTCAGAAATGGTATCTGGTGATATCTTTAAGACGATTAGATCTGTCTCCGGAGGAATCTATAAAGAAAAAGGCAGTAAATTCCTTGCATCCGCCTGGCCGGTTTCAAAGGAACATGAGATTAAATCAATTCTGGAGGATATCAGGAAGGAGCATCACGAGGCAAAGCACCACTGCTACGCGTACATGCTGGGACAGGAAGGTCTGTCATGGCGGACCAATGATGACGGCGAACCGTCAGGAACTGCGGGGAGACCTATTCTCGGGCAGATAAAATCACATGGTCTGACAAATGTCCTGATTGTTGTTTCAAGATATTTCGGAGGAACCCTGCTTGGTGTAAGCGGATTGATCAATGCATACAAAACAGCTGCAGCTTCAGCGCTGGCAAATGCTGAGATTATCGATCATATCATCCACGATTGGTATGAGGTAAGTTATCCCTATTCATCAATGAATGATGTAATGACGATAATCAAGGAGGAGAATATAACACAATCAGAGCACTCATTTGAACTCCAATGCAGAATAGTCTTAAGTTTCAGGTTGTCGTCCAGAGAAAGGATACTGAACCGGTTTTCCAGAGTCGAAGGGCTGACGCATAAGTTTTTATCATCCGGATAAATCTGAATAATCTTTTAAAGTTTTTAATTAATTATCAACATTAGTCCCTCTTGTTGTAATTGTTGAGTAATTTTGGAATCAGACAGGTATTATGCCTCATAATAGTGCCAATCTGATGAAAAACAGAAGTTTAGTTTCAATAGATGATTTCTCAAAAAAAGAAATCATTGATATTCTCGACCTGGCCGAGGAATTTGAGAAGCAACCGGTAAGAAAGCTGCTTGAAGGCAAAGTAATTGCCACCCTTTTCTTTGAACCTTCCACCCGGACCAGGTTGAGCTTTGAAAGTGCCATCAACAGGCTTGGAGGAAAAATTGTCGGGTTTTCAGATTCATCAAGCTCAAGTGTTACAAAGGGTGAAACACTTCATGATACGATCAAGATGGTCAGCAGCTACAGCGACCTTATCGTAATCCGTCATCCGGTTGAGGGAAGTGCCAGGTTTGCCAGTGAAGTTGCTTCAGTCCCTGTAATAAATGCCGGTGACGGAGCAAATCAGCATCCGACGCAAACAATGCTTGATCTTTATTCAATACGCAAAACCCAGGGGACACTTGATAATCTGAACATCTTTATGGTCGGTGACCTGAAATACGGCAGAACTGTACATTCGCTGATGATGGCTATGTCGAGATGGAACACGACATTTAATTTTATTTCACCGGAAGAACTTAAGATGCCGGACGAATTTAAACTGTACCTGGATAACATGGGACTCAAATATTACGAGCATTCTGATTTTTCCGACATAATTTCCAAAGCCGACATCATCTATATGACGAGGGTGCAAAAGGAAAGATTCTCAGATCCAATAGAATATGAAAAAGTAAAGAATGTTTATGTTCTGAAGAATGAGATGCTGAAAAATACAAAATCCAATATGCGTATCCTGCATCCTCTTCCAAGAGTTAATGAGATTCATACAGATGTTGATGCCAATCCTAAGGCTTATTATTTTGACCAGGCGCTCAACGGAGTATTCACACGCCAGGCTATTCTATGCACACTCTTAGGAATAAAATAAAGAAGTGAATCATGAAAGAACCTAAACAACTGGTTGTCAGTGCTATTCAGAACGGAACTGTAATTGACCATGTGCCGGCAAAACAACTATTCAAAGTAATCCAGATACTTGGACTGGATCACATAGATAATCAGATAACATTCGGGACAAATCTTGAAAGCAAGAAACTTGGGAGAAAAGCTATCATAAAGATATCCGAAAAATTCTTCAAGGATGATGATATAAACAGAATAGCCCTTGTAGCACCTGATGCAAAGCTGAATATCATAAGAGACTACGAGGTTGTGGAGAAAAAGGTGGTTGAAGTTCCCGACACTATTGTTGGCATTGCCAGATGCATGAATCCAAAATGCATTACAAATTTTGAGCATGTAGTTACCCGGTTCAGGGTGGTATCAAAGAAAAGTGTCGCTCTGAAATGCCACTTCTGCGAAAAGATTACTGATCAGGAGAATCTGCAAATAATTTGATTGGGCTAAAGCCCATACCTCATCTCAACCTGTCTAAAGATTCCACAAGGGTTTCATCCTTCTTCATTCCCCTGTAAGCCAGGTACAAACAGACTACCATCAAGAGGGGAAGGATCAATTTGATGGTTAGGACAATACTTGCTTCATACCTGCTCATTATGTAAAAAGAACCTGCAACAACTGTAACTATCAGTAATATTGCCAGAATCAGCAAGCCAATTGTCAGTTGCATCTGAAGCTTTCTGTTCTTAAAGAGGAAAATCACTGCCAGGGAAAGTATTGTTATCAGAAGTATTAAGATTATCAATGGGAATAATTTCCCCGGAAGCTCAGGAGTTGATTCTTCCACATATCTTACAAGACCACTGTATTTCATAGTTATTAAGTTTCCTGAACTATCAGTGAATTTAATAATATTTCCGCTCAGGAATAAAACAGAGAAAAGAGTTGTCAGTAAAAGGTAAATTGATTGAATTCGCTGGATCATATTTTCATTATTTGACGATGTAAAAATAGCTGGTTTCTCTTAAACCGGAAAATATTAAAACAAAGAACTGATATCAGATGTTTTATATTTATTTAACACATTTTTCAGAATTCAGGTGATTCAATGATACTCAAATTTTCTACATTTGCAGGCTGACTATCAGATGATTTATTAACTGAGCTATAACTATTTAGAAACCAATAAGCAAATAAAAATATATTCCTTTTCCATGAATAAAAAGCTAAGGCTGATAATTACGATCCTGTTAATTCTTTTACTGACAGGGATTATCTTTTACCCAAAAGTCAAATCATTGTTTGCTTCAAAATCAAAAGGTCCGGGAAGTTCAGGTCAGATGGCTGTGAGAGGTCCGGGTGGATCCAATCCAGGATCCGGAGGTATGCAAGGACGGCAGCTCCTCAATGTAAGCGGATTCCTTATTAAACCTGCACAGATGAGTGAGATGATAAACAGTACCGGCACATTGAGACCAGATGAAGAGGTAGAGCTTTCCTTCGAGACTTCAGGTAAAATAGTGAACATAAATTTCACTGAAGGAACAAGGGTTAAGGAGGGAGACCTTCTTGCGAAGATCAACGATAAACCTCTTCAGGCACAGCTGCAGAAATTGCAGGCACAGAAGAAGCTTGTGGAGGAGAAGGAATTCCGTCAGCGCAGTCTTCTTGAAAAGGATGCAATAAGCCAGGAAAGCTATGACCAGATCGTTACTGAGCTTCAGACTATTGAAGCAGATATAAATCTGATAAAGGCACGTATCTACGAAACAGAACTGCGTGCTCCTTTTGACGGGATAGTCGGATTGCGCTACCTGAGCGAAGGAGCTTATGCAAATCCTTCAGCTAAAATAGCAAGGCTTATAAAGATGAGTCCAATCAAGCTTGAATTCGCGATCCCGGAACGATATATGGATGAAGTAAATATAGGGTATCCTGTCACCTTTAAAATGGACGGCAGCAACAATATTTACCAGGCAAATGTTTATGCAGTTGATCCTAAAATAGAAATGAATACGAGGTCAATAGTTATCAGGGCTCTGTACCCGAACAGGAACGAAGAGCTTAAATCGGGGCGTTATGCTGCCGTTTCACTTCTGCTCTCAAAGATTGAAAACACTATTGCGATACCTACGGAAGCACTTGTTCCCGAAATGGAAGGGGAATTGGTTTATGTCTACAGGAAAGGCAGGGCATCTGTGGTCAGGGTCAACACGGGTTTACGCACTGAATCGCTTATCCAGATCACATCAGGGCTACAATTTGGTGACACTCTGCTCACTTCAGGCATTCTGCAGCTCAGGGAGAGTCTGCCGGTTGTGCTGGACACATTGATAATTAACCAGTAATCAGCCAAAACCACAAAAATGAGCCTATCATCAACAAGTATAAACAAACCTGTTCTTACTACTGTATTTGCTATCGTCATTCTCCTGTTTGGTATAGTAGGATTTACATTCCTGGGTATACGAGAATTTCCCAGTGTAGATCCTGCTATAATTACTGTCAGTACATCATACCCTGGAGCAAATTCAGATGTAATTGAAACACAGATAACTGAACCTCTTGAACAATCTATCAACGGTATCCCCGGTGTAAGAACACTGACCAGTGTCAGTCGTCAGGGAGGCAGTAACATAACTGTAGAATTTGAACTTTCGGTTGATCTCGAGACAGCAGCTAATGATGTCAGGGATAAAGTCTCACAGGCTCAGCGCAGGTTACCCAGAGACTGTGATCCTCCGACAGTCACCAAAGCAGATGCTGATGCAAATCCTATCCTCTTCCTGACTGTGGAAAGTCAGAAAAGATCGCTGCTGGAACTATCTGAAATTGCAGACCTGACTCTGAAAGAACAGCTTCAGACTGTTTCCGGAGTAAGCGCTATAAATATTTTTGGTGAGAAGCGTTATGCTATGCGTTTATGGATCGATCCGGTGAAGCTTGCAGGATATGAGCTGACACCCATGGATGTCAGAAATGCCATTAACCGTGAAAATGTCGAATTGCCATCCGGTGCCATTGAAGGTACTACAACCCAGTTGACCATAAGGACTCTGGGACTGATGACGACGCCGAAAGAATTTAATGATCTGATTATTAAACAATCAGGTGATCTGATTGTAAGATTCCAGGATATAGGAAGAGCTGAACTGGGACCTGAAGATATAAGGGGAATCCTGAAGAATGATGGCGTGCCATTGGTTCAGATTGCAGTTATACCGCAGCCAGGATCCAATCACATTGAAATAGTTGATGAGATATTCAGGCGTCTCATTTATATTCAAAAGGACCTTCCTGAAGATGTCAAGGTCAATATCAATTATGATAATACCGATTACATCCGTTCCTCAATTACTGAAGTTGAGAATACCATTTTTATTGCATTTGCACTTGTTGTGGTAATTATTTATTTCTTTCTCCGAAGCTGGCGGGCAACTATAATTCCGATACTTGTTATTCCTGTTTCGCTTGTAGGTTCATTTTTTATAATGTACCTCGCGGGATTTACAATAAATGTACTAACACTCCTGGCTATGGTGCTTGCAATCGGGATTGTGGTTGATGATGCAATTGTGGTTATGGAGAATATCTATGTCAAGATTGAATCAGGGATGAGCCCCCTTGAAGCAGGTATGAAAGGATCGAAGGAGATTTACTTTGCCATTATCTCGACAACAATAACTCTGGTGTCAGTCTTTTTCCCTATCGTTTTTCTACAGGGCATTACCGGGCGGCTTTTCAGGGAGTTTGGTATAGTGATGGCGGGAACTGTAACAATTTCTGCATTTCTTGCGCTTTCGCTGACTCCAATGGTTTCGACCAAACTACTGAGGCAGGAAAAAGCACATACATGGTTCTACAGGAAAACCGAACGTTTTTTTCAGAGTCTGAACAACTGGTACAGGAATACACTGAATTCATTTCTTAGCCATCGCATTTATGCTTTCGTGATCCTGGTTGTTGTAGTTGGATTTATATTTATTCTCTGGAATACAATTCCGGCAGAGATGGCTCCACTGGAAGATCGTTCCCAGGTAACTGTAAACATGTCGGCAACTGAAGGAGCTACCTATGAATACATGCTGGCATACGCAGATGATCTTGCTGAACTTATTGAAGAAACAGTTCCGGAACGAATCAGATATACGACGATGGTGAGAGGAGGAACTTTTGCCAACATCAGAATCATGCTTGAAAAACCTGATAAAAGAGCACGTACTCAACAGGAAATTGCCGACAGGCTGTCGGTAGCTCTTAGAAGCAAAACAAAAGCAAGGGCATTTGTCGTACAGCAATCGACTTTCGGCAGCCGCAGGATGGGTATGCCTGTTCAGTATGTTCTTCAGGCAACCTCAATTGAGAAGCTGAGAGAAGTTCTTCCTGAATTCATGAACAAGGTCAATGACAGTGAAATTCTTCAGATGGCTGATGTGAACCTGAAATTTTCAAAACCAGAACTCAGGATTCATATAAACCGTGACAAAGCAACGACACTTGGTGTATCTACACAGAATATCGGACAAACTCTTCAGCTTGCCTTAAGCGGTCAGCGTTTCGGATATTTTTTCATGAACGGGAAACAGTACCAGATTCTCGGGGAGCTTGCACGTTCGGACCGGAATAAACCATTGGATCTTAAGTCGTTATATGTCAGAAATGACCGTGGCGAAATGATCCAGTTCGATAATCTTGTTACACTCTCAGAAGAGACAGCGCCTCCGCAGCTTTACAGGTACAACAGGTTTGTAGCGGCAACAATATCTGCCGGTCTTGCCCCTGGAAAAACTATAAGTGAAGGTATTGAAGAAATGGACAGGATTGCTGATGAGGTTCTTGATGATTCTTTCCGGACAGCCCTGGCTGGTGATTCAAAAGATTTCCAGGAGAGCTCATCAAGTCTTATGTTCGCCTTCATGCTTGCCCTGATCCTGATCTTCCTCGTTCTTGCTGCCCAGTTTGAAAGCTTTAAAGATCCGCTGATTGTGATGATGACGGTTCCTCTTGCACTTACGGGGGCACTTCTTTTTATGTGGTATTTCGATGTGACGATGAATATTTTCAGCCAGATAGGATTAATCATGCTTATAGGTTTGGTATCGAAAAATGGAATTCTTCTTGTTGAATTTGCAAACCAGAGGAAAAAAGCAGGAATGTCAAAAATTGATGCTATTAAATATGCAGCTGCTGCACGATTTCGTCCGATTCTGATGACCAGCCTGGCGACTATACTGGGTATTTCGCCCTTAGCTCTTGGTTTTGGTGAGGGCGCACAGAGCAGAATAGCGATGGGTATAGCAGTTGTAGGCGGAATGATTTTCGCTACATTCCTTACCCTGTTTGTTGTACCGGCAATTTATACTTACGTGTCAAGTGAATCCAAAAAGAAATCTGATGAAAATAAAATTGCTGTTTCTTAGTCTGACTGCTTTTGTTTTCAGCATTACTGTTCAGGGTCAGGTAGTCTACTCTCTTAATGATTGTATTAAGACCAGCCTTGATAACAACTTTTCACTTCTGATCACAAGGAACAGTGAAGAAATTGCAAAGAATAATTTTACTCCGGGCAATGCAGGGTTTATGCCAACCCTTGATCTGAGCGGAAGACATTCAGGTACCCTTAACAATAATGCTTACAACTACACAGACGGCACACATGCTTCAGCTTCGGATATATTCAATACAACATCATCTGCAGGGCTTGGACTTGGTCTGACGATATTCAACGGTTTTAATGTACAGACCACATATAAAAAGCTTAACGAGTTAAAGCAGCTTGGAGAACTAAACACCCAGATGGCTGTAGAAAACCTTGTATCCAGCATAGTATCAGCATATTACAATTACATAAACCAGGTCCAGCTGCTTAATAATCTCAAATACGCCTTAACCTTGTCCAAGGAACGTCTCAGGATCGATGAGGAGCGTTATCTGCTTGGTTCAAGCTCCAAGCTGAATGTTCTCCAGTCCAGAGTTTACCTTAATTCAGACAGTACCAGATTATCCCGTCAGTCTGAAACGGTCAGGGCAACCCAGATACAGCTGAATGAGCTGATGGCTGTAGAGGATCTTGGACTCTCTTTTATTTCAAAGGATACTTCAATAGATGTAACTCCCGACCTGCTCTTTGAAAAGCTTATGGAAGAAACGCTTTCAAGTAACACGAGTCTTATGATAGCAGGTGCCAGCAAAACTATTTCAGAATACGATTATAAACTCATTGCCTCACGCTCATATCCCTATCTGAATTTATCCTCAGGTTATAGCTACAGCTTTAATACCTACTCATCAAGCACCACAAAGAACCAGCTTACAAACGGTATGAACTACGGCCTCACCATGGGATTAAATTTATTTGACGGATGGAACCAGCGCAGGAGCTTGCAGAATTCATCGATTGAGGTGATGAACAAAGAGCTGAAATACAAGGAGATTGAGCAGGGTGTAAAAGCGGACCTGATTACGATATACAGCGCATACAACAATTACCTGAGGCTTGTTGCTCTCGAGGAGCAGAATCTGAGTACTGCAACCGAGAACCTTTCAATAGCGATGGAAAGGTACAGGCTGGGGAATCTTTCAGGACTTGACCTGCGAGAAGTGCAGATGAGCCTTCTTGAGGCCAGGGAGAGTCTTCTTTCAGTCAAATACCAGGCTAAGCTTGCTGAAATATCGCTTCTTCTGATTTCAGGAAGAATAATGGAATACTACCAGTAGGAAGGTTATGAAAGGGAGAGATTCCTCGCTGACGCTCGGAATTCTGAATGAAGCGCAGCGAAATGAGGAATCTCTAACTATTATATTAGATTTGTTCTTTATTTTTCTCCATGCAAAAGAAAACGGAGCTTATTACAAACAAAGACGGGAGTATTTTTCACCTCAATCTGCTTCCGGGTGATATTTCCGACAAAATAATAATTGTTGGAGATCCGGGACGTGTTGATATGCTTTCTGCGCTTCTGTCTGATGTCAGGGTGAGAAAAGAAAACAGGGAGTTCCGTACAGTTACCGGCAGCTTTGAAGGCAATGAAATATCCATAATCTCATCGGGAATCGGTACTGACAATATTGATATACTGATAAATGAGCTTGATGCACTGGTCAATATCGATCTTCAGACCGGTATCGTCACGGAGGAAACCGTTCCGCTTACTTTTATCAGACTGGGCACCTCTGGCGGATTGAGAAGTGATGTTCCTGCCGGCTCCATTGTCATGACTGAAACTGCAGTTGGGTTTGACGGACTGCTGCACTTTTATGAAGGTCACGACTGGATCCTTGATACAGTGTTGGCTTCGGTTCTGGCAGAGTACCTTGAATGGCCCGATACCCTCTCCTTTCCATACGCAGTAAATGCAAACAAAGAGCTGTTAGCCCTATTTGAAAAAGAAGACTTCATTAAAGGTATAACTATTTCTGCTCCGGGTTTCTATGCGCCTCAGGGCAGAAAGCTCAGGCTTGAAACCTTTGACAGCGAGATCAATAATAAGCTGTCTGAGTTCAACTTCATGAACAGAAAGATTTGTAACTACGAGATGGAGAGTTCGGCTATCTACGGATTATCTGCTCTCCTTGGCCATAGGGCGCTGACATTCTGTGCAGTGATCGGCAATCGGGTAACAGGAGAATTCATAAATGACTATAAGCCGATAATCAGGGACCTTGCTATTAAGGTTTTCAGGCAGATCTAAATTTAATTGCCAGATCCTTTAAAAAATGAATTTTAGGTATATTTGCAGAAATAACCGTTAAAAACTTCTGAAAGATGGCTGAAGAAACTAATGCAAAGAATGTAAAGAACGATGAAATAGACCTGTTGGATCTGTTCAAACGGATGGGAAGGTCGCTCGGCAAAATGTTTAGAGCGATAGGAAGAGGAATCCTGATTTCGCTGGTTTTTATTTTCCGGAACTGGCTGCCCTTGTTGTTCAGCCTTGTACTGGGAGTTGGTATATCCTATATAGCCAAAATCTCATCCCCCTCATTTTATACTTCCGATATGGTTTTACGGAATAATGCAGTGCCGGTAGCAGATATGATGTCTTATATTAACCGCCTTCATACTTTTTGCATTGAAGGCAATAAAGAAGCCTTATCACAAACACTATCGCTTAAGCCTGAATTAATAAACAATATACTTGATATAAGAAGCCATTGGATTATTGATAAGAATAAGGATGGCATTCCCGATGTTGTTGATTATAAAGACAAACATAGTGTTTACGATACTATCAATGTAATGATGCAGGATCGATTGAATATCAGGGTAAAGATAAAATCACCGCAGGAATTGATCACGGTAAAGAACGGCTTACTCTCATATATTAATTCTGATACGCTTTTTCAACAGAGGAACAGACTTCGTATCAGACAGAACAATGAATTGATTACCAGGCTTGAATATGATATTCTTCAGCTTGACAGTCTGCAAAAAATCAAGTATTTTGAAGAAACAAAATCAAGGCAACCGCAGTCAGGCGGACAGATGATCTTTTTACAGGAACAAAAAACACAGCTGGTATATGAAGACATATATGGGCTTTATGGCAGGAAACAAGCACGCGAATCGGAAAGAGATATTTATCAAGATATTGTTACTGTT
Organism: uncultured Rikenellaceae bacterium; assembly: GCA_964525415.1. Classification (GTDB taxonomy): domain Bacteria; phylum Bacteroidota; class Bacteroidia; order Bacteroidales; family VadinHA17; genus LD21. The sequence goes on along the minus strand of CAZGGZ010000040.1, from coordinate 225 downwards.
CTGAGTGATTTTTCCATACCTGCTGAAAGGGTAAACGGATTAATGTATTACGCTAAAAGATATATTCCGGCAATCTTTCTCCTGACCTTGCTTGTCCTTATAATAATTGGTAACAGGAAGAAAATTAAAGAGATCTTTGAGAAGTATTAAAATCAGAAAGGGAGCATGATACTCCCTTTTCTGTTAAATCTGATGATACGTTAAGATTAAAAACAGGATTTTACA
>CAZGGZ010000039.1:8637-28603 GCA_964525415.1 uncultured Rikenellaceae bacterium | reverse complement strand
AGCTCTCGTAATAGAAAGGCTTTATTATATAGTTACCATGAAGGAATCTGACAAAACCCAGTAATTCGTCCTTTGTGAACTCTGCTTTCCCTCCGGAATAAGGCCTTCCGGTATAGCCATTGTCGGTCCTGATGATCCTCTCGGAAGCAAGACGAAATAGCCGCCTCGAGTTTATTTCAAATCTTTCGTGACTGTATAATGAGTTCCAGTTAATGAGAATAAACAGAATAATCAGGATGAAGCATATAAAATAGGTCAGTCCAAATATTCCGGGATTGTCATAATCAGGGAAAATGAATGAAGCCTGGGCTATGGTTATGCCCATAAGAAATCCGAGGACAGGGTAGATCCAGTTCCTGTACCGGAACCATTGTATGATTCCCAAAATAATGAACATCAGTGCAACGAGTATTATAGTTATGTATGGTAGCCCCCAGACAGCATTTCCATTTTGTAAAAGCAACCGCCTGAGCTGATATTCAAGTAACAGTAATATATAGGAAGAGAATATCCCGATCGGGTAGATCCATCCTATCGACATTCTGATTTTTGATCTGTGGGTCATGATTACCAGGATTTTATATACTTCATAAATAATAAACTATACAAAGATATAACTATTAAATAATACAAGTCAAGTTTTTTGTGAAAAAAATTAACAAAATGACAAAATGGCTTTACGGTTTGTACAAAAAACATAATTTTATGCAATACTGATGGAATGGCTCTATGAATAATTATACATTTGAAAAAGATTCCAGCTTCAAGCAATAGAATGATCTGCAAAAACATTTCACTCAAATTATATAATAGTTTCGGACTGGATTACCATGCTGATTTGTTTGTTTCCTTAGGTTCAGAGGAAGAGGCAACAAAACTGTTTGAATCCAAAAATGAAATTACTGATCCGATATTTATCCTGGGCGGAGGTAGCAACCTGCTGTTTGTTTCAGATTTTCACGGCACAATTATTCATCCGGCAATTGAAGGCATCAGTGTTGAGGAGGAAAAATCTGATTATGTGACAGTCTCTGCCGGTGCAGGAGTTAAATGGGATGCTTTTGTCGAATGGGCCGTCAGCCATGGATATGGTGGTATAGAAAATCTATCCCTGATTCCCGGTCTTGTCGGTGCAGCTCCGGTTCAGAATATTGGAGCTTATGGTGCTGAAGTCAGTGATACAGTTGAAAAAGTAAGGGGAATAAGTCTTGAAGATGGCACTGTGAGGGAATTCGGCAATAAAGAGTGCGTATTTGGTTACAGGGACAGTTTATTCAAGAGAGAATTAAAAGGCAAATATCTCATAACCAGGGTTTTCTTTAAGCTTACAAAACGGCCGATATTCAGAATTGAATATGGTTCCTTAAAACAGGAAGCAGAAAAGCTCGGGCCTTTGTCACTAAAGACAATCAGGGCTGCTGTCATAAACATAAGGAGAAACAAATTACCTGATCCTGCAGTTATCGGGAACGCCGGGAGCTTCTTTAAGAACCCTGTTGCAAGCAGGGAGAAATCCGGGAAGCTAAGAGACAGGTTCCCTGAAATGCCTTCGTATGATGATCCTTCAGGTGGAAAAAAGCTGTCAGCAGGCTGGATGATTGAACAGTGCGGGTGGAAAGGAAAACGGATCGGAAATGCAGGGGTTCATGACAAACAAGCGCTGGTGCTTGTCAACCATGGGAAAGCGAATGGAAAAGAAATATATGAACTTTCAGAAAGAATAAGGGAATCAGTCCTTGAAAGATTTGGAATAGACATGGAACGTGAAGTTGAAATCATCGGCTCTTTTTAACCACGGGGAACACAGATTAACACGGAATCAATTTGTGAATCATCCGTGTCGATCCGTGCAATCCTTGGTAATTATTTATTTAAAGATCCTTCTTTTATCGAGTTCTCGCTGGTATTCGTCAGCGTAGCGGTTATGCTCAGAGAGCGTCCTTGAGAAGTTATGATAGCCAGAAAAATCAGCTTTGGCTGCGAAATAAAGATAGTTATGCTTCTCTGCATTAAGCACAGCATCAATACCTTCAATTGTAGGGCAGCCTATTGGTCCAGGAGGGAAGCCCCTGTGCAGGTAAGTATTATAGGGAGACTCATACTTCAGATGCTGGTTCAGCACTCGTGTTATAGTGAAATCATTAAGCGCAAATTTGATCGTAGGGCAAGCCTGAAGGGGAATGCTTCTTTTCAGTCTGTTAATGTAAACTCCGGCTATTCTGGATTTTTCATCTGGTTTAACCACTTCATCGTCAATTATTGATGCCAGTATAGAGACCTCAACCTGTGTAAGTTTCAAAGCCCTGGCCTTTTCAATACGTTCATCATTCCAGAATCTGTTATACTCTCTAAGCATCCTTGAATAGAATCCAGCCGCATCAGTATTCCAGTAAAACTCGTATGTATTTGGTATAAAGACAGATATAACGCTTTCCCTGGTAAATCCATCCTTTCTGTAATTATCCGGATCTGAAAGGAAATCCATTATCTGTGAGGAATCAGCCTCGATCTGACCTCCTATTCTTGCAGCAAGATCGTGCAAATACCTGATATAGTTAAAGGTCACCCTGACAGGTGTCTGTCTGCCTGATCTCAGAAGATTTATCAGTTCGATATAGCTGAGATCCTTTTCTATCACATACCTGCCTGGTTTAATAAGTTCAGGGTATTTTTTCTTCCCGGCAACCCACTTCAGAATATCGGGATTTTTAATTTCAAGGTTTGAGCTTATTGAATCAAGCACCTGTTCCCATGTTGAGCCTGTCGGGATAATTATAACTGACCTGTCATCTTCGGGTTTTATTCCATTTCCAAATAATATACTGTATGCCAGGATGATACAGCTTGCCACCAGACCCAGTCCTGATAGTATGATATATTTTGATTTATTCATGCTGTTTTTCGAAGGGTAGCAAAGTTACTGTTTTTAATTAATTACTGTTTTATTCATACTTTTACAGATAACAATTTTGCAATAATAATTTAAAATCATGAATATGTCAGTCACAACTTTGCTTATATTGTTAGCGATCGGGGTAGTAACCGGTGCACTGGCCGGGATGCTCGGAATCGGCGGTGCAATAATCATGGTACCTGCACTTGTATTTATCATGGGTTTCAGCCAGCAGATGGCACAGGGAACCAGTCTTGCCGTGATGCTTCCGCCGATAGGTATAATTGCTGCATACAACTACTGGAAAGTCGGGCAGGTAAATATAAAATTTGCGCTTATACTTGCAGCGGCATTTATTGTCGGGTCATATTTCGGATCGAAGTTTGCGCTTAATATCCCGCAACCGGTGCTGAAAAAGATATTCGGAGTATTATTAATCCTGGTCGCAGCAAAGATGCTGCTATCGAAATAACAACTTAACCGCAAACCTGCCAACAGATTTGCGGCTAATCATCTTTTTGAGAAATCTGTTATCAGAACATCAATCCAATACTGAGCAGGAATGCATTCGGACGGTCATCAAGGTTGAATGACGTACCTGCAGCATTTTCAATCTGGTTCTGATATTTCATAAGGCTCCCCTCATATCTCAGATCAACAGTAAGTTTACCTAAAAGATCAACTCCCACGCCTGCCTGGTACCCGAAAGACATCTTGCCATAGATAGTTTCAAAAGCAGGATCATCTATCAGCTCGGCAGGAGTGTTGATAAGAAATGAGCCAACCGGACCAAGATTGATCCGGGCCGGTCCCAGCTTTACACCAACCATTACTGGAACATCAACCTTATTGAAACTCTGTTTTACGTCCTCTTCGGTTGCAGTCAGTACATCAGTAACAGTATATTCATTTGTCCTTGTTGAAAAAAGGATTTCAGGCTGGACAAATAATTTTGAAATGCTGACTCTTGCAAAGACACCGCCATGGAAACCAAAATTCATTCCTTCCAGTTTCTCAATGGAATAAGTTGTGGTACCTGAAGTTACCTGTTTGACATCTTCCATCGTTATTGTGGTGCTGCTTACTCCGGCTTTCAATCCGAATTTAAACTGGGAGAATGCCGGCATTGCCAGTGAAAATGCTATAACAATAATCAGTAATTTTTTCATAATGAGAGTTTTAAGTTAAACCAAGTATGTTTATTGAATATATAATCAGAATCACATCTTATATATAACGATGAAATTATTAAAAAGGTTGCAGTTTTTGTTGTAAAAACGATTCCGGAGCTTCTTTTATTTTGTTTCAAGGTTTGAAAATATAATCTCCTTCATCTCCTCAAATTCTTCCCTCTGAACAGTGGTTGGTTAAAAAAAGTTAAGGTGGAATAGGATGTGCTTTTAATAATTAACTTAGAGTGCTTATTAGTCTCAGGAAATGAAAAGAATTGGTTTGCTGATATATGGATTGCTAGTATTCCTGTCAGGATATGGACAGGAGACACCTATAGAAAAAGGTCTGAAGTCAATCACTCCTGATGCAATTAAAGCCCAGTTGAATTTTCTCGCATCAGACTGGACCGAAGGAAGGGAAGCCGGTGAAAGAGGCGAATATCTTGCAGGTGATTATATCGCAAGCATGCTGCAGCTTTACGGGGTCAGGCCCGGAGGCGACTATCCGAGGGTAAGAGGTTTCGGTCAGGTTCAGGTTTCAGAGCAGAGAACCTACTTTCAGAATTTTACACTCCTGAAGACAACACCCGGGGAAGAGCAGATACTGAGAGTGAAAACCATTGAAGGAGGTACGATAAAGACAGTGTCATTTGAAAGAAATATTGACTTCCTGGTAAGATCCTCTTATCAGGACATCGATATAGAAGCTCCTGTGGTTTTTGCCGGTTACGGATTTAAAAATGATAAACTCAAGTATAATGATTTCAGCAATATCGATGTCAGGGGAAAGTTTGTTCTAAAAATTTCAGGATTTCCCGGATTTGCAAGGGAAAAGCTGACAGCAGATGAATTATCAGCATCTTCCAGGGAGACAGAAAACATGCTTAGAAGCATGGGCATTGCAGGTGTCATTGAATTCAATCCCGGTACAACCATTGTCGGATATCAGCCATTGCCTGATTTTCTGAATATGTCTCCGTCTGAAAGGCGTCAGAGAACAGGCATGCCATTTGCAAGATATTCTATACCCGGGAAAACAAGTTCTGAAGATATGATCAGGATAACAGTGTCGGCAAAAGCTGCCGATCATATTCTTAAGGGAACCGGCATTCTTATTGATGATTATGTAAAAAAAGCCGAATCTGCCAAACCAGGGGCAATTCCTGCAATGACTGATAAAACCATATATATCAGATCGGTTGTCAGTACCACGGCAGTTCAGGTCAGAAATGTGATCGGAGTAGTGGAAGGGAATGATCCTGATCAGGTAATCGTGCTTGGAGCCCATTACGATCATGAGGGGATGGCTAACGGCTATATATGGAACGGAGCTGATGATAACGCATCAGGGACAGTCGGTGTACTTACTGTTGCCAGAGCCATCATGGAATCAGGCAGCAAACCTGAAAAGACAATTGTTTTTGCGCTTTGGACAGCCGAAGAGAAAGGTCTCCTTGGCTCACGCTATTATGTTGATAACCTTACTTATCCTTTGAAAAACCTTCGCCTGAATGTAAATTTTGACATGATATCACGCTATGTATCAGACGATAAGCCTAATGAAGCCACGATGACCTATACAAGCAGCTGTACCGGATTTAAAGAGCTCACTGAAGGCAATCTGAAAAAATACGGCATTGAACTGGATGTTATATATGAATCTTCCGATGATCCGCCGGGGGGAAGCGATCACAGGTCATTTGTATCAGCTGGTGTGCCGGTCATGAGGTTTAAACCCGGTCACAGGGAAGAGTACCATACGCCTTACGATGAAGTGCCGACACTCAATTGGGATATCATGGAAAAAATAATTAAGATCAGCTTTGCTAATGTGTGGGAGCTTGCCAACACCTCATGGTAAATAATAATTCTGAAAGAAGATGATGGGGCAATCATATTATTATTATATACGCAAATATTAAAACCCGATTTAAAATGAAAGCAATTATTTGTCTTTTGCAGGTCTGTGTTCTGACAGGTCTTTTCCAGTCAATAGATGCTCAGGTGAACGATCAGAACAAAAAGCTTCATATTATAATTATAGGAGCACATCCTGATGATCCGGATAAGGTAGGCGGAACTGCTTATAAATGGGCACAGCTGGGTCACGATGTACTTATGGTATCATTGACGAATGGTGATGCCGGACATCAGTCGCTGCCGCCGGATGAACTTGCGAAGGTCAGGCGTGAAGAAGCAAGAAGAGCTGGTGAGGTGATCGGAATCCGCTATATTACTCTTGATAACCATGACGGGCAGCTGATGCCCACATATGAGAACAGGCTGCAGGTAATCAGGCTGATCCGGGAACAAAAAGCTGACCTGGTAATCTTCCCAAGACCCTATGATTATCACCCCGATCACAGGTATACAGGCACACTCGTACTCGATGCAGCATATATGGTTACTGTTCCCAAAATTCTTCCGGAGGTACGGCACCTGGACAGGAATCCCATGTTCCTGTATATGAGTGATGGTTTCACTCATCCCGAACCATTCAAAGCTGATGTATGTATTGCTGTTGATGATGTTATCGAAAAGAAAATAGACATGTATCATCAACATACGTCACAGATGTATGAGTGGCTGCCATTCAACAGGGGTGAGCTTGACAAGGTACCTGCAACAGATGCTGAGAGAAGGGCCTGGCTTGGAAAAAGCAGGATGGCAAGGTCGGATGCTGATCCCTACAGGGATAAGCTGATAGAGCTGTATGGAAAAGAGAAAGGAAGCAAGGTCAAATACTGTGAAGCTTTTCAGGACTCAGAATATGGAACCCGCCTGACTAAAGAGAACATAAATTATTATTTTCCGTTCCTGAAGACGAAATAGCTCTTCCCGTCAGATTACTGATAATCAAGGTACTGGCTATTCTGTTTCAGTTCAATGAAATCATCGCCGGTTTCCGCGTAACCATATTCGAAACAATACTGGTACTTTTTGCCGTTTGATGTTTCTATAATATGGGTAAAGAAGCTGAAGTTATAGCCGAGAGCAAACAAAGCATCTTTGTGCACTTTTATTTTCCCCTCTGCATAGAGATCAGCAAGGATCCTTCTGTTCTTCCTCAGCAAACCGTGGACATTCCTCACAAAATTGTTTGAATCGCGGTTAAGCCGGTTGTTGTAATTATTTCTGCACTGGTCAGAGCAGAACTTTTTATCGGTGCGGCCATGTATTATATCGCCGCAATCGAGACATTTTCGTTCCACAGCACTAAAGTTTTGATAAAGATACACAAAAACGTTTTCAAACGGTTACAAACGACTATAAAAGATTATAAACCGGATGTAAATGTTTATCAACCGGGAGAGCTTGAAAAATGGGTATAAGTTTGGTGTGAAATAAAAATTATGTCTCACTAATACTTAGAAGTCATGAATGCACTCAGAAACAGGGTAATGTTAATCGGGAATCTTGGTCAGGATCCTGAAATCAAAACGCTTGAAAGCGGAAAGAAGGTTGCGCATTTCACGATGGCAACAAATGAAAGCTACAAAAACAATGATGGACAGAAGGTTGAAGAAACAACCTGGCACAACATTGTTGCATGGAACGGGCTTGCCGAACGTGCTTCCAAATTCCTTAAAAAAGGCCATGAAGTTGCCATCGAGGGAAGGATCGTTTACAGGAGCTATGAGGATAAGAAAGGAGTCACGAAGAATGTAACAGATATCGTGCTTTCCAACCTCCTGATGCTGAGGTCGCCCAAAGGGAACGGGAAAGAGGAAGAGTAAAACTCAATAATCGCTGCGTTTCCCGTGAAGAGGCTGTCATTTATGTCAGCCTCTTTTTTTATACATTTACAGTTTTATTGTCCGGATTCATGATTACGATCATCGACTATAAGACAGGCAATCTCGGATCAATCCAGAACATGCTGAAAAAGATCAGGGTAGAGTCAATTGTAACGTCCGATCCCCATGAAATTGCATCTGCCGCGAAGATAATACTCCCCGGCGTGGGTGCCTTTGACCAGGGAATGAAAATGCTTGAAAACCTCGGTTTGAAGGATATTCTCAGTAAAAAAGCACTGGAAGAGAGAGTTCCCGTTATGGGAATCTGTCTGGGGATGCAACTCATGACTCAAAGAAGTGAAGAGGGAACACTGAAAGGGCTGGGATGGATAGAAGCTGAAACTGTAAGATTCAGGTTTAAAGATACTTCCCAGTATAAATCGCCACATATGGGATGGAATTTTATCAGGCAGAAGAAGGATAGCAGGCTTCTCACGAACATGCAGCCTGACAGCAGATTCTACTTTGTCCACTCATACTACATAAGGATAAATGATCCTGCAGACATTCTGACAACAACATCGTACGAAACAGAATTTACATCCTCGTTTGAAAGAGATAATATCTTAGGTGTGCAATTCCATCCTGAAAAAAGTCATAAATTCGGAATGACTCTGCTCAGAAACTTTGCAGAGTTGTATTGAAATGAGGATAAAGAGAATAATACCATGCCTCCTTCTCAGGAATAACGGACTTGTAAAAACGGTCAGGTTCAGGGATTCAGTGTATGTTGGGGATCCTATCAATGCTGTAAGAATATTCAATGAAAAAGAGGTTGATGAGCTCATTTTCCTGGATATTGATGCAACCGGAAACAGGAAAGAACCGCCATTCGGGATGATCCGCAAGCTTGCCGGTGAATGCTTCATGCCTTTTGCTTACGGGGGAGGAATCAGTTCAATTGAACAGATAGAAGAGATAATCAAGTCGGGTGCTGAAAAGATCATTATAAATACCATGGCTTTTCAGAAAAAGGATTTTATTGCTGAAGCGGTAAATAGATTCGGAAGCTCAACTATTGTTGTATCCGTGGACGTAAAGAAGAAGTTTACCGGAAGGTATTCAGTTTATGTAAATGGCGGCAGAAGTGACACCGGGAAAAATCCTGCTGAATACGCTATAGAGATGGAGAACAAGGGTGCCGGAGAAATCTTTATCAATTCAATTGACAGGGATGGCACCATGGAAGGTTATGACCTTGAATTAATTAAAAGTGTTTCATCTTCAGTCAAAGTCCCGGTGATAGCTTGCGGAGGAGCCGGAAATCTTAATGACCTTAAGCTGGCTGTCAGTGACGGAGGAGCTTCGGCAGCAGCTGCCGGCAGTCTGTTTGTTTTCCATGGTAAACGACGTGCGGTTTTGATTACATACCCATCATACAAAGAAATATCCGGACTTTTTAGCTAACATTGACTATGGCGAATTCAGAGTACAGAATCTGCAACAGGTGCATCATGGATACATCAGATCATGAAATCACTTTTGATGCCAACGGAAACTGCAACCACTGCAATAAAGCCATTGAACTCGCACCGATAACTTGGTTTACAGGAGATAAAGGAGAAAAAATGCTCAATAAAATTGCCGACAGGATAAGAAATGAACAGAAGAGAAATGAATATGACTGTATCATCGGACTGAGCGGAGGCGTTGACAGCTCGTACCTGGCCTATATCACAAAGGTAAAACTCGGATTAAGACCTCTTGTTGTTCATATCGACTGTGGCTGGAATTCCGAGCTGGCAGTGAAGAATATTGAGAATATCACAAAACATCTTGATATTGAACTTCATACGTTTGTCGTCAACTGGGAAGAGATGAAAGATCTTCAGAGGGCATTCCTTAAAGCCAGTGTTATGGACCAGGATATACCTCAGGATCATGCAATCTTTGCCGGACTGTACAGATTCGCTGAGGATAATAACATAAAATATGCATTCAACGGGAATAATTATACCTCCGAAATAATCCTGCCCTCTTCATGGGGGCACCAGGCGATGGACCTCAGGCACCTGCATTCAGTACACAGGCGATTTGGTGAAAAGGAGCTGAAAGAATTCCCTACAATCGGATTCTTCAGAAGATATATTTACTATTCCCTGATAAAGAACATTAAAATCATTGCTCCGCTGAACTATCTTGACTACAGGAAGGATGACGCTATCTCAATTATGGGGAGGGAACTCGGCTGGCAATACTATGGGGGAAAACATCATGAATCGAGGTTCACAAAGTTCTTTCAGAGTTATTACCTTCCGCATAAGTTTAAATTCAACAAGAAAAGAGCTCACTTATCGAGTCTGATAATATCGGGTCAGATTACCAGGTATGAAGCACTGATGCTGATGAACCAGTCTGATTACAGTGAAGCAGAAAAAAATGATGATCTTGAATATGTGGCAAAAAAACTTGACTGGACACTTTCCGAATTCAGGGAAATCATTGATCATCCTCCCCGTGATCACAGCGAATTTGCGTCAGACGAATTTCTTTTCAGGATCGGATTAAACACAAAGAGAGCCCTGAAAAAAATCTTTAGAAGGACCTGAATAACTACATTACAAGTGTCTGGCCGAGAATTCTTTCCCTGCTCTGAGTGCTTTCAGGTTTATTGAAATAAGCTCCTCCCCTTTCCGTTCAAAGAGCTGCCGCACGGCATTTTCAAGGGAAGCAAATGGTATGCATATGAAGTGAGAGGCTGCTCCAAGAACAACTATATTGCTTGCTTTGACTGAACCAGCCTCTTTTGCAACAGAGTCAGCATCAATTATTATATTGTTCCTGATCTTTCTTATCTCGTCAAGTATTTTTTCAACCGGAGGATAGTCCGGAATATTTATAAAGGGATTGGAGTTGGTGACTATCCATCCCTTATTTGAAAGCCATGGAAGATATCTTAGCGATTCCATTGGTTCTACAGATATTATAAGATCAGCTTTACCGTATGGTATAAGGTCTGATGCGACAGGCTTATCAGATAGCCGGAAGTGAGACTGCACATCACCACCCCGCTGACTCATACCATGCACTTCGGATTGCTTCAGGAAAAGATTATTCTCAACCGCTGCCAGTCCTATGGCTGCTGCTATTGAAAGAATTCCCTGACCTCCCACACCCGATAGTATAATGTCGTTTTTCATTACTTTAGAATATTTCAGATTCAAGATTCAAGATTGTAAATTTTGAATCTTGAATTTTGAATTTTCATTCCCCTGGGGCTTCTGCTTTCTTTTTCCTTGTGGCAGTCTGTATACACTCCCTTGCAGAGATTACCACTGAAACACCTTTATATTCAAGTTCCTCTCTTATTATACGTACATTTTCCTCATGATTCCTACGTAGAGGATTAATCGTTTTCAGATGTTCTTCCTGAACTCCTATGCCCAGGCAAATCTGATCCAGCTTTCCTGTTGCCTGCGATTTCTGGCCGCCTGTCATTCCAGTTGTGGAATTGTCGGATATTATTATTGTTACAGGTGCATTCTTATTTACTGCATCGAGCAATCCGGTCATGCCGGAATGTGTGAATGTTGAATCTCCTATAACTGCGACAGAGGGGAACAATCCTGCATCAGCAGCTCCTATTGCCATAGTCACCGATGCTCCCATATCGACGCAGGAATTAATTGCATTATATGGCGGAAGCGCTCCGAGAGTGTAACAACCGATATCAGAGAACACCCTCCCCGGACCAAATGGTCTCAACGCGTCTATCAGCGCATTGAACATATCGGCATGACCGCATCCCTTGCAGAAGGAAGGCGGCCTCATCTTCACCAGCTGAGGGATTTCCTTGCCACTAACTAATGGCATTCCGAGTGCTTTTGCGACAATTGAAGGATTAAGTTCCCCGTCACGCGGTATGGTTCCGTCCATCCGGCCAAGGATCTTTATGCCGGCATCAAGTATGCCTCTCAGGCTCTCCTCAATCATTGGATACCCTTCTTCAAGGACAATTACCTCCCTGCACCTCGCAGTGAGTTCCTTCACCAGGTCGTTTGGAAAAGGATAGGCTGCTATCTTAAGCACCGGATAACTACCTGATGATGTACCGATATTCTCAATAAGGTAGTTATAGGCTATTCCGCATGCTATGATCCCCGTTTCTCTTTTGCTGCTGTCGCTGAATGAATTGTACTTTGATATCCTGACATCATATTTTATTGATTCATAAGATTTTAACAGTACTCTGAATTTCTTTCTTGCAAGTGCGGGAAGAAGGATGAACTGAACAGGATCGGACGGAAGTTTCATTTTCTTCTCAGGGATCGGATGTCTGACGAGCTCTACCGCGGCCCTGGAATGAGCCAGTCTGGTTGTAATCCTTATCATCACGGGCACCCTGAATTTCTCTGATAGTTCAAAAGCATCAAATACCATATCATAAGCCTCCTGCTGGTTTGAAGGCTCAAAGCAGGGAACAAAGGCAAATTTTGAATAGAACCTTGAATCCTGTTCATTTTGCGATGAATGCATTGAAGGGTCATCGGCAGAGACGACTATCATTCCGCCGTTGACTCCTGTTATGGCAGCATTGATGAATCCGTCCGATGCCACATTCAGCCCGACATGCTTCATGGCTACCATTGATCTCCTGCCTGCATATGACATTCCGAGAGCTGCCTCAAGGGCTGTCTTTTCATTTGATGACCATTGCCTGTGTATGTTGCGTTCTGATGCCGTTTTTGATCTCTGGATATATTCCATTATCTCCGTGGAAGGAGTTCCGGGGTAAGCATACATTCCGCTGAACCCCGCATCAATGGCAGACTGAGCCAAAGCTTCGTCACCCAGCAGAAGTTGTTTCGCCATACTGTTAAATTCAAAAAAGTGAAATTACTTAAAATTACGTTAAATGTTTTAAGGTTCCATTCAATAATGTTTACTTTGCAGACTCAAACAGGACTTGTCACGTTAATACAGTTTACAGGTACTCTTGAAAAGGATAATTTATACTATAATTCTTTCACTGCTGCTCATTTTACCACTTCATAGTCAGACAGGCAGTCCTGAAAGATTCATACAGGTAAGCGGGATAATAACTGACATTACAGACAGGCCTGTAGCCGGTGTTGCAGTCATCTCGAAAAAAATGCGAAGAGGAGCTATCAGCGAAAGAACCGGCATCTATTCAATCACAAGCGTCCCGGGCGATACTATTTTTTACAGGGCACTTGGTTTTAAAAGATATCATACCATTATACCTCTGACATATGAGAACAGGCACTGCATGGTGGATATTAAGCTTGAACTGGATACTATTCCGATTGAAGAGGTTACAATCCTTCCATGGAAGACATACAATGAATTCATCAAGGAGATGACAAAAGAGAAACCTGAAGATCCCCTTATAGAAAACATGAACGAAAACCTGGCATCAGTATATATTGCAGTAACAAATCAGACAGGTGTAACTATTACGCCTGAAGCAGGATACAGGTATGCTATGGAACAGAATTTCAGTGCCATGGCAACAAGGGGTCAGTTCCCGGTCAATAACCTTCTGAATCCATTTGCCTGGGCAAAATTCATCAATGGCGTTAAAAACGGATTGCTGAAAAACAAGTCAACACAGAAACCTCAACCTGCAAAACCGGTCAGGAAGAAGAAAAAGCCAGAGGCAAAATGATAATTTCATTTTGTAATTTTGCATCGTATGAAGAATTATGAGGGTAAGATCGTCGGAATTCTTGGTACTGTGATCATTCATCTGGCTGCAGCAATAATCTTCATGTTTTTCCAGATACGTTCGCTTAATATTGACCGGAAAAATGAATTCACAATTGAATTTGCTGAATTCAAACCTGAAGCAGCGGATGAGCAGGAAAAGCTGATCAATTTGCCTGTCACATCTATTGAAAGAATACTTCAGGGTGACGATGACCTGCTGAATATCGCTCGTAATCTTGCCAACAAACCTGATGTGCAGATTAATCCTGAAGATTATATCGATCAGGTAAAAGAAGAACTGATTGCAAGTGGCAAGCTTGGAGAAGACAACTATATAGATGAATGGAAAAGGCTGAAGGAAGCTGCAGCAGAAGAAAACCTTTCATTTGAGAACAGGAAGAATGAGGACGAGATGGAGAAGCCTGATGAATCAGAGGTTATGGCAGCAAATTACCAGGGACCTACCAGGATATATTATGATCTTAAGGGACGCAATCATACATACCTGCCGATACCAATATACAAATGTGAAGGTAGCGGAAAGGTTGTACTGGCAATTTTTGTAAACCAGAAAGGTATCGTAGAGGAGGCAAGGGTCATTGAGACTGAAAGCACAACCACCGATTTATGCCTTGAAGAGACTGCAATAAGTACAGCTCTGATCTCCCGGTTCAACCAGGATCTTTATTCACCAAAGCTTCAGGCAGGAACACTCTCCTACCACTTTGTTGCACAATAAAATGACTTCAAGGTATTAGGGCTTAAGGGCCTTATAATCAGAATAAGAAATCCTCTTTGTTTTGTTTATAGTCATAAGGACGGATTACCTCCGGAGTGTTCTTATTTGCATTTCTGCTGCTTACAAGAGGACTTATTGTGTGGGCTTTCAGCAGATCAGAAGTACAAGGCTTCAGCATTCCTGACGCTTCTGCCGGAGATATTGATTGATCAATCCATTTCTTTTCATCTTTTCTGTCCAGTATCACAGGCATTCTTTTTTTTGAATTATGGATTTCAGCCATAAGTTCGTTGGCGCCGGTGGTGATGATTGAGAATGTCTCCAAAGTTTCGCTGCTGCCCGGAGGCGTCCACTCACTGTATAATCCGGCAAGTGTAAATATTTCATCTTCAGAATGATAAATATACCAGGGGATCTTATCCTTTCCCACATGCTGCCATTCATAAAATCCCCTGACGGGAATAAGGCATCTTTTCGACCTGAAGGAAGATGAAAATGAAGGCTTGGTCTCAACGCTTTCAGCTCTTGCATTGAAAGTCCTGAACCTGATATCTTCGGCATCTTCATTGCTCCTGATCCAGGGAGGGATCAAACCCCATTTAAGGATCCTGAAAGTGTCAGGTTTACCGGAACATATTGTTGGTATTTCCGGCAGTCCGAATGCATGATAATAATAGCTTGGTTCATACCGGTATTTATCAGGGAAGTTTATATCATACCTTTCTTCAAGTTCTTCCTTGACAAGATTGACATTTACGGAGAAACACATTATAGTCCTTTTATTCGAATGGTTGAATCAGCAAAAAGAGGCACCGGCAGGGAGTGATCAAAAAGATCCTCATTGCCCTTATTTTCAATCTGGGCTACAACCCTGTACATCATGCCGTTAATATATGAATATATCTCAGGTCCGTTCCATGCGCTGGAATTCAAGAGTACTACCCAGCTTATTCCGTCAGCCTGCCTTTTCATCATCCCGGCACTCCCCGGAAATGATCCGGTTCTCCACCATGTCCCGTTATCTATCGTTGTCTTCCAGCCAACCGGAGCGAGGCCGTTCCGGTTATCAGTCATAAGCTGGATGTTCTGTGGTGACAGAATATCTTCTCTTGTTTCAAATCCGTCAACTGCAAGCAGAAGCCTTACAAGATCGGGAGCGGTGCCGAGCCATGATCCTGCACCTCCAAGAGCTTCGATGTCATTGCCTCCATAGCTTGGCGACACCATTTCTCCTGTACCGTAAATTGAAGGTTTAGCGACGACATCCGGAGGTGCATAATATGTAACCTCAAAGGCAGCTTTCCTTGAAGGAAGGTTATGGGCAAGAGCCATATCATATATCCCTACAGGCTCAAGTATCTCCTTCCGGCAATACTCCTCATAAGACATTCCTGATATTTTTTCAACAACAAGCCCAAGTATGCTGTACCCGAGATTTGAATAAGCCCTGCCTGTTCCAGGTGTAAAGTGGAGTCTTTTATCAAGGGCAAATCTTATGATAGTCCTGGTATCAACAGGTGGTTTCATACCCATGTGGTCTGCAATTATCAGAGGCATGAACATCTGATCGCCGTATCGCTGTGTCCAACCGCCCTCATGGCTAAGAAGGTGTGCAACAGTAATGCCATAAACCCTTTTATCCTTAGGGTTACTGAAAAAAGGGTCATTAAGGATCCCATCCGGACCGAAAACCCTGTCATTAAGGGATAATTTGCCTTCCTCTGCCAGCTTCATAACTGCAACAGCAGTGACAAGCTTCGAGATGCTTGCAAGACGGAATTTGTGATATGGCTGTATTTCTTCCTTTGAAATTGTGTCTGCATACCCGAATCCTCTGGCATAAATCAGTTTTCCGTCTTTCGCTATGGCAACTGAGGCGCCGGTTATAGACCATTTCCTCATAAAAGATCTTATGCTTCTTTCGGCAGCTGCAAAATCCCTTCCTGACGAATGGTTATTGGTAATCCTCACATTGTCTGGTACCAGCTTTTCTTCGATATTGTTGTTTTTTTCAACAGCACCGGGATTATAGCTGACAACTGAAGCCAGGAGTGCTACCAGCAGTATTTTTTTTATCCTTGCCAAATGTAAAGCCATTTTTTTCTGGAATCAAAATTAAAAAAGTATTCATATCAAGATTACATAAAACCAAAAAATTAACTTTGTAAACGCGATGTCAAAAAGAGTGTCATTAATGCGTTGCCTTATACCGGCAATAATTCTTTGCTGGTCAGTTAACCTGCATGCACAGGTTGAAGTAGTTGAGATAGATACTTCGGAGTACCTCCCTCTTCTTGTCTCCGGCGCCCTTGAATACAATCTGATGCTGGCAGCTTCGGAAGGCTATTCTGCTGAGGTTGAAAGGATGATAATCATGGGTGCAGATGTTGATTCAGAGACCAGCGAGGGAGTCACACCTCTTGTTTATGCTGTCTATAATAACCAGCCAAGAACAGTCATGATCCTTCTTCAGTACAAAGCTGATGTCAACAAGATAACAGCCAGGCGCGAGACACCTCTTATGATAGCTGTCAAGAACAATAGCTTTGAAATTGCGGAGATCCTTATCAGATACGGGGCTGACGTGAATTACCAGGGCAGCTACGGAGCCGCATCATTGCATTTTGCATCTGTTTACGGATTCCTTCAGATTGCTGATCTTCTTCTTTATTATGATGCGGACACAGATATTAAATCGAACGACGGGACAACTCCGCTGATGGCTGCAATATGGTCAGGTTTTTCCGATGTCGCTGAGCTCTTGATCAGGAACGGAGCCAATATGGAGGCAAGGGACAATGAAGGATTCACACCATTCCTGATTGCAGCCCAGAACGGAGACACCTTAATGATGAATCTGCTTCGTCAGAAAGGAGTAGACATTTATGAAAAGAACATCCATAACTGGGATGCATTGAATCTTACAATAAGATCCGACCAGGATGAGGCTGCAAAAATGCTGTTAAATACCGGTAACAGATGGGCTGATCCTCAAAGGAATGTCGTAAATCCATACAGAATAGCTATTGCCTACAGTGACAAGGAGATAATAGACCTTCTTGAAAAACATAATTTCCCGGCAAACAAAAAAACAAAATTTGACCAGATGTCCCTGTCATCTTCATTCAAGACTGATTTCAGGGATTTCTATACCGGAATAAGCATTACATTCAAAGAACCATTCAGGAATCTTGGCATAATAGCAGGATTCGATACAAAGCCATGGTATACAAGGGTGCTGATAAAAGACACTGAAACCAGGTTTTATCAATACTTTGACAGAAGCTCTCTTGTATATGCCGGAGTTATCAGGGAATTTCCGGTCACAGATAACCTGTTCAAAAGCAATTATTATGTTACAACCTCATTATCTGCGGGTTATTCATTTGGAAATAAACTAAAAGGAACACTTTTAACTCCGGGAAACAAGTTTAAGGTGATGCCTGCTGTCACCTTTAAATGGTCGAAGAAGAACATATCACTGATCTCCGGCATTGAATTCACCACCACTGATTTTTATAAAATAGGGCCACTCTGGTGCCGGTTGGGCTTTCTTTACAATTTCTTTTTTGATAATGTAAGAGCACCTGTAAAAAGTATCAAATGGTATTAAAAGGTCATATAAGGATATTTGCTGTCCTGATCATTTTCAGCATGCTGGTGCTGTTTTTCTCATGTGAAAAGCCTGGTTCAAATATTATCTATTGTTCCGAGTGCTTATCAGAAGAACCCTTTAATGCCAAGATCAGGATAAAACTTGATTATTATAATGAAACTACTGTAACAATTTATGAAGGGAATCTTGAAGACAATGTAGTGTATGAATCAATAATAACTGAAGCCAAATATTTATACAGGACCCTGGCTCTGAACAGGACGTATACATTTACAGCAAGCTATTATGTCAGAGGGAATCATTATATAGTTGTCAATTCACTGACTCCTCATGTTATTTATGATGAGGATTACTGTGAAGAACCCTGCTATTATGTTTATAATAACGAAGTTGATCTCCGCCTGAAATACGGAAAGCGAGGCGATCTATGACCCGCATTACAAAACGAAAGCGTGATGTGCCGTTGAACCGTTGTACCGTTGTACCATTGCGCCGTTGTACCGTTATGCCTTTATATCTATATTTGTTCCTGTCTAATCTCGTTCATCATGGAAACAAGTTTTTTCGACTCCGGTCTGTTCAGTTATGTCATAATGCCCATCCTGATCTTCCTTGCGAGGATATGTGATCAGTCTATCGGCACCCTGCGTATAATATTTGTATCTAAAGGCAAGAAATACATTGCCCCTATTCTGGGATTCTTTGAAGTGCTGATATGGATCACAGCTATAAGCAAGATAATGCAGAACCTTGATAATTATGTGAATTATGTTGCTTATGCAGCAGGCTTTGCAACAGGCAACCTGGTTGGAATGATAATCGAGGAAAAGCTGGCTCTGGGTATCCAGCTTATAAGGGTTTTCACCCATCAGAACGGTCCTGAGCTGGTGAAGATCCTGAACACCAATGGTTATGGGGCAACAACTGTTGAAGCCCACGGAGCAATAGAGAAGGTCAACCTCATCTATACTATTGTTCACAGGAATGAGATTGAAAAAGTACTTGATCTGATTGAAGGTTATAATCCAAAAGCATTCTACACAATTGAGGATGTGAGGGCGGCGAATGAGGGAATATTTCATCCGAAGAGGAAGCCGTCGATTTTTCCCTTTTCGAATATCCTGAGGGAGTGGCGAAAAGGGAAATGAAAGCTGGTTACTGGTTGCGGGTAATTAATCTAAAGAAAAGACAGGGGAATAAGTACCTGGAAACAATAATAATATTTAGATTTGGTAAATAAAATATAATTGTATGGAGCAATTCAGTAGTCATCCGTTATACAAAAAGCATACTCTAGACAGTGCAATGAGTTCATTATGGGATTTTTACAGGAAGAGATTCCTTGTTCTGTTTACAGCATCGTTTGTGATGTCGCTTTTAATGCAATACTTCTCAACGACAATTGATTTCAGCAGTCTTACTTCTTTGACGGATCCTTATGAGATGCTCGCTAAAATGAAGGAATTCATATGGCCTATGGTTATACTGTCACTGGTAAACCTTCTTTTTACGACGATCCTTCAATATTATATTATTTATTGTCCTGTGGACAGCAGTGTCAATATCTTCAATTCACTGTACAAGGCACTTAAATATTTTGTACCATATCTTATTATTATAGTGCTCTTTGCTTTCTTTGGGTCGTTTGCTCTTTTACTGGGGCTTCTGGCTCTCATTATCGGTATTTTCTTTGTTGCTCTCTATCTGATGACAATATATATGTTTTTCCTGCCATTACTGATGGTCGAAGGGAACAATATCGGTCATGCAATAACCCGTTCATTCGGGTTAGCTCATAAAGGATTCTGGACCAATTTAGGATGGGTTGCTGTTTTTGTACTCATCCTTATTGTGCTTTCTCTTGTACTTTCGATGATAATAATGATTCCCTTCACCGGAAGCATCTTCAAAGGGATCATTAATCCTGAGGAAGCTGTGAATGCAATAGACTATTTAAAGAATCCGGCGTATATCATACTCGGATCCCTGGTAAATGCTCTTTATTTTCCTTTACTGCCTATTTTTGCAACTATACTTTATTTCAATGGCAGGGCGAAGGAGGAAGAAGGAGTGCGTGAG
>CAZGGZ010000039.1:0-8537 GCA_964525415.1 uncultured Rikenellaceae bacterium | reverse complement strand
TTCATTTTCCCCTTTCACATACCCGAAATTAGCAAGTATGCCTCCGTCGACATAAAGAATATGGCCGTTAACAAAATCGCTGGCTTTTGATGCCAGAAATAAAGCGGCATAAGCCACATCTTTTGGTTCTCCCCATCTTCCAGCCGGAGTCCTTGTCATCACAAGATCATTGAAAGGATGTCCGTTCTCGCGGATAGGAGCTGTCTGGGCAGTAGCTATATAACCCGGACCGATTCCATTTACCTGAATATTGTATTTTGCCCATTCGCAGCACATATTCTGAGTAAGCAGCTTCAGTCCGCCTTTTGCGGATGCATAGGCTGACACCGTGTTGCGTCCATAAACGCTCATCATCGAGCACATATTGATAATCTTGCCGCTGCGTTTTTCTATCATCTTCGGAGCCACTCTTTTTGTAACTATGAGAGGCGCAACCAGATCAACATCAATGACCTGCTTATAATCGGCCACTGTCATATCAAGTATCGGTATCCGCTTTATAATTCCGGCATTATTAACAATGATATCAATAACACCGATGTTCTTTTCGATCATGGTTATTCCCTTGTCGACATCATTTTCATCGGTTACGTTGAATTTAAGTGTGTAAACATCAAGTCCTTCTTTCTTAAAGGCTTCTTTACATCCCTGAAGCTTATCATCCTGCAGGTCGTTGACACAGACTTTTGCGCCTGCTTTTGCAAGTATGATCCCAATAGCGAGACCAATTCCATGTGTGCCTCCGGTAACGAGGGCAACCTTTCCTGTCAGATCAAATAAATCCTTCATGAGTGTCTATTTTAGTGTATCAGGGTATCTTACATCCATATCACCGTAATCGAGGTTTTCACCTGCCATACCCCAGATAAAAGTATAATTTGATGTCCCTGCCGCGCTATGGATGCTCCATGACGGAGAAAGCACTGCCTGTTCATTTTTCATCCAGATATGCCTGGTTTCATCCGGGTTTCCCATAAAGTGGCAGATACCCTGTTTTTCCGGCACCTCAAAATAAAAATAGGCTTCCATCCTCCTGTTGTGTGTATGGACCGGCATTGTGTTCCATACACTCCCGGGTTTAAGCCCGGTCATACCCATTTGCAGCTGGCATGTAGGCAGGACGCTGTTCACAAGCAGCTTGTTTATTGTCCTGTGGTTTGAAGCTTCCGGTGTTCCGAGGACCACAACCTCTGCATTCTTGAGAGTTACCTTCTGTGAAGGATATTCATGATGAGCCGGCGCAGAATTGATATAAAGTTTTGCAGGTTTTTTCGGATCGGCTGATCTGAATACTACATTTTTTGTTCCTTTTCCCAGGTAAAGAGCTTCCTTATGTCCTATTTTCCAGGTTTTTCCTTTTGACTCTATTACAGCCGGTCCTCCGACATTTATCATGCCCATTTCTCTTCGTTCAAGAAAATAGGTTGATTTCAGGTCATCAGCCGTCTCAAGGATCAGAGCTTTTTTTACGGGCATCGCTCCTCCAACCATATAACGGTCGAATAACGAATAGACAAGAGATATTTCATCTTTCACGAAAACCTTTTCGATAAGGAATTCCTTCCTGATATTTTCAGTATCATAATTTTTAAAATCCGTCGGGTGTGAAGCGTAACGCAGTTCTACTTTCATGATCGTGGTTTCATTTACAGATTATTAACAAAAATAGCATCTTTTTTCTCAACATCGTGTTCGTTCACGAAAATATATTTGGTATATTGCAAAAGCAATATCAACCGGATGAATCAATAAAAATCTTTCATAATGAAACCATTCATTCACGAGGATTTCCTCCTCGGCAACAGTACAGCGGTAAGATTATATCATCAGTATTCTGAAAACCAGCCGATAATTGATTTTCACTGTCATCTGTCTCCATCCATGATAGAAGGCGACCGTCAGTTTGACAACCTCACACAGGCATGGCTTGAAGGTGATCATTACAAGTGGCGCGCAATGAGGACCAACGGAATCAGCGAGAAATACTGCACTGGCAAAGCCTCTGATACTGAAAAATTCATGAAATGGTCTGAGACAGTACCTTATACTGCAGGTAATCCACTGTACCACTGGACGCATCTTGAACTTGCAAGATATTTCAATATTTTCAAAATCCTTTCCCCCTCTACCGGTGCAGAGATATATGAAAAGGCAAGCTTGCTTCTAAGGACAAAGGAATTCAGCATAAGGGAAATGATCCGGAAGATGAATGTTGAAATTATATGCACTACCGATGATCCTGCTGATGACCTTGAGTTACATAAAAAGCTGAAAAACTCTTTTGAAATAAAAGTATTGCCTGCGTTCCGTCCCGATAATGCAGTAAAAACAGAAGATCCTGCAAAATTCATATCCTATATTGAAAAGCTGGGCAAGGCAGGCGGAAAAGAAATCAAATCCTTCAGGGACCTCATTGAAGCGCTTGATGGAAGGCATAAGTTCTTCCACGAAATGGGTGCACGGTTATCCGATCACGGGCTTGACCGTTTCTACTTTATCACATATACCGAATCTGAAGCTGATAAGATATTCAGGAAGATTCTTAAAGGAGATTCTCTTTCAAGTGAAGAATCGGAAAAGTATAAAACTGCAGCAATGACTGAGTTATGCCGGATGAATCATAAAAGAGGGTGGGCACAGCAATTTCATGTAGGAGCAATGAGAAACAACAATGTGCGTAAATTCCGGCTGATGGGTCCTGATACAGGATGGGATTCCATCGGAGTTCCTCAGGATGCACTCAGAATGTCGAAATTCCTTAGCAGCCTTGATGAAACAGAACAACTTGCAAAAACCATTCTGTATAACCTGAATCCTGCTGATAATGAGATGATGATAACCATGGCCGGGAACTTTAACGATGGTTCAACACCTGTAAAGGTACAATATGGTGCTGCCTGGTGGTTCCTCGACCAGAAAAACGGAATGGAAAAACATCTGCGTGACCTTGCATCACTGGGACTACTCAGCAGATTTGCAGGGATGGTAACAGATTCAAGGAGTTTCCTCTCCTACCCCAGACATGAATATTTCAGGCGCATAGCCTGTAACTATATCGGCGAGGAGGTCGAGAAAGGATTGATCCCGGATGAAGATGAGCTTCTTAAAATGATGGTTGAAGGGATATCGTACAAAAATGCAAAAGAGTATTTTAAGTTTTAATACCTCACCCCCTCATTCCCCCTCTCCCGGGAGAGAGGGGGACGCTTATGCTGAAATTGTTTTAGCCCCTTTCACCCCGGGGGAGAGGTAAGGGAGCAAATAGAAAACGAAAAGATATATGAATGAACTGAATCTAAGAAACAAAGTGGCAGTCATAACAGGAGGTGCCGGTGTGATCTGTTCCGAAATGGCTAAATCGCTTGCAGCAAATGGTGTTAAAACAGTGATCCTTGATCTCAACAAGGATGCCGCATCAGCTGCAGCCTGTGAAATTGAAAAAACACATGGCACACCATCTATAGGTATTTCAGCAAGTGTTCTTGATAAAAGCTCGCTTGAAGCAGCAAAAAAAGTGGTGAACGACAAGTTCGGACCCGTGGATATTCTTGTCAACGGGGCTGGTGGCA
Organism: uncultured Rikenellaceae bacterium; assembly: GCA_964525415.1. Classification (GTDB taxonomy): domain Bacteria; phylum Bacteroidota; class Bacteroidia; order Bacteroidales; family VadinHA17; genus LD21. The sequence continues at coordinate 4,968 of CAZGGZ010000039.1, read as the reverse complement.
ATTCACCTGCAGCAACAACAAAAGTTGAAAAAATGGACGGCAGCGAAAAAGATGAAGAGACTTTCTTCGGGCTTCAGGCTGAAGGTTTTGATAAGGTATTTGACCTTAACTTTAAGGGCACACTGCTTCCATCCATGGTTTTTGGCACTGACATGGTTAAAAAGAGGTCCGGTGTGATAATCAATATTTCCTCGATGAACTCCTACCGCCCTCTGACAAAGATCCCAGCCTATTCTGCTGCAAAAGCAGCTGTTAATAATTTCACACAATGGCTGGCAGTGCATTTTTCAAAAACAGGAGTCAGAGTAAATGCTATCGCCCCGGGTTTCCTCGTAACGAACCAGAACAGGTTCCTGCTGTTTGATGAAAAGACAGGCGAACCAACGGCCAGATCAAGAAAAATAATCAACAGCACTCCGATGGAAAGGTATGGATCTCCGGCAGAGCTGACTGGAACGCTTCTTTATCTGGCATCCGACTTGTCAAAATTTGTAACAGGAGTCATTATACCGGTAGATGGGGGGTTTAGTGCATATTCCGGAGTTTAAATTCAAGATTCAAAATTCAAAATTACAGATGACTTGGAATTTGGAATCTGGGATCTCAAAATAACGATTAAAAGTAATTAAAAATGATATACTTTCAGTCAGGTTCACCAGATACGGTCATTAACTTAAATGACCTTGAATACGGTCTTTATTCGGCTCTGGTAAAACTGGGGTCAAGAAAGAAAGTCATTGTTGTCCCTCCTGATTTTACAAGGTTTCATTCACGGGCAGGAGATATAACCACTCTGCTGTATAAATATTACAAGGAAAATCTTAAGGATATTCTGCCAGCCCTGGGAACCCATAAACCAATGACAGACAAGGAGCTCGAAGAGATGTTCAGGGGCGTTCCAAAAGAATTGTTCCGTGTACATGACTGGAGAAATGATATTGTTACTGCCGGCACGGTTCCCGGAGAATATATATCAGAGATCACTGGCGGAGCACTTGATTATTCATGGCCGGCACAGCTTAACAGGCTGGTGTATCATGGAGGTCACGACCTGATATTGTCTGTAGGCCAGGTAGTTCCGCATGAAGTGATCGGTATGGCAAACTATAATAAGAATCTTTTTGTGGGTACCGGTGGTCCTGAAGGAATAAACAAAAGCCATTTTGTCGGTGCCGTATACGGGATAGAGAGGATACTGGGGAAAGCCGATAATCCCGTAAGAAGTATGCTTAACTATGCATCCTCGCACTTCATTTCACATCTGCCGGTAGTCTATGTTCATACAGTGATCGGGTATGATAATACAGGCATGCTGGTAATCAGAGGTCTTTATATAGGAGATGATGAGGAGGTTTTCAGCCTGGCTGCCGAGTTATCACTGAAGGTTAATTTCACGGTATTCGATAAGCCTCTTGAAAAAGTAGTTGTATATCTTGACCCGTCCGAATTTAAAAGCACATGGCTTGGAAACAAAAGCATCTACAGGACACGTATGGCCATGGCTGACAACGGTGAGCTGATAGTTCTTGCACCCGGACTGAAGGAGTTTGGGGAAGATAAGGAGATTGACAGGCTGATCAGGAAATATGGTTACAGGGGAACTCCCGCAACGCTTGCCGCACTGAAGGAAAATGAGGAACTGCGTAATAACCTGAGTGCGGCCGCTCATTTTATTCATGGAAGCACAGAAGGCAGGTTTTCCGTAACCTACTGCCCCGGTTTTCTTACAAAGGAAGAAATTGAATCGGTGAACTTTAAATATGCCAGCCTCAAAAAAATGATGAAGAAATATAATCCTGCGAAGCTCAGGGACGGTTTTAATAAAATGAGGGACGGTGAGGAGATCTTCTATATATCAAATCCGGCAGTAGGACTATGGAGTTCAAAAGAAAGACTTAAATGAATCTTTAAGTGATTTTATGATAAGGTGGGGTATCATAGGATGCGGAAATGTCACAGAAGTTAAAAGCGGTCCCGCTTTTAACAAGGTAAAGGATTCGCAGCTGCATGCAGTTATGAGGAGGGATGCTGCTCTTGCAGAGGAGTATGCAAAAAGACATAATGTACCCCGTTTTTATTCCAATGCCGATGATCTTATTAATGACAGGGATGTCAATGCTGTTTATGTTGCAACTCCGCCTGACAGTCATGCTGAATATGCTGTCAAAGTTCTTAAAGCAGGAAAGCCGGTTTATATTGAAAAGCCAATGGCACTGAACTACATGGAGTGTGTCAGGATAAATAAAGCTGCTGAAAAATACAGGCTGCCTGTCTTTGTCGCTTATTACAGGAGAACACTTCCCGGATTCCTGAAAATAAAGGAACTGATTGAAAATGGTTCGATCGGTAAAGTGAGATTCGTACATCTTCAGATATACAATTGCCTATCTGAAGATGAAAAAGCCGGACGGCTTCCCTGGCGTGTCAAACCGGAGATTTCAGGTGCGGGACATTTCTTTGACCTCGCCTCGCATCAGCTTGATTACCTGGATTTCATTTTTGGTCCGGCACATAAAGTTGAATCAGTGGCGCTTAACCAGGCTGGACTTTACAAGGCTGAGGATTTTGTTTCCGCTTCGCTTGTTTACGGTGAGAATATCGTTGCAACAGGCATCTGGTGCTTCACTGTATCACCGGAAATCAACCGGGATTCACTTGAAATATTCGGAGAAAAAGGGATGATAAAATCTTCGACTTTTACTTTTGAGCCTGTTGTATTATCAAATGAAAACGGACGCCAGGAATTCGTAAATGAAAGACCAGAACATGTTCAGTATTACCTTATTGAACAGATAGTCAAAGAATTGTCAGGGGAAGGAAAAGCAGTATCAACAGGTATCTCCGCTGCAAGAACAAGCTGGGTGATGGATGAGGTTGTAAAAGAATATTATAAAACGGGAAGGTTCTAGGTGCTCGGTGCCGGGTCCTCGGTAGTTTCAATCAACCGAGGACCGAGTACCAAGGACCGAGTACCGATAAAAACAAATTAAAACAAAAATTATCACACAATTATGAATACATTATCAGACATCGGATTGATTGGCCTGGCAGTTATGGGTGAGAATCTGGTGCTCAACATGGAGAGCAAGGGATTCAGGGTAACTGTCTATAATCGAACTTTGCAAAAAGTTGATGATTTTCTTGCAGGAAGGGCAAAAGGCAAGAATATTACAGGAGCTCATTCCATAGAAGAGCTTGTCAGTTCCCTCAGCCGCCCCAGGAAAGTAATGATCATGGTAAAGGCCGGAAGCGCCGTGGATGATATGATCAATACTATTATACCCCATCTTGAGAAAGGAGATATAATCATTGACGGAGGCAATACTCATTTCCCCGATACAAACAGGAGGACAATCCTGGTTGAGAGCAAGGGATTATTATACATCGGTACAGGAGTATCAGGAGGAGAAGAGGGAGCATTGCTTGGTCCTTCAATAATGCCAGGAGGATCAAAGGCAGCATGGCCTCATGTAAAACCTATATTCCAGGCGATAGCTGCAAAGGTGGAGGACGGTTCTCCATGCTGCGACTGGGTGGGAGACAATGGTGCAGGACACTTTGTCAAGATGGTACATAATGGCATTGAATACGGGGATATGCAGCTGATCTGCGAAGCTTACCAGATAATGAGGGATCTTCTTCATATGAATGCCGATGAAATGCACGAGGTATTCAGGGAATGGAATGAAGGTGAGCTCAACAGCTACCTCATTGAAATAACCAGGGATATTCTGGCATATAAAGATACCGATGGGAAACCTCTTGTAGATAAGATACTTGATACAGCAGGACAAAAAGGGACGGGCAAATGGACCGGAGTCGCCGCCCTTGATCTGGGGATACCACTCACCCTTATAGGTGAAGCTGTCTTCTCAAGATGTCTTTCCGCAGTAAAGGAAGAGAGAGTAAAAGCTTCAAAAATCCTGAAAGGCCTCTCTGCTGCCTTCAAGGGCAAGAAGCCTGAATTCCTTAATGACCTTAAGGAGGCTCTTTATGCTTCAAAGATCGTTTCATATGCACAGGGTTATACTCTCATGAGAGCAGCTGCCCGGGAATACAAATGGGAGCTTAATTACGGAGGCATTGCCCTTATGTGGCGCGGGGGCTGTATAATAAGATCAGCGTTCCTTGGCAAAATAAAGGAGGCATTTGAAAATGATCCATCAAACACAAATCTTCTCCTGGATCCGTTCTTTAAAGATAAGGTGGAGAATGCTCAGAAAGGATGGAGAAACGTTGTCTCGGCTGCAGCACTATATGGTATCCCTGTACCTGCAATTTCTTCAGCGCTCGGATATTTCGATGGATACCGCTGTGAAAGACTTCCGGCAAATCTTCTGCAGGCTCAGAGAGATTACTTTGGAGCGCATACCTATGAAAGAACAGACAAGCCAAGAGGCCAGTTCTTCCATACAAACTGGACAGGACGCGGCGGAACGACTTCATCATCAACATATAACGTATAACCTAACCAACCAAATAACTTACTATGTCAGAGACAAAAAAATTCAGTAACTACAGATGGACCGTCTGTGCGCTGATCTTCTTTGCAACAACAGTCAACTACCTTGACAGGCAGATAATAGGGATTCTTAAACCTCTTCTCGATTCAGACCTTGGGATTGGCGAGAAAGATTATGCGAATATCATCATGACTTTTCAGCTTTTATATGCTGTTGGGATGTTTTTCGCCGGACGCCTAATCGATAAGATCGGAACTAAAATTGGATATGGTGCTTCCGTAATTTTATGGAGCATTGCAGCAATGGGTCATGCCCTGGCAAAAGGTGTGTGGGGTTTCGGGTTCTGGAGAGGATTCCTTGGAATAAGTGAATCAGGAAACTTCCCTGCTGCCAATAAATCGGTAGCTGAATGGTTCCCGAAGAAAGAGAGAGCCCTTGCTTTCGGGATACTAAACTCAGGGACAAATGTCGGGGCAATAGTGGCTCCCCTGGCTATACCCGCCAT